>CAZCPL010000021.1:9856-44217 GCA_964500255.1 uncultured Solibacteraceae bacterium | reverse complement strand
GCGGCTGAGACGTATCTGGACAACTGGATTCGGAGCTTGAGATGGCAGCGTCTACGAGTGAGGAACTGCAAGCGGAAATCGTTGCCTATGCAGACGATTTCGTGATCTTGACCCGCAGGTTTCCCGAACAGGGACTTGCGAAGCAGGCGCGAGATTGGACGCAGCGGGTGATGAGCCGGATCGGCCTGACTCTGAACGAGCAAAAGACGAGCATACGCGATTCCCGGAACGAGGACTTTGACTTTCTTGGGTACACCTTTGGACCACGTTATTGGTGGAAACAGGGTCAACTGTGTCCGAGCGAAATGAGTCCGTGGCCGGAAGTGCGTGACCGCCTCAATGCGAAGATGCGAGGCTGGCACAACTACTTCCGGTACGGCACCGTCGCCAGGACCTATCTTCGCCGCCGTCACATCAACATAGCGGCTCACAATCCGATGTGTACCGTCTTGAACGCGATTGATTCCGTGTGTGCCCTGTGTGAAGTCTGTCGGAAAGCCGGATGCTGGAAATCGGCACGTCCGGTTTGATGAGCGGGGAGCTGAAACGGGACCCTTGGGCACCCGCGCTGCTCCTCGACTCTACCCGGCGACTCCGTTGAAACTAATGAACAATGCTTCGGCAAGTAGGCTTAAAACAGGTTCAAATCGGTCAATTCGAAAAAACAACCCAACTAAGGTTGGCTTAAACTGGCTGCCGTCGCCTCCAAGTGTGGCACCTAGTGCTATACAATAGGTCGAGTGCGAGTTTTCAAGTCAAGCTGGTTTCAGAGATTCGCAAACAAAGAACGCATTGACGACGCCTCGCTACTGGAAGCGGAGAATCGCGCTGAAAGCGGCTTGGTTGACGCCAATATTGGCGGTTATCTTGTTTCGCAAAGGGGAACGGGCGTTCTTCATCTACGGTTTCGCCAAGAGCAACCGGGGTAATTTTGGAATCGCTAAGGAAAGGGCCTTCAAGTAAGCGAAATCGGATGAACAATAGCAAGAAGTATCGGAATGAGGCGATGGCGTCCATCCATGAAGCGATGGAAGCTCTGCACGGCCTCGGCGCAGTCTCACGCCAAACCATGCGCGAATTCGACGAAGCGTGTTTGACTCCCGTTCGCCTCTTAAACCGGGATGAAATCAAGGCGATCCGAGAGAGGGAACACGTCAGTCAGTCGGTGTTCGCCAACTACCTCAATGTCACCACCAGCTTGGTCAGCAAATGGGAACGCGGCGAGAAGAAGCCCTCCGGTGCCGCACTCAAGCTTCTGTCCTTGGTCGACAAGGGCGGACTCAGCGCAGTAGCTTAACCGGTTCGGACTATTTCTCCTTGATTATCAGCAGCCTGCGAGGATCGATTTTGTATAGGCGCGCTCGCACGTCATAATTAGGCAGAGGGCGAAACTCAACCCCAAGGCCACCAGGACCCACTCGGTCCCGGTGGCCTTCGTGCTTGGAAAGGGACCGCAAGATAAAAAAAGTTCGCAAAACGAAGCCAATCCGAGCAAGCTTCGAAGAACAAAAAAATGCCGAGCGAACCTGAGAAAGGAGACAACCCCCGATGGCCATCACACAAAACAAAAACGCCCGGCAGTCCCTTTTCAGGAACCACCGGGCGCGCTCTCAGAACACGAACTTAAGCCGTGCGCATCGCCTCGGACTTGTCGCCCTTCGACAACGCCGCCTGTGCAGCAGCCAATCTCGCGATCGGCACACGATAAGGAGAACAAGAAACATAATCCATGCCGATCATGTAGCAGAACTCCACCGAGCTCGGCTCGCCACCGTGCTCACCGCAGATACCAATCTCCAGATCCGGACGCGTCGACCGGCCAGCCTTCACGGCATACTCGATCACCCGGCCCACGCCCTCGCGATCCAACACCGCGAACGGATCCGCCTGGAACACCTTGATGTCCTCATAGTGCTTCGAGAACTTCGTATAGTCATCGCGGCTCAGACCCATCGTCGTCTGCGTCAAGTCATTCGTCCCGAAGCTGAAGAACTCAGCCTCTTTGGCCACAAGCTCCGCAGTCATCGCCGCGCGCGGAATCTCGATCATCGTGCCGACCATATACTTCATGTCCGGCATTCCGGCCTTGGCCAACACCGCGGTCGCGACATCCACCACGATCTTGCGCTGGTGCTCGAGTTCCTTCACAGAACCGATCAGCGGAATCATGATTTCGGGCAGAATCTTCTTGCCCTTCTTCGTCACCTGAACGGCCGCTTCGAAGATCGCCTGCGCCTGCATCTCGGTGATCTCGGGATACGTGATGCCCAGGCGGCAGCCGCGATGTCCCAACATCGGGTTGAACTCGTGCAGCTCTTCCACGCGACGCAGCAACGCCGGCAGGGCCTTTTTGAGGTCCTTCACCGCAAAGCCGTACTCAGCAGCCATGCGCTTCTTCTCTTTGGCGTCGACATAGGGCAACTTCGCCACATCCACCATCAGGTTCTCGCGCTTCGGCAGGAACTCGTGCAACGGCGGATCCAGCGTGCGGATCACGACGGGGAAGCCTTCCATCGCTTCGAACAGCCCGGCGAAATCTTTGCGCTGCATCGGCAACAATGCCTTGAGAGCCTTGCGACGACCCTTTTCATCGGTCGCCAGAATCATCTCCTGCACGATCTTGATGCGGTCTTCGGCAAAGAACATGTGCTCGGTTCGGCACAAGCCAATACCTTCCGCGCCGAACGCGCGGGCAACTTTCGCGTCGCGCGGGATATCCGCGTTGGCGCGAACGCCGAAGTGGCCGCGGAACTCATCCGCCCACTTCAGCAGCGTCGCGAAGTGGCCCGAGTTCGGATCCGGATCCGTCGTCTTCGCTTCACCGAGGTAGATCTTGCCATCGGTGCCGTTAATCGAGATGTAGTCGCCCTCTTTCACCGTGACGGTTTTGCCGCCAACGTTGACCGTGAACTTCTTACCCTTCTCGTCAATGTTGATGACGCTCGCACCCACAATGCAGGGGCGTCCCATTCCGCGTGCCACAACCGCGGCATGCGAACTCTTGCCGCCGACAGCCGTGAGAATGCCCTTCGCAACGTCCATACCGTGGATGTCGTCAGGGGTGGTCTCTTTTCTGACCAGCACTACCGGCGCACTCGACTTCGCCTTCATCGCCACAGCGTCTTCCGCACTGAACGCCGCACGGCCCACAGCCGCGCCCGGCGAAGCTTCGATACCCGCCCCCAAGAGGGTCAAGGTCTTCAACGACGCCGCGTCGAACACCGGGTGCAGCAACTGATCGAGCTGCGCAGGAGCCACGCGCATCACCGCTTCTTCTTTGGAGATGAGGCCTTCTTCGACCATTTCCACCGCGAGGCGAACCGCCGCCGGGCCCGTGCGCTTACCGTTGCGGGTCTGCAGCATGTACAACTTGCCTTCTTCGATCGTGAACTCGAAGTCCTGCATGTCGCGGTAATGCTTTTCGAGGTTGCTGGTGATCTCCACCAACTGCGAGTAAACTTCCGGCATCATCGTCTTCAACTTCGAGATCGGTTCCGGCGTGCGGATACCTGCAACGACGTCCTCGCCCTGTGCGTTGAGCAGATACTCACCGTAGAAAACCTTCTCGCCCGTGCCAGGGTCGCGCGTGAAGCCCACGCCAGATCCCGAGGCATCGCTCATGTTGCCGAACACCATCGCCTGAACGGTCGCACCGGTGCCGATTTCGTCCGGAATCTTTTCCATCTTGCGATAGTAGGCGGCCTTCGGATTCCACCAGCTGCTAAACACCGCGTCGCGCGACATTTCGAGCTGCACCATCGGATCTTGCGGAAACGGCTTCTTCGTTTCTTTGAGTACCAGCTTCTTGTAGTCGGCGATGATCGCCTGCAAGTCCTCTGCCGTGAGATCGGTGTCGTTCTTCGTCTTCTTCTTCGCCTTGCGGGTGTCGTAGATATGATCGAAGTGTTCCATCTCGATGTTCAAGGCAACTTGACCGAACATCTGGATAAAACGGCGATAGCAGTCGTAGGCGAAGCGGGCGTTGCCCGACTTCTCCGCCAAACCGGCGGCCGTCGCGTCATTCATGCCAAGGTTCAGGATGGTGTTCATCATGCCCGGCATCGAGAACTTGGCACCGCTGCGAACGCTCAACAAGAGCGGGTTCTTCGGATCGCCGAGCTTCTGGCCCATCTGCTTCTCAAGAATCGCGATGCCTTCGCGAGTCTGTTTGGCGACATCCGCCGGAACCTGACGGTTGTTCTCAAAGAACAGCGTGCAGACTTCGGTCGAGATCGTGAAGCCCGGAGGCACTGGCAAACCGGCGCTCGACATATCGGCGAGGCCTGCGCCTTTTCCGCCGAGGATCTCTTTCATCTTGATGTTGCCGTCGGCAGTTCCGCCGCCGAAGGAGTATACGTACTTCTTCATCAACTCTCCTGTGTAAAGTTACTGGCTGGTTTTCACTTAGCTGGATACGACGATCTCCGAGAAGTCCGCCAGAGTGGAAAACCCGGTGAGCAAATCATTCAACAACGTCAACCTGTTCTGGCGCACGAGCGCATCCGGAGCGTTCACCAGAACCTTGTCGAAAAACCGGTCGACAGCCGGACGCAACGTGGCGACGGCTTCGAGTGCGGGAAGATAATCGAGGTCTTTCGCGCGAGCGCTGACCTCAATAAACTGTTGGTGCAGATCCTGTTCCGGACCCACTTCGAGCAGCGCCACATCGACGGCTGCCACAGGCGTAAACTCCGCCTGCTTGAGAATGTTCTGAATACGTTTGAAGCTTGCCGCCAGCGGCTCGAAGTTCTCGGTCGGACGCACCGCCTGCAGCGCTACAAGGCGCACGTCAGCATCCGCCAAATCGCTGAACTTCGACGCCAACACCGCGTTCACTTCGTCGTACTTGAAACCGCGTACATCGCGGAAGTAATAGCGCACACGATCGAGCATGAACTCATGCAGGACGGGATCCTCGCCGCAGAGCCACTTCAGTTCATACTTCTGCTTGCCCTCGACGAGTATCTTCACGACACCCTGTGCAGAACGCCTAAGTCCGAAGGGGTCCTTCGAACCGGTTGGAATCAGCCCGATCGCAAAACAACCGCGCAACGTGTCGAGCTTATCGGCCAACGCAACAATCAAACCTTCTTGTGTCGAAGGGACCGTGTCTTCCATGCTCAGCGGCTTGTAGTGTTCGTAAACTGCGCGCGAAACCGCTTCCGGTTCGCCTTGCACTTTGGCATAAAGTCCGCCGACTATGCCTTGCAGATCGGTAAATTCTTTGACCATCTCCGTGGTCAAGTCCGACTTGCACAGCAGAGCCGCGCGTTGCGCGTCAGCGTTGCCGCCGAGCTCCTTGACGAGATCGACGACGCGATGCGTCTTCTCAAGATACGAGCCAAGCTTGGCTTGGAACGTCACCTTGCCAAGGTCTTCCACACGATAGGCAAGCTTGCGCTGCTGATCCACACCGTAGAAAAACTTCGCATCGTTGAACCGCGCGCGCAACACTCGCTCGTTGCCCTGTCGCACCAATCCATCCGGATCGCCGGACGTATTCATGACAGCCACAAAGTTCGGCGCGAGCATGCCATCTGCGCTCTCGCACGAGAAATACTTCTGGTGATGCCGCATCACCGTCACCAGCACTTCAGACGGCAGTTCCAGATATTGCGGATCGAACGAGCCAACGATCGGCGTCGGCATTTCCGTAATGAAGGTCAGCGTCTCAAGCAGCTTCGCGTCTTCTTTGACTTTCACGCCGAGAGTCGCCAAACCCGCGCGGATCTTCGCTCGCCGCTCTTCGGCAATCACAATCACCGCGTTCTTGCGCAACTCTTCGATGTAGTTCTCGATGGTGACGGGCACGCAAGCGGATCCCAAACGGCGATGGCCTTGCGACACGTTGCCGCTCTTCACTCCCGCGAGTTCGAAGTTCACAACCTTGTCGCCGAAAAGCGCAACAATCCAGCGGATCGGACGAATAAATCGCGGACCGCCCTTGCCCGTCCAGAACATCGTCTTCGGAAAGTAGATCTTCTGAACGATGCCCGGCAATCTCGAGGCGAGAATCTCTTCCGTATTGCGGCCAGCCACCTTTTTGGTGAAGCTGAAGTACTCGCCCTTCGGCGTGCTCGCGGTCGACAACTGATCAACCGTGATGCTCATCTTCTTGGCGAATCCCGTCGCCGCTCCCGCACCAGCGGACTTCGGCGGACCCATCACCAACTCTTCGCTATCGGCTTGACGTTCCATCAGTCCGTCCACGCGCATCACCAGGCGGCGCGGGGATGCATCGAGCAGCACAATCGAACCGTCGAGCTTCTGTTCGCCAATCAGCTTATGCGTCTGCTCGCGCAAGCTCTCGAGCGCCGCAGGAATCATCCAATCGGGAATCTCTTCGCAACCGATCTCAAGCAGGAAGTTCATTTACGCAACCTCCAATTTCAAGGTCTGTTGCGCCTGCCACAAGTTCGCCACGCCAACCGCCAGTTTGCGGACGCGTCCAATCACACCCACGCGCTCGGTCACAGAGATCGCGCCGCGAGCGTCCAGCAGGTTGAAAATGTTCGAACACTTCAGCACTTGATCGTAAGTGGGCAACACCGGGAAGCGGGACTTGTCCTCATACCCTTCGTACGCCTCGATCAGACGCTGGCATTCGGCCTCGTGCAGATCGAAGAGCTTCCACAACATGGCCACATCGGCCATTTCAAAGTTGTAAACACTGAATTGCTGTTCGTCCGCAAAACGCACGGCGCTGTATTTCACACCGGGTGCCCATTCAATGTCGTAAACGCTTTCGACACCTTGCAGGAACGCGACCAACCGCTCGAGCCCATAAGTGATCTCGGCCGGAACCAGATCGAGATCGATGCCGCCGCACTGCTGGAAGTAGGTGAACTGCGTGACTTCCATGCCGTCGAGCATCACCTGCCAACCGATGCCCCATGCTCCGAGCGTCGGCGATTCCCAGTTGTCTTCTTCGAACTTGATGTCGTGCTTGGTGAGATCGATGCCGATCGCTTCGAGGCTGCCCAAGTAAAGTTCGAGAACATCCTCAGGCGCCGGTTTCAGGATGACTTGCAACTGCTGGTGCTTGTACAAGCGGTTCGGATTCTCGCCATAGCGCCCATCCGCCGGACGCCGGCTCGGCTGCACATACGCGACGCGATACGGGTTCGGCCCCAGCACCCGCAGAAACGTTTCCGGACACATCGTGCCGGCACCGACTTCGACATCGTATGGTTCTTGAATGATGGCGCCGCGCTCGGCCCAGTAGTTCTTGAGCTTGAAAAGTGTCTGTTGAAACGAGTCCATGGGTGAAGAAGAACAGGAAGCTGAGGAGTAAATCCTATTCTCTCATGGACCACTCTCTTGTGTCGCATCGCGGCACGCCTGATATTGGGCTCATTCATTCTTTCGATTGGACTCTTGCCGGAATTGACGATAAGCTGAAAATGGGTCACAGCCCGATCCACCTCGTTTTTCCCTCGTAAGGCATTCTTCGTTCGTTATTCATCTCCTTGAAGAGAAGATCCAGCACAATTTAAATGGAAGCCCGTGACGACGACGCTTCGATGAACTGTCATCGACGAGCCGTCGGCCTCTGTTGATCCTGGCTGCTCAGCCAGTCCCGGTTTTCCAGCAATATTCTCAGGAGGATTTTATGAACACACGCCATGGCGTGCTGTCCGTAGTGTGTACGTGTGTCTGCGCGTTGGCGCAGTTCACCAGTTTTAACGGTAGCGGCGTGATTCAAACCAGAGCGGGCGTTGACCCGTCGCAGTTCACCATCGAGGTCAGTTCGGGAACGGGCGGCATGCCCGATCAGCGTATCTCCGTGAGCTCGAATGGTCGCTTCGAATTGCACAATCTGCCGCAAGGCTACGTGAATATCCGCGTAGTCGATGAACGCGGAACTGTCGTGGGGACATCCGGCATGCAGAGCGGTAGCTTTGCTCCGGTCGAGATCCGGGTCTCAGCGGGTATCGCTCGTCAGGCCGCCGGTCCCCCGGCTGTGGTGTCGGTGGAAAGCTTGCGTGCGGATCCAGACGGCAAGGCCGAGCGCGAGTTCAACTATGGTTTGTGGTACGCCAATACGAAAGATTGGAAGGGCGCGGCGAAGCACTTTGACAAGGCATTGAAGATCGACGAGCGCCACACTCGAGCAGCCGCGAATTGGGCTGCGATGGAAGTGCAACTCGGCAACCATGCCCACGGCGAAGAGATCGCGCGACGCGGCTTGAAGTACGCGCCTTCGAACGGAAGGCTTTTGCATGCGCTTGGCATGAGTTTGCTGGGTCAGAAGCTATTGATCGATGAAGCCGTGGAGGCTCTGAGCAATGCAGGTAAGGAGATTCCAAAGGTTCTGCTCATGGCCGCGCAAGCGGAGTATTTGAGGGGAAACTGGAATCGGACTCGTCAGTTGGCGGATGCCTATCTGAGCTCTGGAGAGAGGGAGTTCCTCGCGGTGGCGGAAAAGCTGAAGAACGGTGCGCAAGCGGCCGTTCGGCGGGAGACAACCGTGCGGAACTAGATCGCGGCAGTGCGGGGCCGCAAGCTTGTGCGCTGGTCAGGAAGAGCACCGCGTGTTGAGGCTTGGTGAAGCGGACAAGCGGCTCACCGGTGACTGGGAGGGAAGAGGCTCAAAGCAAGAAGCAAGTGCGCAGGCGAGCAGCCCACGCACCGCATCCTTACAAAACTGAATTTCGCAGAACTAGGCTTCCGATTGCGGACGGCCTGGTTCAGGCCAATCCAAGTGGAAGAACT
This sequence comes from uncultured Solibacteraceae bacterium, assembly GCA_964500255.1. Classification (GTDB taxonomy): domain Bacteria; phylum Acidobacteriota; class Terriglobia; order Bryobacterales; family Bryobacteraceae; genus F-183. The sequence goes on along the minus strand of CAZCPL010000021.1, from coordinate 35,502 downwards.
TGCCGCGGGGCGCGTCCACCCGTTCGTAGGTATGCGCGCCGAAGTAGTCGCGCTGCGCCTGCAACAGGTTTGCCGGCAGCCTCGCGGATCGATATCCGTCGTAATAGGACAGGGCCGAAGTGAACGTTGGGGCCGCAACGCCATGCAGCACGGCCGTAGAGATGACGCTGCGCCAGTTGCCTTGTGTCCGTTCGATTTCGCTCGAGAAGAACGGATCGAGCAACAGGTTCACGAGTCCGCCATCGCGCTCGTAGGCTTCTGTGATTTTCTGCAGGAAGCGCGCGCGAATGATGCAGCCGCCGCGGAAGATCTGCGCGATCGATCCGAAGTCGAGCGACCACTTGTATTCCTTCTGCGCTTCGCGCATCAACTGAAAGCCCTGTGCATAAGCGCAGATCTTTGAGCAGTACAGCGCGTCGTGAATCGCCGCGAGGAACTCTTTCTTATTCAGCGCAGTGGTCGGCGCGACGGGAGCCGGCAGATGGCCGGACGCATAGACGCGCTCTTCCTTAACCGCGCTGAGGCAGCGTGCGAACACAGCTTCCGCAACAGTGGGAGCCGGAACGCCCATGTCGAGCGCGTTGACCGAGGTCCACTTGCCAGTGCCCTTCTGACCCGCGGCATCGAGCACGATGTCCACAAATGGCTTGCCAGTCGTCGGATCCTTTTGTTTCAGAATGTCGGCAGTGATTTCGACGAGGAACGAATCCAGTGGACCATGGTTCCACTCGGCGAACACATCGCCGCACTCATCGGCAGACATCCCGAGCACGCCGGTCATCAAAGCGTAGGCTTCGCAGATCATCTGCATGTCGCCGTACTCGATGCCGTTGTGAACCATCTTGACGTAATGACCCGCGCCGTCGCGGCCAATGTAGGTGGTGCAAGGAACGCCACCAATCACAGGCTTGCCGGGCGTTGCACCCATCAACGGCTTGCCGGTCGCGGCGTCGACCTTGGCGGCGATCGCCGTCCAAATCGATTCGATCTCCTTGTAAGCTTCCGGGTCTCCGCCGGGCATCAGCGAGGGGCCAAAACGCGCGCCATCTTCTCCGCCCGAGACGCCGGATCCGATAAAGCGGAAGCCTTTGGCAGCGAGTTCTTTTTCACGACGAATGGTGTCCGTCCACAAAGCGTTGCCGCCATCGATAACAATGTCGCCCTGTTCGAGAAAGGGCAGCAGGCTGTTGATCACAGCATCCGTCGGGCCACCCGCCTTGACCAGAATGATCATTTTGCGCGGTCGCTTGAGCGACTTCACAAATTCTTCAACGGTCTTCTGGCCAACCAGTCCACCTGGAGTATTGGGGTTCGATGCAACGAACTTCTCCATCGTCTCTGTGGTTCGGTTGTACACCGAGATGCGAAAACCATGATCGGCAATATTCAGGGCGAGATTCTGGCCCATCACGGCAAGGCCAACGAGGCCGATATCGGATAGAGTTTCACTCATTGTCTTCATGTTCTCACAATGCTTTTCTACAATGAGAGAACTATGTCGCACGTACTGACACGCCGAAGATTCCTTGTCGCCGGAGCTTCGCTGCTTCCACTCACTATGCCCGAGGGCGCGCGGGGCATGTATTTCGCGCAGCCTGGCTTCAAGAACGATCCGTTCGCGCTGGGCGTTTCGTCGGGAGATCCGCTGCCGGGTGCCGTTGTGATCTGGACGCGGCTCACGCCTGCGGCCACTGACTCATGGGCCAAAGATCGCGTACAAGTGCAGTGGGAAGTAGCAACGGACGAGAAGATGACGAGCATCGTGCGCAAGGATTCGACCTTCGCCACTCCGGAACTTGGCCATTCGGTACACGTCGACGTCACGGGGCTCAATGCCAATCGCTGGTACTTCTATCGCTTTCGAGCGGGCAGGGAAGTGAGCGCCGTTGGACGCACCAAGACCGCGCCAGCGGCCAACGACAAGAATGCACAACTGAACTTTGCCTTCGCATCCTGCCAGCATTGGGAAACCGGTTACTACACGGCCTACAAAGATATGGCGAAGCAGGATCTGGATCTCGTCGTGCATCTCGGCGACTACATTTACGAACGCGAAGGCGTGGATGGGCGCGTCCGCAAACATACGGGCAAAGAGATCAACTCTCTCACCGACTATCGCAACCGTTATGCACTCTATCGCAGCGATGCGAACTTGCGTGAGGTGCATCGACTGTTCCCTTGGATCGTCACGTGGGACGATCACGAAGTCGACAACAACTACGCGGGAGACATCCCAGAGGACAAGCAGACGCGGCAGGCGTTTCTCGAGCGCCGCGCCAATGCGTATCAGGCGTATTACGAGTTCATGCCGCTTCGGCGCACATCGATGCCGCAGGGCTCGAAGCTGCAGTTGTACCGGGATTTTCGCTTTGGATCGCTCGCGCATTTCGCGGTGCTCGACTCACGGCAGTATCGTACCGATCAGCCCTGCAATGACGGCGACAAAGCACCGTGCGAGGCGGTGTTCGATCCGAAAGCGACAATGCTTGGTCCGCAACAGGAAGAGTGGCTGAAGGGCGTACTGAAGTCATCGAAGGCGAACTGGAATGTACTCGCCAACCAGGTGATGATGACCAAGGTCGATCGCAAGGCGGGCGATGGTGAATCGTTCCCGATGGATCAGTGGGCCGGCTATGAGGCGGCGCGGGTGCGCATGATGCGCTACTTCGCGGAACAGAAGCCATCGAATCCGGTTGTGATCACCGGAGACATTCATACGAACTGGGTTGCCGATCTTCGCGAAGACTGGCGCAATACTGCGAAGCCCATCGTGGGCACAGAATTCGTTGGGACTTCGATTTCATCCGGCGGCGATGGCTCAGACACTACCGAGCGGACACAGGCGACACTTCCAGAGAATCCGCAGGTGAAGTTCTTCAACGCGCAGCGCGGCTACGTGCGTTGCAAGCTGACGCCGAAGCAGTGGACTTCGGAATATCGCGTTGTGGAGAAGGTCTCGATAGAAGGCGCACCGGTGACGACGCGCGCAACGTTTGTGGTGGAATCGGGCAAGCCTGGAGCGCAGCGGGCTTGATGCGTCACGCGGTGATTGTGGCGGGACATGCGATTTTGCGGTGTTTCGACGATATCGAAGCCGACGCTTCGTGGATGCTGCTCGACTTTCAAAAAGGCGAGCCGAAGCATTACATCCGGCATGTACAGCGCGGCGTTGAGTTGGCGGCCGCGGATCCGGAAGCGTTGTTGATCTTTAGCGGCGGACAGTCGCGTGTTGAGGCGGGTCCGCGGAGTGAGGCGCAATCGTACTTCGCGATTGCCGAGTTGCGTGAGTGGTGGTCTGCCCCGGAAGTCGCGCGGAGAGCGATCACCGAAGAGTTCGCACGCGATAGCTTTGAGAATCTGCTGTTCGGCATCTGTCGATTTAGAGAGTATACGGGCGCGTATCCGCAGCACGTGACGCTGGTGAGTTGGGGATTCAAAGAGGACCGCTTTCACTTGCATCGCGAGGCCATCTGTTGGCCCCGCGACCGCTTTACTTATGACGGGCCGAACAATCCGGATGCGATTGAGCAGGCCCTTCGTGCCGAGCAGAATGCGATTCGCAACTACACGGCGGATCCCTATAGTTCGTCGGAGATGTATGTTGCCAAGCGCGCGGAGCGGAATCCGTTCCGTAGACAGCATGGGTATTTCACGAGTTGTCCGGAAGGGGCTGCGGTCGTTCGGCACACAGATCCGTATGCTTTGCCCGAAGCCCCTTGGGTGGCTTAGAGCTTTCGCCGTCGGCTACGACCCGGCACTGACAGGACAACGAGACTGGCCCTCATCAACGCGTAGGTGCTTGGCTCGGGCACCGCCGATGGAGGGGTAAACAGAATGGTGCCGCAATACGGCACATTGTTCCCGCCACCATTCCACTGCGGCGAGGAACCATTAACTCCGCCTTGTTGGATGCCGATGGTTCCTGAAAAATCAAAGGGTCCAAAGAGATCATTGAAACCAGTATTGTTGTATTGCGTCAGGATACGGCCTGTCGAATGTTCCAACAACAGTTGTACATTGACGACGGTTTCTCTAGACTCCCTGTGGTGCGCCGCCGAAGAGTAGATCGTGCCAGTATGCGAAGATTGTGGGGCCAAAACCCGAGGCCGGTAGTGACGTGTAGTTATAGGCAACCGAGTTCGAACCGAATTGGATATTGCCGTTGGTGCTCACCACCGTCGAGTTGTAGGTGGTGCCGTAGAATCGAAAGCCGGCGCCTTGCAGCAGTCTTGTCCCCGTGCCGGTGATGTCGATGGGACTGTACTGAATACCACCCACTTTGTTTTTCGAGCGCGCCGTATAGGAGTCCGCATGAACTCCGAAAGCGGGGTCATCCTGGTAACATGAACAGCAATTATGATCCGGTTGCTGTTTCTTCTTTCCCTTGCCACATCCCTTCTCGCACAAGTGACGCCGCAGGCCTGGCAGAGCTTGCGCTGGCGTTGCATCGGTCCGTTTCGCGCGGGGCGCACGGTGGGCGCGGTCGGCGTGCCGTCTCAACCAGGACTCTTCTACATCGGCGTCAACAACGGCGGCGTGTGGAAGACGACCGATTACGGGCGGACTTGGCATCCGATCTTCGATAGCCAACCGACGGGGTCGATCGGAGACATCGCAGTGGCTCCTTCGAATCCCAACGTGATCTACGTAGGCAGCGGCGAAGGCTTGCAGCGTCCCGATCTTTCGACTGGCGATGGCATCTACAAATCCACTGACGGTGGAAAGACGTGGCGCAACGTTGGATTGAAGGACGCGCAACAGATCGGCGGCATCACCGTTGACCCTTACGATGCCAACCGCGTCTATGTCGCGGCTCTTGGGCATCCTTATGGACCGAACACAGAGCGCGGTGTGTATCGGTCATTGAATGGTGGCGAGAGTTGGGAACGGGTTCTGTACAAGGATGAGAATACAGGCGCGGTGCAGGTGGAATTCGACCCCTCGAATCCGCGGATCCTCTATGCGGATCTTTGGGCGGGACGCCAAGGGCCTTGGGAAAACGGGGCGTGGCAGGGTCCTGAGAGTGGATTGTATAAGTCGGTTGACGGCGGCACGACGTGGCGCAAACTGACGCAAGGCTTGCCGACGATCGCGCAAGGGCTTGGACGCATTGGCATTGGGATCGCGCTTTCGAATCCCAATATCCTCTACGCGACGGTGGATGCGGATCCACAATATGGCGGCATTTTTCGCAGCGACGATGGCGGTGAGAACTGGCGTCGTGTCAGCAATGAGGCTCGCACATGGGGCCGGGGCAGCGATTTCGCAGAGATTCGGGTTCACACGAAGAACCCCGAAATTGTTTTTGCGGCGAACACGGCGGCTTACATTTCGCGCGATGGTGGCAAGACCTTCGACTCCTTCAAAGGCGCGCCGGGCGGCGACGATTACCATCGCATCTGGATCCACCCCGATCAGCCGGAGGTGATGTTGTTTGCGACCGACCAAGGCGCAACGATCACGGTGAATGGCGGCGATACGTGGAGCAGTTGGTATAACCAGGCGACCGCGCAGTTTTATCACGTGAGCACGGACAATCGCTTTCCGTATTGGGTTTATGGCGGCCAGCAGGAATCGGGATCCGCCGCGGTGGCGAGCCGTGGCGACTATGGTGCGGTGACGTGGCGCGATTGGCAGACGGTGGGCGTTGAAGAGTACGGCTACGTCGCGCCGGATCCTTTGAATCCGGACATTATCTTTGGCGGCAAGGTGACGCGGTTCGATCGACGCACCGGGCAGGTGCAGAACGTCGGGCCTGAGGTGGCGCGGAGTGGGAAGTATCGATTTGTGCGCACTGCGCCGGTGTTGTTTTCGCCGGTCGACAAGAAGACGCTTTACTATGCGGGCAATGTGCTGTTCAAGACGTTGAATGGCGGCGAGAGTTGGTCTGTGATCTCGCCTGATCTGACGCGAGAGAAGTACGATGTGCCCGACAGCGTTGGCGTTTACAAGACTGCCGATATGGCGACGATGGCGCGCCGCGGAGTGATTTACACCATCGCGCCCTCACAGCAGGATCTCAACACGATCTGGGTCGGCACTGACGATGGGTTGATCCAAATCACGCGCGATGGCGGTGCCACGTGGCAAAACATCACTCCGCCTGAATTGAAATCGTGGAACAAGGTGTCGATGATGGATGCCTCGCACTTCGACAACAACACGGCCTATGCGGCGATCAACAAGCTACGGCTTGACGATTTGCATCCGTATGTTTATCGAACGCACGATGGCGGCAAGACGTGGAAGCTGATTGTGGATGGCATCCCTGCGCACGAGACGGTGAACACGGTGCGTGAAGATCCGAAGCGCAAAGGCCTGCTGTATGCGGGCACGGAGCGCGCGGTGTATTTCTCGATCGACGATGGCGACCATTGGCATTCGCTGCGGATGAACATGCCGGCGACATCGATTCGCGATCTGGTGATTCATGAGGACGATGTTGTTGTGGGCACGCATGGGCGTTCGTTTTGGATCCTGGACGATGTGACACATCTGCGTCAACTCGATGCTTCGAAGATGAACGCACCGGTGTTGTATGCACCGCAGCAGGCGTGGCGTGTGCGGCGTTCTTTGAATACCGACACGCCGATTCCGCCGGAAGAACCGATGGGGCAGAATCCGCCGACTGGGGCGATTGTGAACTACTGGCTGCCTGCCGCGGCTCGCAGCGTTGTTCTTGAGATTGTCGACAGGCAAGGTCGCTTGGCGCGCCGCTATGAGAGCGGCAAGCCGGATTCGCGGCCAGATGAAAAGAGTTTGCCGCATCCTTCGTATTGGGTGAGGAAAGCTACTTCGCTTCGTGTGGACGCTGGAATGCAGCGCTGGGTTTGGGATCTGCGATATGGCCCTCTGGAAGGTTTCGCGCAGTCGTATCCGATTGCGGCGATCTATGGCGATACGCCTCCGGGTCCGCAGGGTCCGTTGGCGGGGGCGGGTGAGTATACGGTGAAGCTGACTGTGGACGGAGCATTGGTCGGATCGCAGAAGCTGGTGGTGAAGATGGATCCGCGAGTGAAGACAACGGCGTTGGCGTTGGCGAAGACGCATGATCTCGCGCTGCAGAGTTATCTGTCGATTGTGAAGATTCGCGAGATGCAGCGTGAGATTCAGCAGTTGAAGCGTGAGCGGCCCGATGATGTTGAGGCTCTTTCGGCGATCGAGGGTCAAGGGGGCGGCGGACGCCGCAGAGGCGGTGCGGCTTCGACGAATCCGACGCTTGCATCGCTGGCTGGGGACTTTCTGAATGTGATGAGTATCGCGGATGAGGCGGATATGGCTCCGACAGCGCAGATGATATCGGCGAGTGCGGGCTTTCAGCGGACGCTGCTTGAGTTGCGGACTCGGCTAGATACGCTGAAGAAACGCTGATCTACTTGAGGACGAGTGACCGATTCGCTTCCTGCTTCAATGGGTTGAACCGCGCGGTTGCGGTGCGCGAGTCGGCTGGGCGTCCGGCTTTGCGATATCCCTGGATCAGTTGAAACCTAGTAAAGCGAGCCCCATGAATCGGGACGTTTGGTTTGCACTAGCTGTACTAGCGCAATGCCTTCGCCTTCATGGCCTTGTGACTGACTTAAGAGAGCGCCTTGGGATACCGACCACGAACACTGACGCGCTCGTGGTGGAAACACCTTCCTTCGCGCGCGATCAGATTGCTGTCCAGGTCAGTGGCGGAGACTGTGGCCTTAGGAACGGATGATCCAGAAGCGTCCAGCACTGTTCCTTGGATGGATTCGCGTGGCGTTGAGGTGGTTCGATTCTATCTGAATTGATGCTAGTCTGATGCTGATCTACCAGTGGGCCAGTATGTGGGCGAAAGCCTGATTCTTCGCACGTATCCCCTCAAAGAGTCCGATCTGATTGTGAGTTTTTTGACTCGCGAGAGCGGCAAGCTGCGCGGGGTGGCGAACCGTGCGCGCAAACCGAAGTCCGGATACGGCGCCGGGTTGGAACGGCTGTCTCATGTTCGGTTGTCGTATTTTCAGAGGGAAAATCGCGATCTGGTGCGGATCGATTCGGCGGAGTTGATTCGCTCGCATTTTTCTTCGGCGAGCTTCGACCACTCGCTGGCATTGGATTTTATCGCGGAAGTGACGGAGTTGCTGTTGCCTGCCGACGAGGTCAATGAGAAGTACTTTCGGCTGTTGTTGGCTGTGATGACGGATCTTGAGCGATCGCCGCCTGAATCGATTTGGAAGTCGCTTACTTACTTTGCGCTATGGTCTGTGCGGTTGCAGGGGTTTTTGCCGGATGTCCCGATCAGCAATGCTTCGCGTGAAATCGCAGCGGCAATGATGCGGATGCCGGTGGCGGAGATCCCCACTGAGGGTTGGACGAAGAAGACTGCTGAAGATCTGAGGCGCTCACTGATTGTGCTCATTGAGGAACATTGTGAACGAAGGCTGATTACGACAAGATTTCTGGAGGCGTTGTAGAGGCTTTGAAATAATCCGCCAGCGTTTGTTTTCCAAGCCGGGGCGCGATGCAATCGACGGTTGCCACGCGGCTGACGAAGGCGAGCATTTCGCCGAGCCTGGGGTTTGCGATTCTGACGACGTAGGCACCGAAGTCCATCGCCGAGGCGGGAACCTTGACGATACGAGGTGGCTTGCCGACCGCCTCGAAGGCGAGTTCCGCGATTTGGCGACGGGTGAGTATGTCGGGTCCGCCGATGTTGAGTTCGGCGGGACCGGTGACAATGCAGTCGAGACAGGCTTGGGCGACGTCGGCTGGATGGACCGGGTTCGAACGTGCGGTTCCGTCGCCGAGCACCATCATCAGGCCACGTCGGGCCATGGGGATGAGATCGTCGAACGCGGAGAAGATTCCGGTGGGGCGGACGATGGTGTTCCCGATGTCGGCGGATTGCAGGGCGTTGACGAATTCTTCGTGCGCGAGGACATACGAAGTGGTGGCGTATCCGGTTTCGACGTGCACCGAAACGTAGATGAAGCGCTGCACACCGCCGCGCTTCGCACCTTTGAGCAGATTGAGATTGCCCGCAAAATCCACGGTTCGAAAGGGGCGACGGTCTTTGTGTCCAAAGGCTATGGGCGCACCGAGCGCGGAGATCACGACATCGTGCCCCGACAATTCGGGGATGCCTGCAGTGGCATCGAAGGGAATCACGCGATCGACCACATCCTGCAGTTTTGCGGCATGCCGTGCAAGTGCGGAGACTCGATGTCCCGCTGCTTTGGCGAGAGCCACCAGTTCACGGCCGACCGATCCGGTGGCTCCGGCGATCAGGATATTCATGTGGGTCTATCGATGGCGGCGGAGGCCTTGCAACTGCAGGTGTAGTGAGCGGCGGAAGGATTCGACCGCCTGATCGTAGGTCATGCCTCCGCTGAGCCAGACGATCAGTTGAAAGAAATAGCTGCCGTAGAGGAGCGAAGCGGCTTCGCTTGCATGGAAGTGCTCACCGAGTTCGCCGCGTTTCTGCGCGAGTTCGAAGATGATGGCGATACGGGTGTTGAATTCCTCGTAACGGCTGACGCGGGGTTTGCGCTTGTCGTCTTTCGAAAAGGTGAGTTCTTTCACGATGATGAGCGCGAGATCGGGCTGGCGTTGATAATGCGCATAGAGAGCGCGGAAGATGTGAAGGATCGATTCCATCACGGGGGCCTTCACGGGGAGCGTATCGAACGCTTCCCGGGTTACTCTATCTATGTCGTCCTTCGAGATCATGTCGAGCAGACCGTGCTTGTCGTCGACGTAATTGTAGACGGTTCCAAGCCCCAAGTCAGCTGCTTTTGCTATCTGACGAATGGTTGTCTTCTCAAATCCTTGTTTGCGAAACAGTCTTGCGGCCGCCTTGCGGATCCGCTCTTCGTTTGCGATCTTGGCCCTCTCCCTGCGGCCAAGTTCCATATCTGCCATATGAACTCGATCATAGCCGAACGCGTTCGTGATGTCAAACACACAAAAGACGTCTATTCTGGAAAAGATGTGGAAAATAGGGGCATTTCTGTGCGTTTCGCGGATGCGGCCGAGTTGGGTCAACGAGCAACTACAATTCTAGGATGCGGCTTTTTCTTGCGATTTTCCTGGCGGCGACGCTGATGGCACGCGAGCCTGTGCGCGGAAGGCGCGCGATGGTGACGGCGCAAGAGCCGATCGCCACCGATGTCGGGCTCGACATCCTCAAGCAGGGTGGCAACGCGGTGGATGCGGCGATTGCCGTGGGCTTTGCGTTGGCGGTGACACATCCCTATGCGGGCAACTTAGGGGGCGGGGGATTTATGCTGGTGCGGCAGTCCGATGGGCGCAGCACCTTCATTGACTTTCGCGAGAAGGCACCGGCGGCGGCGACGCGCGATATGTACCTTGACGAACTGGGCAAGGTCACTCGCGACAGCCTTGTGGGATGGCGCGCGGCGGGGGTTCCGGGCACGGTTCGCGGACTCGAGCTGGCGCACAGGAAATACGGCAAGCTGCCTTGGGCGAAGCTGCTCGCACCCGCAGTGCGATTGGCTTCCGCAGGGTTCCCTGTGTCCTATGCTCTGTCGCAATCGTTGAAAGGCGAAGGCTCAACGAAGCTATTGGGGCAGTTTGCGGAATCGAAGCGGATCTTCTTGAAGGGGGGCGCTTATTACGAGCCTGACGACAAACTGATGCAGCCGGAGTTGGGCAAGACGCTGGCGCGCATTTCTGCGCTGGGATCGAAAGATTTCTACGAAGGCGTGACCGCGAAGATTTTGGCAGCGGAGATGGCGAAGAACGGCGGGCACATCACGGCCGCCGATTTGAAGGGTTATCAGGCTGTCGAGCGGAAGCCGCTGGAGGGCAAATACAAGGGCTATGGTGTGATCACTGCGCCTCCGCCATCGTCGGGCGGCATTGGGATTCTGCAGATGCTGGGCATGCTCGAAGGTTCAGATTATGAGAAGACTGGGCCTGAGTCGGCGGCTTCGATCCACTATGTCGCGGAGACGATGCGCCGCTATTATGCGGATCGCAGCGAGTATCTTGGGGATCCGGATTTTGTGAAAATCCCCGTGTTTGGACTGTTGCAGCCGTCCTATGTGAAGCGGCTTCGTGAGACGATTGACCGCGACAAGGCGACGCCGAGTGAGAGAGTACGACCGGGGCGTCCGATTCTGGGCGAGAGTACGGAGACGACGCATTTCAACGTAGTGGATACGGCAGGCAATGCCGTGGCGTTGACCTATACATTGAACGGTGGCTATGGGAATGGGGTGACGGTTGCAGGGTTGGGTTTTCTGTTGAACAACGAGATGGACGATTTCGCGGCGAAGCCCGGGGTTGCGAACATGTTTGGGTTGATTCAAGGCGAAGCGAATGCGATTCAGCCGGGCAAGCGTCCGCTGTCTTCGATGACGCCGACGATCCTGACCAAAGACGGCGAGTTCTTTATGGCTGTGGGAGCGCCGGGCGGTTCGCGGATCATCACGGCGGTTCTGCAGGTGATTTTGAATGTGGTGGATTTTGGAATGAATGTGCAGGATGCGGTGGATGCTCCGCGGTTTCATCATCAGTGGATGCCGGATCGGCTGGAATTCGAGCGCGGGATATCTCCGGATACGTTGGCGCTGCTGGCTGCGAAAGGGCATAAAATTGAAGTTTCGCGTCCCCAGGTGTTGGCTCGGGTGGAGGCGATTCTACGGAGCGGCGGATGGCTGCAGGGTGGATCGGATGGGCGGGCTGTGGGCAAGGCAGTGGCTTGGTAGTATCTTAGAAATCTGAAGGAGACACGCATGTCAGAAGAATCGATTTTCATGGATGCAGCAAAGAAAGGGATGCACTGCGAGTTAGACTTGCGGGACGGCAACTTCATTACCGTGGAGCCCTACGCGATTTATACTTCCGCGAAAAAGCGGAGATGCTGGGCGTACTTTCAAGCAGGCCGAGCGGGCGCGCCCGCCGATCAGGGCTGGCGGGAAGTCGAGACCAGTCAGGTGCGAGGGGCCAAAGTACTCAACAAGCCGTTTGCGATCCGGAAGGATTACAATCCTTTCGATAAGATCAAGTACGTCATGATGCACTTCTCGTTGCCCAATATGGAGGGGAAAGAGCGTGCTGTGGAACTGGCACCTGCCTGGGACAAGTCGGTGCACAACAAGCCTGCCGGCACTTAGTTTAGGATGCGGATGCCGGGGTGTTTTTTGCGGATCCGCTTGGCGAGTTCGGGGCGCACTTGCAGGGCTGTGGCGAGTGCGTCCGCCTCCATACCTAGGGTGGCAACGATCGTGACTGGTTTGCTGTTGGTGAGTCCGAGGCCGGTGCGCGGATCGACAATGTGCGAATAGCGGATACCGCCGATTTCCACGAATTGCGATTCGTCTCCCGACGTCGACACAAAACAGTTTTCGAGAGTCTCTGTCCTTCCCGTTGCGCCAATTTCAATACGCCATTGGCCTTCGCCAACGGCGAGGTCTCCACCTGCGGCGACGAGCACGCGCGGGAATCCGGCTGTTCGCAGCACCACCAGCATTTGCTCGGCGGCGAAGCCTTTGGCGATGCCTCCCAAGTCAAGTTGCATGTCCGGTTGGGAGAGCGTGGCTTTGTTGCCTGTGAGTGTGATTTCGCCTTTGGGGCTTTTGACGGTGATGGGTAAAACACGCGTTCTGCGAGCATCCCTCCAGCGGCGGATCATTGGCCCAAGCGTGATGTCGAAGGCTCCAGCGGTTTCTTTTGCGACTCGCAGCGAGTAGTCGAGGACGCGGCGGAGATCGTCTGAGACTTGCATGGACCGGACGCGGCAGAGTTGGTTCAGTTCGCTGTCCGGGCGATAGTCGGAAAGTTTGGCATCGAGTTCGGCGGCGCGTTGAAAGGCTTTGGCGATGGCCTGTTGGGCTTCGCGGATTCGGTGGGATGGGGCGAGTACGGTGACGCGGAATTGCGTTCCCATGCAAGTCTGGAAGGCTTCGATGCGTTCTTCGGCCGATAGCGACGAGGCCAGAAGGCAGAGGCTACTGATCCTGCTCCACACCGTTGTTCCAATATTTGTGCATTTCTTCTGCGGTTGGCGGCTTCACAGGACTCACAAGGCGGAAGCCGAGCCACTGCGCATCGGTGAGATACCAGATCGACTTGGGCAACTGCGGATCCTGCATTTTCCACGAGGGGTCTGAACTGAGGCGCGCGCCGCAGCGGAGCTTATCGGGGTCGTCGTTCCAGGATCCACCGCGCGCGGCGTGCGGATAAGGCGTCGTGGATTTTACCCAGGGGTTATTGAGCGCGGCACCCGGTTCGTAGGGTCCGTGTTGATCGAGCACCCATTCCCAGACGTTGCCGTGCATATCGTGCAAGCCCCAGGCGTTGGGCTTTTTGGTTCCGACCTTTTCGTATTTCCCATTGGCGTTGGTTCCGTACCAGGCGTAGTCGGCGATACCGATGGGCGAGTCGCCGAACGAGTAGGCGCTAGTAGAACCGGCGCGGCAAGCGTATTCCCATTCGGCTTCGGTTGGCAGGCGATAGAAGCGTCCGGTCTTGGCGCTGAGCCATTGGGCGTATTTGTTGGCGGCGTGATGGGTCATGCTGATGGCTGGATAGCCGTCGATGCCCATGCCGAAGCTCATTTCGACATAGGGTCGGGTGGGTCGACTGACTCCGTCAACCACAGTATCTTTGCCTTTGTCCGCTTGCTGGGCGAGCATGAACAGGCGGTACTCATCCCAGGTCACTTCGTGCTTGCCCATCCAGAAGGCGTCGACCTTTACTTTTCGTTGTGGACCTTCATCGTTAAGGCGATTCTTTTCGGTAGGCGGCGTGCCCATGAGGAACTCGCCGGCGGGGATCGGCATCATGTCGAACTTGATGTCCGCGATCGTGTCCCGATAGGGTTTGGCGGGATCCTGCGGCTTGGATTTCCCGATGCGCTCGCGGATCTGTCGGGCGACGACGAATTCGTCTTTGGGGGCTGCACCTCTGGATCCGAGGGCGATGGTGTTTGGCCATACCGCACCGGTTGCGATCCACTCGCGGATGACGTCGCGATCCGCAAGCGGCAACTGGCCAGTGGGCGGCATAGCGAGTGCGGTTCCCGCAGGTAGATCGATGAGCTTTAGCATGAGGCTCTGTTCGGGCTGAACGGGTACGAGCGCCGGCCCTTTGGATCCGCCACGGAGGAGGCCCTCGATCTTATCCATGCTGAGGTTCCCGGCAGGCTTTTCCGAATCGTGGCAGGGCAGGCAGTTTTTTTCAAGCAGTGGCTGCACCTGCTTTTCGAAGCTCACGCGCTGCGCGGATAGGAGATCCGCACAGGCGAGAGCGATGAGGAACGAAAGGCGCATGAGGTTAGACGAACTTGGTTTTGCCGGGCAGCGCGAGCGGAGGCGGTGTGAACTTGCCGGCCCAGTCGATCTTGTCGGGTCCGATGACTTCGGTGGAGTTCATCGCCTGATCCCAGGTGATCTGTTGACCGGTGTAGGCGGCCATACGGCCCATGATGGCGAGCATGGTGGAGGTCGCCATGCGGGTTCCGTCGTTGATGGTCTTGCCGCGGCGGATGGCTCCGAACATGACATCGTGCTCGTACTGATACATGTCGTATTTCTGGCCGGAGAAGGTCCAGATGGGGTCGCCTTTGAGATCGGTGATGCGTGGGTTGGGTCCGCGGCCGATGGTGATGTTTCCCTTGGTCCCGGCGATGTAGTCGGAGTTTTCGTTGTAGCAGCCGTCGATTTGACGGCATCCGACAAAGGCGCGGACATTGTTGGGATAGAGGTAGTTGACTTCGAAGTGATCGAAGATATTGCCATCTTCGGCAGGGATCTGGCGTCCACCGACGGCGGTGCAACTGACGGGAGCCTTGTCGCCAAAAGCCCAGGCCACCTTGTCGACGGTGTGCACGGCCTGTTCGACGAGCGAATCTCCGCAGAGCCATCCGAAGTTGTACCAGTTACGGATCTGCCACTCGATATCGCTCATGCCGGCGGGGCGTGTCGAGGCGGGCGGCATCGGTTTTACAGGGCTGGTGTAGTAGGTGCCATAGTAGGAAACGATGTCTCCGATGGCACCCTTCTGGTATTGATCGAAGGTTTCGCGAATGAAGTTGCTGTAGCGCCAGCAGAAACCGGCGACCATGGTGAGGTTCTTGCGCTTCGATTCCTCAACGGTGGCGAGGACGTCGCGGATGCCGGGTCCGTCGACGGCGACGGGCTTTTCCACGAAGAGGTGCTTGTTGGAATTGACGGCGTACTTGAGATGGAGAGGACGAAAGCCGGGGGGCGTGGCGAGCAGGACGACATCGACGTTGGAATCGATGACTTTTTGGTAGGAGTCGAGTCCGAGATATTGTTTCGAGGAGTCGACTTTGACCTTGGCGGCGAGTTTGCCGCGGGTGAGGCTTTTGAGACTCTTTTCGATGTTCCCGGCGTCGATGTCGGCCATGGCCGTGAGTTCGGCGAAGTCATCGGCGTTGAGCGCCTGTGCGGCGGCACCGGTTCCGCGGCCTCCGCAGCCGACAAGGCCGACTTTGATGGCGTTGGTGACGGTTTGGGCTTTGATGATCGCTGGTGCGGCGGCAGTGAGTACGGCGGCGGTCTTCAGGAAGCTACGGCGTGGGGAGTTGGTTTGGTCGCTCATGGGATGGTGACTGGCGTACTTGCTGCCAGTATAACTTGAGACGAGCGGGAAGCCCGAGGAGTTACGAGGGCGTGAGTTCAAGCCAGCGGGCGAGGGTGGAGTCGAGTTCTTGGTGGTGGATCGGTTTGGCGAGGTAGTCATCCATGCCGGAGGCCAAGCATTGTTCGCGATCGCCGGACATGGCGTTGGCGGTAAGGGCGATGATGGGTGTGTGGCGGGTTCCAGCTTCGAGCGCGCGGATAGCGGCCGTGGCTTGGTAGCCGTCGAGAATCGGCATCTGGCAATCCATCAGAACGGCTTCGAAGGCTTGTTCCTTATAGCGGGTGACGGCTTCTTCGCCGTTCTCAGCGACGACCACTTTGAAGTTGCGGCTTTCGAGCAAGCGGATCATCAGTTTTTGATTGACGCGATTGTCTTCGACGAGCAGTAGTTTTCCTCGGCCGACGCAGCAAACGGCTGCGGGAGGGGAAGTGAGCGCCGGAGTGAGGTCGAGATCGAGTGGAAGTTCGAGCCAGAAAGTGGATCCCGCACCGGTCTTGCTCTCGCAGCCGACTGTGCCGTTCATCAATAAGGCGAGATCCTTTGAAATAGCGAGTCCGAGTCCGGTTCCGCCGTAGTGGCGGGTGGTGGAGGAGTCGGCCTGCACGAATTTCTGGAAGAGTTTGGCTTGCGCGGATTCCTGGATCCCGATGCCCGTATCCGAGACGCTGATGCGAACGAGGCTGGCGATATTGGCCGAGGGCGTGAAGCTGACATCGAGCCGGACCGTGCCTGAGGGAGTGAACTTGACGGCATTGCTGAGGAAGTTCAGTGCAATCTGGCGAATGCGGAGAGCATCGCCGAAGAAGCGATGGGGCAAATGGGCGGAGTAGTTGAAGACTAGGGCCAGACCCCGATCGTTCGTTTTGGGCAAGAGCAGGCGCTGCACCTGCCCAAGAACCGCATGCAGGTCGAAGGGATGCCGGTCAATGAGCATGCGGCCGGCCTCGATCTTGGTGATGTCCAGAATGTCGTTGACGATGGCGACCAGTAGTGATCCGGAAAGATGGATGGCGTCGCACCACTCCTTTTGGTCGTCATTGAGGGAGCTTTCGAGAAGCAACTGATTCATTCCGAGAATACCGTTGATGGGCGTTCGGAGCTCGTGACTCATGTTGGAGAGGAATCCGGTCTTGGCGCGGGTGGCGGATTCGGCGCGTTCTTTGGCTTCTTCGAGTTCGCGGGCGTACTCGATGCGGCGGGTGATGTCTCGACTGATGCACTCGATTTGGGGGCCGTCAGGAGTATCGATGCGGCGGGAGGCGACTTCTAGATGGACTCGGCGGCCATCCGTCGCCAACACCACGATCTGATAGATGGGAGGTAGCGCTTTTCCGCTGAGAATCTTGTCGCGCAGGCCGGCGGCGAACTCGAACTGATCTGGCGCGAGAATCGTGGAACAGAGGCACCCGACAATCTCTTCGCGAGAATAGCCAGTGATGCGTTCGGCGGCGCGGTTCCAGGAGGTGAAATGGAACTTGTAGTTGTGGGTATAGATCGCATCATTGGCGTTTTCGAAGAGATCGCGATACCGGGCTTCGAGCGAGGCTTCGCTCTCAAGGCGCAGACGGATCTGCTCAGTCTGTTGCGTGACCCGGCGGCGGAGCAAGAAAACCCAGGCGGTCGTGATCCAACCTAGTCCGGCGATGGAACCGGCGAGCCACCAGAGGCGGGATTCAGAGAAAAACGGAGGACCTTCGACAACCTGGACATCGTCGTTACCCCTCGCGAGGATGGAGACCTGCTGCAGCGCGGCATTGGTGGTTCCGGCTTCCACCCAATAGACGCCGGTGATGCGCAGGATGGATTCCGGCATCAGGTTGGTGCCTTTGGCATCGGGCAGTTGCACCAGGAGCGGCGTTTCGCCAAAGTGCACGCGAAGCATCCGGTGATTCATGTGCCCGTAGGATCCGATATAGCGGACCTCAGCGGTGACGAGATGTCCTGCGTACTTGTCATTGCCGCCGCCGGCGGGGAGTTTGAGCGGCGGAGGCGGAGGACCGACACCGACCTTGCGATAGACTGCGAATTCGACGGTTGGCAACAAGCGCCCGGGAACAGGGAATCCCACCACTTCGACAAGGTCGCCGGGAACGAGCGGATCGCCGGGCTCAACGCCAGCCATCATGCTCACATCGCCTTGACTGAAGATCACGTGACGGCCTGGATCGAACGAGGTCACGACGCCGGAGAATCTTACCCGGTGACCCGCTTGAGCGAAACTCTTGAAGCGGAATAGCGAGCCCGTTGGATGAACCGGCGCGTTGAACGGATCGGCTGGCGCTGCCTGTAGCACTCGCAGATCCGCCATTGAGCGAGCTTTCAGACGAAGGCCGACGATCGTCTTGCGCTTATAATCGTTCATAAGCCCCGACGCAATTCCGGTGACCTGAACACGGGCGTCGATCAAGTGCCGCGGGAGCCGGTCCAGCCCCCACAGATGGACGGGCAGGATACCGGCTCCATCGGCCAGCAGGAGTTCCGCAACTTTCACCTGTGGGTTCCAACGAACCTCGCGAATGACCCCGACGGTTTGCACGAGGTTGCTGACCTCGCTGCCTTCCAGGATCCAGGCGATGGTTGTGGCTTTCGGCGTTGGGATCGGCAACCGGCCAGCAGGCAAAACGCGAACCCGCGTCGGTAAGATGACCGGTGCATAGTGGGTATCACGGATGACTCCATCCACTTCGAGACATTGCCCCACGCGATAGGGCACCGGAGGAGCGAGCGCAATCAAGCCGCCGTGCGCTCCCAATTGCAGGTTGAAACCATACTCGGTTGGATTCGCCCACGTGACGCACCCTTCAACATGTGCGGGTTCTTTCTCATTCTCCGTAACGACGGTTGCTTTGAGCTGTGGAATGGAGCGGACTTTAGGCAAGAGGGATTGCGCCGCTAGCGTATGGCAGAACGCTAGCAGAACAAGGTTCCCAATCCTCGATGTTCCGCAGTGCATACCGAAGGAATCATATCGGCCGGACCGTTGAGAGCTTGAATCTCCTGATATAATTTGTGCTCATGATCCTGCCACTGTTGTTCGCCACGGTGCAACTCAGCCAAGTACCTGCCGGTGCGGCCGAGGCCCTTTACGGGGCCTTTTGCGCCCAATGCCACGATACGGGCTTTGGAGGGCGCGCCCCAAAGCGCGATGTTTTGGCGACGATGTCCGCCGACCGCATCCTCGCTTCGATGAACACAGGCATTATGATGGCGCAGTCCGGCTTGTTGTCGGTACCGCAGCGTATGCTCGTGGCCGAGTTCCTGGCCGGCAAGGCGTTGGGAAGCAGCGCACCCGAGGAGCCAGCGAAGGAATCTTATTGCGCAAGTGCGCCGGGGACGTTTCCCGAGGATCCGTGGAAGGATCCGCACTGGAACGGTTGGGGACTCACGCCTTCCAACACACGCTTTCAACCAGCGAGCATGGCCAAGTTGAGTGCCGAACAGGTTCCGAAGCTGAAGCTGAAGTGGGCGTTTGGCTATCCGGGTGACCTCATGGCTTACGGTCAGGCAACTGTTGTCGGCGGGCGAGTCTTTGTGGGCAGCGCCGGACGCAAGGTGTATTCGCTCGATGCGAAATCCGGGTGCACCTATTGGTACTTCCGCACCGATGGTTTTGTGCGTGGCGCAGTGACGATCGAAGATGGACTCGCGTTCTTTGGCGACGGTCGTGGCTTTGTGTACGCAGTGAATGCGGCGACAGGCAAGCAGGTGTGGAAAGTGAGTGTCGATTCGCATCCAGAGGTCCGCATCACAGGCGCGCTGAAGTATCACGAAGGGCGGTTGTATGTTCCTGTGTCGTCGTTCGAAGAGGGCACGGGCGCGAATCCGGGCTATGGCTGCTGCACGTTCCGCGGAAGCGTTGTGGCTTTGGATTCGGCGACGGGTAAGCAGATTTGGAAGACGTACACGATCGGCGAAGCAAAACCGACGAAGAAGAACGCGGCAGGTACGCAGTTGAATGGGCCTTCAGGGGCGGCGGTTTGGGCGTCTCCGACGATCGATACGAAAGCGGGCTTGGTGTATGTGGCAACGGGCGATAACTATTCGGAACCGGCGAGCGACCTGAGTGACGCGATCATCGCGATGGATCTGAAGACCGGCGCAATCGTGTGGCAGCGGCAGATGACGAAGGGCGACATCTGGAATCTAGCTTGTGGCATTGGGCTGGCGTCGATTGGTGTGCCGGAGATGAATTGTCCGAATCCGAATGCGCCGGATGCGGACTTTGCGGCCTCGCCGATTCTGGTGACGTTGCCAGGCGGCAAGCGCGCGTTGATCGCGGGGCAGAAGAACGGCAACGTGTATGCACTGGATCCGGAGAAGAAGGGCGCGACGATTTGGGAGACGAAGCTGGGCCGTGGAGGTAGGGTCGGTGGGATTCAGTGGGGTCCTGCAGCGGATGGGCAGAAGTTGTACGCGGCGATCTCGGATGCGCAGTTCGCATTTGCACCGGATGCGAAGGCGGGTATGGCTGTAAAGGTGGATCCGAAGGTGGGTGGCGGATTGTTTGCGTTGAGCCTCAAAGATGGCGAGAAGATCTGGTATGCGAAGCCGGGCGAGTGCGGTGACCGTT
The DNA here is from genome assembly GCA_964500255.1 of uncultured Solibacteraceae bacterium. GTDB lineage: Bacteria > Acidobacteriota > Terriglobia > Bryobacterales > Bryobacteraceae > F-183. The sequence continues at coordinate 15,335 of CAZCPL010000021.1, read as the reverse complement.
CGCCGTGTAGCCCCGCGCAGTCGGCGGCGGTGACGGCTATGGCCGGGGTTGTATTTTCCGGATCCGTCGACGGGCACTTCCGGGCCTACTCAACGAAGGATGGCAAGGTGATCTGGGACTTCGATACGTATCGTGAGTTCGCGACGGTGAACAAGGTTCCGGCGCGGGGCGGGTCGATCGATGGTCCTGGGGCGACGATTGTGGATGGGATTGTGTATGTGAACTCGGGCTATGCGTTTGTGGGTGGGCAAGCGGGGAATGTGTTGCTGGCGTTTTCGGTGGATGGCAAGTGAGTCAAGAGCCTTTGTAGGAGTGAAAGCCCAATGTCGTCAGCACCGGGTGGAGAACCTGCAGGTGGTCGATCTGAATCCGGCCTTCCAATCGTTCAATGATCTGGTCGATATCAGCAAGGTGGACGGACTTCGCGACGAGCATCGAATGGACGTGCCTGCCAGGCATCCTTTTCTGAGAATCAAGGTTCTGTCCAACTGGCGCAGAGAGTGAACTGGATCGACCTGTTCATCAAGGGTTCGGGCAGTACTTACGTCCATCTGAGCGGTATTTGGGCGTGGCCAATGGGGAAACCCGGCAGAGCGGGCGTCTATTATGTGGTTGCCGAATGGCGTCTTGACTATCTGACCTAGAAGCTGCGATTCGGATTGCGTCAACGGCCCACAGGAACCCAAAGACGCGTGGTGGCGCTAGCGTTCCTAACGGTGACGATGAAGTCGCCCGGTTTCGCGAACGTATGCTCGATGCGCGCGTAGCCATTCTTGGCGAGTTTTTCCGCATTGCCGTCGGATTTCGTGGAACGCATCGGAGATCCATCGCCAAAGTCCCAGGTCTCTTCTCCGTCCGTCTTGCCGAAGGTGCGAACAAGGAAGGTGACGGGCAGGCCAGTTTTCAGGTTGAGTCCGGGGGTGAATGAGGCGTTGATTGAGATGGGATCCTCCGTGTCGCTGTACACATTGACGGTCGCGAAGTCGTAGGCGACGTGACCGGCGGCATCGCGTACTTCGAGTGTTTCCGAGTAGGTTCCTGGTTTTGGGTACTTCATTGTGACCGTGGTCGTTGCGGCGACTCGTCCATCGGAGAGTTTCCATTGAAAGCGCGGCGCACCATTGCTGACGTAACTTTTGCGGGCATCGAGCGTGACAGACTCGCCGGTTTTGGCATAACGATGCGGACGCGCGATGGCGACGACGTGCGGTTTGAAGTCTCTTAGATAGGCTTCCCACAGGAAGGCGAAGGCTTCGAGAGTTCCCCACTTGCCGGAGGGTTGGCGACTCACGGCTTCGAAGTGCAGGTGCGACCATCCGCCGCTGCCGCCTTCTTTGCCGAGGATTCCCAGTTTTTGACCTCTGTTCACGCGATCGCCGAGCTTCAGCGATGGTTCGAACGAGTAGAGATGGCTGTAACGGTAATACCAGCCGCGCGAATCGAGCAAGTAGATCACGTCATAGCGGGATTGAATCGGGGTATCTTTTTCCTGACCGGAGAGCACGGGCTTGCCGAGTGACACAACGATGCCGTCGGTCGCGGCGAAGACGTCCGCGAAGGTTTCCGGTCCGCCCATGTCGAGCCCTGCGTGATAGTAGATCTTCTTGCGTGAGGCTTGCTCGCCACGGTCGACGTAGGTTGGTTCGTTGGCCATTTGTGTGTGGGTGAGGAACCAGCGCTGCTTCAGAGGGTGGCTGAATTCATCCGGAGTCATGAAGCTCGAATCCGCAGGCCAGACGCGGATTCGAGCTTCTTTTTGCAGTCCCCAATGGTCTATTGTAGAGTTGGCAAGATAGGCGGATGTCACAGGACAATCGACCTGTACTTTGCCGGCCTTGACGGGCAGATTGTAGTTGCCGCATTCGAGTTCCAGAATGCGTCCATCGACCTTGATTCTGGCGATGGCCTTGCGCACCGCGCCTTGCGAAGCATCGTGCCAGGCTTCGGTGGCGAGAAGCACAATTGAGGATCCGAAGGCGGCTCGAGTTTCCGCGCGGGCGAGGTCCAGGGTGACGAACGGTGGATCCGCATCGGCGGTGAGCGCGGCAAGGGCGGCAAGCAGAAGCACATCGGTATGTTACCAGTGCTTCAGCGAGCCTTGCTCTTGTAGGCTTTCTTCACCTTCTCGGCGAAGTCCCGCGCGCCCTTTGCACGATCGGAGTCGGTGGAGCCCAGGCGGAAGGTGTGACGGGCGATCGCCTTGCCGGTGGCGACGTCGACCAGTTCGAGATGATGGGTTTCGTCGCGACCGTACTTGTGCTTGTAGAGGATCTCGGCATACTCGGGATGCATTCGGGAGAGGGTGGCCTTGAGATCGGGACTGGCCTGTTCTTCGATGAAGTCGAAAGGAAGCTCAGCTTCTTTGAGGGCTTTTTCGACGTGCGATTCGAGCCCTTCCATCCTGTCGACGTAGACGGTCTTGCGATCTTGCGCGATGAGTGGAACCGCAAGCATGGCGGTGAGGAGAATTGGAACGTACATGGTGTCCTGCTGAGGATGATGGTTTCTTTATCTTGAAGGTTTCATGGAAAAGAAGGATCTTTTGGGCTTATAGGCTTCGGCATCGATAGAGTTCTACAAATGCGATGGCCCGCGGCGTCCGCGGCTAAAGAAAAAAGGCCCGCGCTTCACGAAGAACCGCGGGCCTAATTGGAGCGTCCTCTACCAAAGGACATCTTTCGACGTTTCCGCCGGAATTAAAAGTCTACTACCAGATCACCTTCAACGCCAACTGCGCGTTGCGAGGTTCGCCGAAGCCAATGCCGGGGGCAGAAGCGCCATTGCGAGTTGCGGTGATCAAACCGAACGTCGACGCCGAATTCAGGTTGTTGCCCGGATTCGCGTAGTTCGCCCGGTTGAAGAGATTGAAGATTTCCACGCGGAACTGGGTCTTGATGCGTTCGGTGATGGGCGTTTCCTTGAAGATGGAAAAGTCCACCGCACCGAAGCCGGGTCCACGGACGATGTCACGACCGATATTGCCGAAGGTTCCGGCGGCAGCGGCGGTGAAGGCACTCGGGTTGAACCAGGGTACGGCGGAGTATGGAGTGGCGCGGGCAGCGATGCCCTTTGACCAATCGCCGACGACATCCACGCGATCGCGGTTGTTGAGCGTTGCACTGCGGTTGGTTCCGCTCAGCAGGTCCACCGGTTCGCCGGTGTGGCCGGTGATCAGGGTGTTCAACTGCCAGCCCTTGGTGAGGCGCGGCATGCGATTGGTGAACGACGGCACATCGTAGATGATGAAGCCGGTGAACACCTGTTGGATGTCGAAGTTCGACGGACCGTATTCGCGACGGAGATTGTCGCTATTGGCTGGCAGCGAGTTGCGAACGTTCGAAGCGTTGTCGAGAGACTTGGCGAAAGTGTAGTTGGCATTCAGCGTGAAGTTCTTCCAACGGGTGGTGCGCAACGACGCCTGCATCGAGTTGTAGTTTGAATTGGCGATGGTCTCGAGGATGTTGATGCCGCCCAGCGTGGGGTATTCGGTGGCGTAACGGCGACGTCCGTTGATCACCGGGTTGATGGCGCGCAAGAGCGAAAGCTTGGTGCCCTTGGATCCAACGTAGCCAAGTTGCAGCACTGTCTTCGAGCTGAGCTGTTGTTGGATATTGAGGTTGAAGTTCTGCACATAGGGTGTGCGGAAGTCGGGGCTGACACCGAAGGCACCGACGTTGGTCGGGGTGACGTTGGCAGGGAAGACTGCCTGACCAGCGACAATGTTCGCGCCATTCGAGGTGATGGTGAACACCGGATCTTTACCAGCGGGATTTGCGTGAACGCCAGCGGAGCCGCCGTTCGGCATGCCGGTGTTGGCAACGATGAAGTTGAGTGGCGGCACATCGTAGAAGAAGCCGTAGCTGCCGCGAATCACGGTCTTGCTCGCGACATTGTAAGCAAAGCCGAGACGCGGGGCGAAGTTGTTCATGTCCTTCGGCCAGAGATCCTGACCGCCCTTGCCCACGTTGACGAAACCGGGGCCGGGCTGGAACGAAGTGAGCGAGCTATCGATATCGAACAGCGGCCCGACGTAGCTCCAGCGCACGCCGAAGTTGAGGTTGAGCTTCTTCGAAACCTGCCAGTTGTCGTGTGCCCACCAATCGAATGTGTTCTGGCGATAGTCGCGCTGCAGTTGTCCGCGGACGAGTGTCGCACCGTTGTTGCTGGTCAGGTATCCGGCCATGAAATCGGCCAGCGAGCGAAGCGGTGCGGAAACCGTGGCGTCGGCGGCCCAGGGTCCGCGAGTGCCGTCCCAGTTGAAGGTGCCGCGCTTGTTGGTGTCGTAAAAGATATCGAAGTTGGCGCGGCGGAATTCGGCGCCGAACTTAAAGGCGTGACGGCCGGTCGTGTAGCTGATGTTGTCGGTGATGTGTCCCGCGGTATCGATGCGTCCGAGGGGCTGAGTAGAACTGGCACCCGCGAAATTGCTGATACGAAGCGATGGCGAGCCACCCAGATTGCCATCCTGCGGTACGCCGGTGTTGAGGCCGGCGGCGATCGGATTGAAGCTGGTGTCCGCGTCGTTGAAGACCTGCAGAAAGTAGTTGGTTCCCAGCAGCAGTTGGTTCACAATGCGAGGCGACAGGGTCGAATTGAGGTTGATGGCCACGTTGTGCATGCGGCTCGGGGCAACCTGGAAAAATTCACGATACGGGATGCCAGCTTCGGCGGTCTGCTTGCCGGTTCCACCGAAGTAGCGGGCCGACATGGTGTGCTTCGAAGAGATCGCGTAATCGATCTTGGCGATTCCGTTGTAGCTGTCGTAGTCGTTCTGATCGCCGGCCACAAAGTTGTTCACGGTGGCAGGCAGGTTGTTGAAACGCGAGGGCCAGAAGGTCAGCAGGTTGGTGGCAACCGAACTCACCGGGACGTTGTACCTGAGCAGAACAGCCTTGGCGTCATTCACCCAAGCTGTGGAAGGATGGGTGGTGCGCAGCGAAAGGTTCGCAATGGCCTTCTGACTTTCGAACGTGGTGAAGTAGAACAGCTTGTTCTTGAGCACCGGGCCGCCTAGTGAGAATCCCCATTGGTCGTTCCGCATGACGCGCTTCTTGGTGGTGGAAGGATTCTGGAAAGGCGAGAACGCCGAGAAGTATTCGTTGCGGTTGAAGTAGTAGGCGGAGCCGTGGAGACCATTGGTCCCGGACTTGATGACGAGGTTGACGTTCGATCCACCGTTGCGGCCGAAGTCCGCCGAAGCGTTGGTCACAACAGAGAACTGATCGATCGCTTCCACGGGAAGCAGAGTTCCGGCGATGCCTGAAACGCCGCCTTGATTCACGGCGGAAGTGTTGTGGAAAGCATCGTTGTTATCGGCACCGTCGATCTGGTAGTTGTTGCCCGAAGTGCGCATGCCGTTGACCGAACTGGAAGCTGGCGAGACGCCGGGGTTGAGCTTGAGCATCTGGCGGAAGTCGCGGCCATTCATTGGCATGTCCTGCACCTGACGCGGGGTGACAACCGAAGCGAGCGTCGAAGA
>CAZCPL010000021.1:7931-9846 GCA_964500255.1 uncultured Solibacteraceae bacterium | reverse complement strand
AAGACGTCGTTTCGAGCGTCGCGACAGATGCGCTGACCTCAACCATGGTGGCCTGTTGCGCGATGCCGAGCTTTGCCTGGATGTTGGTGGTTCGCGAAACGGCGACTTCCACACCGTCGATTTTCTGGGATTGAAATCCGTCCTTCTTGACGGTGACGGCATACTCGCCGAGTGGAAGGTTGGGAATCAGGAAGTCTCCGGATTCCGACGAGGCGGTGTTAAACGCGAGCCCGGTGGCCTTGTTGACCGCCTGAATCGAGGCATTGGGCACAGCCGCGCTGGACGCATCCACAACCGAACCGGAGATGGATCCACGGAAAGTCTGGGCGAGTAGACTCGTGACGAGCACGAGAGCGAAAAGAGTGTATCTGAAGTACTGCATCGAACTGCTCCTTGTTACGAACGAAGTTTCCATAAGTGCTAGCTTTGGTGTGCGCGGACGAGGGCACATGGATTTACGGGATCGAAAGAAAAGATCGACTGGGATCGGATCTAGGGAAGACCCGAAAATGAAGGTTTCATGAAAGTAGCATGAATTGCTCGTCAACGGCAATCGAGTGCGATAAGATGCTCCTCATGGCGTATTCTGTCGCGTTCGGAAATTCGACGTCCGGGTCCGTTGCTGAATGGGCGGTTGGCCGCCAGAGCTTGACGCCTGAGCAGGTGTGCCTGCTGTCATCCATGGTGGCAGTGTCGACGCCGGGCGCAACGGTGGCGGGGGCTTGCATCGAATCGTTCGAAAGGCGGATGAACGGTCCTCTGGCGCGATTGTTGCCGGCGATCCAACAGGGGCTCGCGGCAGTGGATGCGGCCTGCGTGCAGAAGACGGGCAGCGGCATTCTCGATTTGACTCCGATGGAACGTGGTAAGTTCATTCGGGAATTGAGATCGGGGCACAAGCTTACGGCTTTTTTTTGCATGGTGACGAGCACTTGCTCGCTTTCGCATCTTTCTTCTTGAAATTATGACGAAGATCGCTCTGCTGGCCGCGGCCGCCGTTATTCTGCAAGGCGCGAACCAGCGAACCACAGACGAAAAGCCGATCCGCGTTTTGTTCATCGGCAACAGCTATACCTACTACAACAACCTGCCGGGCATGATCGCGGCGCTTTCCGGTGGACGGATTGAGACTCGAATGGTGGTGCGCGGTTTAGCGAATCTGCAACAACTGTGGGATCTTGGCGAGGCTCCGGCGGCGATCCGCGAGGGCAAGTGGGATTACGTTGTCCTGCAGGAGCACAGCTTGTTGGGCGGGCTGCGATTGGATGGCATAGAGCATGTGAACGAGCCCGATTTCTTCTTCGACAACGTACGGCAGTTCGATACGGAGATTCGCAAGGCAAAGGCGAAGACGGTGTTGTATATGACGTGGGCGAGACGCGCGTTTCCAGAGCAGCAAACGTTTTTGACACACGCCTACGCGTCGATCGGGCAGGAATTGGGCGTGATGGTCGCACCGGTTGGCATTGCCTGGCAGAAGATTCGCGAGACCGATCCCACGGTCATCTTGCATGCATCCGACGGGACGCATCCGAGCCCCGTGGGCTCCTACGTCGCGGCGTGCGTGTTGCTCGATACGCTGCTCGGCAAGAAGCAGTTGGGGTTCGCGGCGCGCGTGACTGGGAATCCGATTGGAGCCAACGAACGTCCCGATACAGGGCGTGTGGTGGATCTGGTGAATGTTGCTCCCGAGCGTGCGGAGCAGTTGCAGAAAATCGCGGCGGAGGCGCAGGTGCCACAGGTGGGTCCCAAGCCGACCTATCCGGTAAGGACTTCTTTGCCCCCGGCGAAGCGTCCATTCACCGCTCAGGATCTTGGTGGAGTTTGGCGCGGATCGCTGCGGTTCTTCGCCTTACCGGTGCAAGCGGAATTGAAGCTTTCGGCGGAAGGTCGACAGTGTTCCGGACAGTTGGCG
>CAZCPL010000021.1:0-7921 GCA_964500255.1 uncultured Solibacteraceae bacterium | reverse complement strand
TGCGTTCGCCGATTGCAGGGTGCCGGATGACGGACGTCGGCGTGACGTTTTCGATTCCCGACTATCGAGGCGTGGGTCCTGGAGAGAATTACTGGGCGCACTTCACGGGCGATGCGCTCGTGGGATGGGCAGATTATCGCGGGATTGGAAAGTCCAGCAGGTTGATGGGGTCGTTTGAGTGGAAGCGCCAGAAGTGAACGGTCAGGAACGTTTGACCGGCTCACCGTAGAAGAAGTCGTCCACGACAACGATGTTCTTGCCACTGGCCGGATCGTCGGGTTCACCCGGTGCAACGGTTCCCGGTGTTACCCGAACCTTCGCCACGATCTTGCCGGGAAACGTCACGCCAAGGAACGACAGGCCTTTCGGCGCGACCCGCACATAGTATTTGCCGAGCGAGATTCCATCCGCGCTGAAGAGCTCGATGGACGATGTCGTTGCGATGGCGACGTTGGCGAAGATTGCGCCGAAGCCGGAGACGGAGCCTCGGTCTTGGGTTCCAGGGACAAAGAAGTCGACATCATAGTCATTCGTGCCGACGCTCGTGAACAGGCGTTGCGCGGAAAAGACCTGGAACAACTGCGAGTATCCCGCACCGAGGTTTTCAAAGCGCAGAGGACCGATGCCTTCGTTGCCACTGACCTGGAATCCGATCCAGCCCTTGGCAGGACCCGAGAACACCGCGCCGCGAACGGAGTTCTTGTTGAAGAAATCAGCCGGCAGTGCGTTGGGCGAAGACAAGGCATCGGGAACGGCATCCCAATTGATTTCGCGGCGGCCCGCGGGGTTGCCGTTGGGCCCTGGGGCGTTGAGTGGATTGCCGATCGCGGTGCGGAAATCCTCGACCGTTTGTTTGATTGCGTCCGTGCTCGATCCTGCGCTGGAAAAGACGGTGCCACCGATGTTCGGAAGCGCGAGGTTTTCGGTTTGCGCAAAGACGGTTGCCGCGGCAATCGTGGCTGCGAGCAAGAGGTTCTGTTTCATGAATCCAGTGTGCCGGATTCCGAGTTGCAAAACCTCAAGGATTTCTCAAAGAAATCTCAATTGTGGATTCGGTTGAACAAGCGGTTCTGCTGTTCGAGCATCTCATCGTAGATTTCGACGTACTGCGGGCGCGGGTAAAAGACGCCGCTGGTGCGCACCGGCGCTGCGGAAAGATGCGGAAGTGCGCCGATCTTTTCCAACACCCAGAGCGCGGCACCGCGGCTCGAGGCTTCGTGTTCCGCGCAGGCGATGATGGGGCGGTTCAATGCATCCGCCATCATTTGCGTCCATTCGCGCGAACGCAGCAGCGCACCGCCGGATGCCATCACTTCCGCCGGATCGCCGGTTTTGGCGGACATCATGCGATAGATCTGGCGAAATCGCAGAGCCACCGATTCCAGAGATGCCCGCAGGATGTCTACGGGGCGCGTGGCGAGGCTCATGCCAGTGATGGTGGCGCGCAGGTCGCTGCGCCAATAGGGCGCGCGTTCGCCGGCAAAGAAGGGCAGCACCGTGAGTCCGTGGGATCCGGGTTCGATGGCGGCGAGTTGTTGTTCGAGTTCGTCACCGGTGGCTAGATCGAGCGATCGCTGCATCCAGGCGAAGACTTCACCGCCGTTCGAAATCGCACCTCCGAAGACAGGGCGGTTGGCGTCCACGCGATAGGCCCAGAGCCCTGCGGGAGGCTGCACCGACTGCCCTTCGAGCATCACGCGCATCGCGCCGCTGGTGCCCACCATGAGTGCGTAGCGGTCTTTGGTGACACAGCCGGAGCCGACGTTGTTGCAGGCGCCATCGCCGAGTGACGGATACCACGGAATGCCGTCGAGCCGCGGCCAGCGGGTGTTGAATTCAGCGAGCAGTTGCGTATTCGGTTGGTCGAGCTCTTCGATATCGATGAGTTGCGAAGGCTCCACGGGCAGGTATTCGAGGATGCCTTCATCGTATCGATTGGCGGCTTGGTTCCAGATGCCGGAGCCGGAAACCATTGAGATCGATGAGCGCGGGCGTCCGAAAAAGCGCAGGTGTAAGTACTCGCCAAACGACATCCACCAGCGCGTGGCTTCGTATCCGGCGGGATTGTTTTCGCGCAGCCACAGCAGTTTTGCGGGCCAGTAGCTGGTGTGCAGAATGCATCCTGTGCGGCGATGGGTTTCGACAGCATCGATGCGTTCGAGCAGCCATTCCACTTGCGCACCGCTGCGCGTATCGAAGAGGTGGATGATTTGAGTTGAGGGGCGGCCCTCTTCGTTGACGCCGAGAAACGAATGCCAGAAGGCTGAAAACGCGACGCCAGACGGCATGATGTTGGCCGATGTCAGGGCCACATGCAGTTGATCGAGGCACTGGACACACATCTCCAGCAAGTGATCGGGGTCCACCTCGACGCCGCCGTCGGCGGTCTTGAGCGGCTCGTACTTGATCTGCTGCGTGAAAGAGTCCTGCTCAACGCCAGAGGCGTCAAAAAGGAGGGCGCGCACCGACGAGGTGCCGACATCGAGGCTGACAATGTACACGGAAGACAAATTCCTGTATAGCACGGTGAGCCAGGCGCTACACTCAAGGCAGATGCCACGTATCGGTGTATTGATCGCGATTGGATTCCTCGCGTTGATTTTTGCTTCGACTTCCGCCTCGTTTCTTATTGACTATCAATGGTGGAAGGAGATGGGGCAACTCGAGACCTGGTATGCGATGGCCTCGTATCAGTACCTGCCTCGTCTGGCGGTGGCCGTGTTGGCGTTTCTCGCCTATCGCATGGCTTTTGGGTTAGGACGGAGGCGGGCGCGGGCGATGGCGGAAGTCATCGATCTCGACGAACCAGGGGCAAAAAAGAATCCCCTGCCGACCATCGTGATCGCCGTGGCCTCATTGATCACGGGTATGGTTTTGATACAGCCCTGGACGATCGTCCAATACATTGGCGGACATTCAACGGCATCGGCGAGCCCGTGGCGGGATCCTCTATTTGGGCAGCCGCTTTCGTTCTACCTGTTCGATCTGCCTTTCTATACGCAAATGATTCAGGCGTTGATCTTTCTGTTGATTGCGTCGATCCTGATCAACTTCGTCTCGTCGATCCCGCTGGGAGAGAAGTCCCTGCGCGTGGAATTCACAACGCCGCTTCGCTGGATGCTGGCAGTCGCGATTCTCGCCTACGCGGCGCGTTTGTATCTGGGCCGTTACGATCTCCTGACCGCGGAGCATGGCTTTCTCACCGGTGCGGATTATGTGGATGAGAAGATCCGACTGCCTTTGCAATGGTTCCTGATCGTTGCTGCGGTGACCAGCGCCATGCTGGTGGCATTGGGGCGCTATTTCTTCGCGGCTCCCTTGCCCTTGTTGGCGATCGCGTTGAAGGTGCTCGTCCCCGGGCTCGTGTCCACGTTCTATGTGAAGCCCAATGAGATCTCCTTGGAAAAGCCATACATTGAGCGGCACATCGCTGCGACGCTCTCGGCCTACGGACTCGACCATGGCGTGAAAGAGACGGCCTTCGCCGCGAAGTCGGAAGCGAAGATCGATTTCGCGAAGAACCGGGTTTTGCTTGGGAACGTACGTCTGTGGGATTGGCAGGCGTTTAAGGACACGGTAAGCCAAGTGCAGCCGTTGCGGCCTTATTCGTATAAAGACGTCGATGTGGATCGTTACAAAATCGACGGCGCAGTGCGGCAGTTGATGATCGCGCCGCGCGAGTTGGAAATCGACCAGATCGGCGACGCCAAGCGGCAATGGATCAATCCACACTTCGTCTACACGCACGGTTACGGACTGGTGGCCGCGGATGCGAATCGCATCACCAGCAACGGACTGCCGATTCTGTACATTCAGGACGCGCCTCCGCAGGTGAAGACATCCTCGTTGAAATTGACGCGGCCCGAAATTTACTATGGCGAGATCACTCACGAGCCTGTGTTTGTGAAGACCGCGCAGCAGGAGTTCGACTATCCATCGGGCGCCGATAACGTGTATACGCACTATCAGGGCAACCGCGGTATACCGATCACGTCGCTGTGGATGCGCGCGTTGGCGGCTTTGAACTACGGCGATCGAAACATTCTGTTCACGGGCTATTTGACGGGCGATAGCCGCATGCTGATCCATCGCAACGTGAATGACCGGCTGTCAACCCTCGCGAGCTTCGTTGAATGGGATCAGGACCCGTATCTTGTGATCACCGCGGCGGGCCGCATGGTGTGGATCGTCGATGGATACATGACTTCGGACGCGCATCCCTATTCGCAGCGTTTGCAGGCAGGACGGTTTTCGACGTTCAATTACATGCGCAACTCGGTGAAGGCGACCGTGGATGCTTACGACGGCGAGACTCGCATTTACGTTGTGGATCCCACGGATCCAGTGGTGCGGAGCTATCAGAACCTGTTTCCGAAGTTGTTTCAGGAAGGTTCGACCATGCCTGTCGAACTGCGCGAACATCTGCGTTACGGCGAGCGAATGTTCCAGGCACAAGCGGAAATCTATCGCACGTATCATATGCGCGATCCCGAGGCCTTTTACAACAAAGCGGATTTGTGGGATCAGGCGCGATTTGTGGCTCGCAACGGTGCAGCGGCCCAGGTGATGGCACCGACGTTTGTGATGGCGACGCTACCTGAAGAGAAGGAGTCGGAGTTCCTGCTGGTGCTGCCATTTTCGCCTCGGGGCAAGGATAATCTGGCGGGCTACATGGCGGCGCGCTGCGATCCGGCGCACTACGGCGAGATCGTGTTTTTGCAGATGCCGAAGCAGGAGATCTTGTTGGGTCCGATGCAGTTGGAAGCGCGCATCGATCAGGATCAGACGATTTCGAAAGATTTGACGTTGTGGAACCAGCAGGGGTCGCAAGTGTTGCGAGGGCAGACACTGATCCTGCCGGTGGATGGGACGCTGCTGTACGTGAAGCCCCTGTATTTGCAGGCTTCGAACGCGCGGATGCCGCAGTTGAAGAAAGTTGTGGTGGCTATGGGAAATCAGCTTGTGTACGAGGATACGTACGAGCAGGCACTGGCGTCGCTGTCGGGTGGGGCGATGAAGGTAACGGTTCCTGTTGTCGCTGCTGAGCCGGGTTCTGTTCCGGCGCCAGTGGCTGTGCCTCAAGTGGACGCAAAGACGCAAATGATTCTGGATCGCCTGCAGAAGATGAGACGTGAAATTGAGGCGCTGGAGACGGAGTTGAAAAAGCGCTAACGCGCGCATCATTTATCGGAAAACTGGAAGGCGAAAGATCCGACGACATGGATCGATCCTTTGTGGCTTGATTCCAAGCCTTGTGGCGAGACATGCCAAAGCCACTCGTCCGCTGCAGTTCGTTGATAGTTCGATAGCGCAGGATGCTCGACGCCGTAGAGCGCATCCTCACGCTCGGCGCCAGTCACGTTGGGAGGCGGATCCAAACGGTGGCGCGAATATTTGTGCTTCCCCGCATATTCGATGTAGGCGAGATCGGTGATCAACAAAACGTCGCGCGCACCGGATTGATTGAGCATCGAGAGGTGAGATTCGACGAGGCTGCGCGCGCCTGGTTCCACGGCGGCCAGCCATTCCTCTTCCTTGGATTGCACAATCTCAGATCCAAATTGTTTCCGCAGATGAGCCTCCACCCGTTCCTGCCAAGCAATCGGGATCTGGCTCAACAAGTTCAATGACAGGATCGCATCGCAGTCCCGCAGCCACGGTGCGACAACGGTAGGCGCCCGTTGGCTACCGATGGCGGCAAGTGTTTCCGCCCAGGATGCAGCCCGCGGAAGGGCGGTGGTCCATGCGGCGAGGCACCCCGAGACATCCGCGATCACGGGCTCATGCCGGGGATGTTTGCGCTTCCAAAACGGCGCACACAGCGGGTCCGCGTCCACAAATCGCAAGTGATCGAAGCGCTGCTCAAGGCTATGTTCGAAGTCCAGCAGACGACCCGCACCAAGCACGGCAATCCGCTCACCACCCGCGGGCCAGCGTGCCTGCGCCGCACGCGAACGATCCTGATGCCGACGCCAGTGTACGGCGAGTTTGCGGGCCCGGATCTCGATGCCGAGTCCCACACGCAGGTAAGAGGCTATCGACGCGTCGTCCCGATGACGCAGGCGCGCGGCGAGATAGCGCAGAGGCGCCAACAGGCTCAAGACTTGAATAATTCCGTGGTGAAGTATCGCTCCATGCGATCCGCGAAAACGGTGACGACTTGCGGATTCTGGCCGCCAATGAGCGAGGCGGCGTGCTGCGCTGCCAGATAGTTCAAGCCCGAACTCGGCCCCACTGGGAAGCCAAGTTTGATCAAAGCTCGCGTGGTCTTGAGAGCCTCCTCGTCGCGGATCTCGATGACTTCGAGTCCCGGCATTTCCTCTGCGCGAAAGATCGTGGACACGCATTCCACTACACCTGGGATGCGTCCGCTAAAGCTGCAGCATTCGATCTCAGGAGCCGCGGATCCGCTCAACATCACGGGCTTTGCATGAAACGGTCGCACACTGCAACCGGCATCCTGAAAGCCTTGGTGCAAGCCGACGAGAGTTCCGCCAGTGCCGACGCCGCTGGCCACCGCATCCACAATTCCTCCTGGAATCTGATCGAGAATCTCACGCGCGGTGGTGACCCGGTGCGAGGTGGCATTGTCCATGTTCGCGAACTGTCGGGGCAGAAAAGCGGGGATTTCTCTGGCGATTCGCTCGGTTTCGGCGATCGCGCCGTGAATGCCAAGTTCCTTCGGCGTGAGCCGGATCTCGCCACCGTAGGCGCGGATCATCAACACACGTTCGTTGCTCACGCCCTCTGGCATCACGGCAGTGAAGCGGACGCCCAACTGCGCGCAGACCAGCGCCATTGCGATGCTGGTTGATCCACTCGATGCTTCGATGACGGTGTGCTCGGTGGACAACACACCCTCGCGCCATGCCTTCGCAAGGATGAACCGCGCGATGCGATCTTTGGTGGATCCGCTGGGGTTGAGGAACTCGAGCTTGCACCAGATCGCGGGTCCTTCGTTGACTTTTACCGGGATCAGCGGCGTCGGCGCGAGATGGCTCAGGTAGGCGTTGCTTTCCGGGATTCGACAACTCATATGGCAGCAACCAACTTCGCAAGCAGCGCCGTGCGATCGGCGATGCGATCCACAAAGAGATGCTCGTGCGGCGTGTGCGCGCCGAGTCCCACAGCGCCGACACCATCCAAAGTCGGGATGCCGATGGCAGCGGTGAAGTTGCCGTCCGATCCTCCGCCTGTGGCCGATTCCTCAACGTTGACGCCGAGATCTCGACCGAGCACGCGGGCCTTTTCAAACAGCGCCGCGACACCTTTGCTCCGTTCCATCGGGGGACGGTTGAGTCCCCCAGTGATTTCGATGGAGCAACGTTTGTCGACAGGCTTGAGTGATTTGAACTTGCGGTCGAGCTTGGGAGCCTCGCTTAGCTTGGCGATACGGATGTCCATTTCGACGGTGGCGAGATCGGCGATCACGTTGGTGCGGGTGCCTCCACTGATTACGCCGGGATTGACTGTGGTCCCTTTCGCAAGATCGGTGAAGGTGGTGATGACACCGATTTGATGGGCGAGTTCGGCGATGGCGGACGCGCCGGAGGTGAAATCCACGCCCGCGTGCGCGGCCTTTCCTCGCACGAGCACCGTGTAGTCGCCAACGCCCTTGCGCGCGGTCTTGAGCTTTCCTTCGGCACCGGTTCCAGGTTCGAGCACCAGCACGGCGATGCTCTTGCGGGCGATGTCCTCTGTCAATGGGCGCGAGGATTCACTGCCCACTTCTTCATCGGAATTGATCTGCAGCACCACCTTGCGCGAGACGGGCAGGTCGAGTTCACGCAAGGCACGCATCGCGAAGACGAAGAAGGCGAGGCCGCCTTTCATGTCGATGACGCCGGGTCCCCAACGGGCTTTGTCGTCGGCACGAAACGGCGTGGATTTCAGCGTACCCATCGGATAGACAGTGTCGGAA
>CAZCPL010000020.1:0-44503 GCA_964500255.1 uncultured Solibacteraceae bacterium | reverse complement strand
GCTGAGATTCGAGATTACCGGCTCAATCACTTGAAGCGTCACGGCATTCGAGATCGCTCCGCCGGCGACGACTCTGACGGTGGCCGTTCCGGCGTTGGCGAGTTCCGGGGCTCCCACGATGAAGAATGCACTGCCTGAAACCGTTATGGGGAAGTCCGAGGTCGGGCCCGGCGACGGGGAGATCCAACGGCCGACTCCGGTACTGTTGCCAACGTTGAACGTTCCCGACAGGTTAACTGCGGCACTGGAAGCTCCCTTCAACACAGTGGTGGGACTTAGCAGCGTGATCGACGGGGCGGCAACGCTAATGTTCAGTGTTGCGGGCGGCGCGATGCTTGTCGCTGCGGTGAACACGCCTGTACCGATGTTCGCGACGAGCGCCGCGCTCAGGTTAACGGTAATGAATGTCGCAGATGCCGAGGTAGGCGTGAGGGGCTGCGCGGATCCGCCGGGCGGCGTGAATGTCAGCGAACTGAGCGGGGTCAAGTTCGTGCCCGTGAGTGTCACTGTGACGGCGGTGTTCTGGGCCAGGTTCGAAGGACTCGATGCGGTAAGCGTCGGCGCGGCACCGGTGATGATGAAATTCGAGGTATTCGACGTCGCCGTACCGACCGTGACAAAAATCTGGGCTGTTCCAGCGGCGGTCAGCAGGGTATTCGGAACGCTTACGGTCATGCTGGTGGTGGAAGAAGCCGCACCCGTCAACGCGGTAATGGGCGATCCACTGGGCGGAATCCAGGTGGCGGTTGTGCCGCCACCGACGGCGAAGCCCGTGCCCGTGATCACCACGTTCTGGGTAAGGCTGTTCTGCACCGCGGTGTTCGGAGACAGAGAACTGATCGTCGGAGCGGTGATAGGCAGTGTCGCCGCGGTGGAAGACGCCGTCCCTGAGATCACGCGAATGCTGGCGTTACCGGAATTTGCCACCAAAGCCGTGGGAATCGCTACAACCAGAGATGCGCTCGGACCGCTGGAGGGCGTCAGGTTGGTAGGCGACCCGCCAGGAGGCGTGAATTCGACAACCGGAGATCCCCCGACCAGGAAGTTGGTTCCCGCGATCGTCAGCGAGGGATTCACGGATCCTTTCGCAATACTGCTTGGAGTCAAGGATGTGATGGCGGGCTGCGCGATGGTGATGGAGCCGGAATTGGAAATGCCGCCGGCTGCGGTTGTGACAAAAAAAGTACCCGTTCCGACGTTGGTCAAAAGCGTATTCGGAACGCTGACGGTCATGAAGGTGGGCGAAGGCGTGGGCTGAATTGTGACTGCGGTTGCGGATCCGCCGGGTGGCGTGAAGGTCACCGACTGCGAACCGGGCGTAAAGTTCGAACCGGATATCGTGAAGTTGGTGGTCGCCGCGCCGCGCGCGACGATGGTGGGAGTAACCCCTGAAATCACCGGCGGGGGCGGCGAAATGGTAAAGGTCAAACCGTTGGACAGCGTACTCGTGGTGAGCACAATATCCGCGCGCACAGTCGCGGATCCGGCGGTTACCAGAGCTGCCGATGGCACCGTCACGGTCAACTGCGTATTGCTTGACGCCGATGGCGTGAGATTGAATGTGCCTGCGGGTCCGATGAACCGAACGGTGGGAACGGTTTCCCCTGCGCCGTCGGTTGTGAAGGTCCCGTTGACTTGCAGTATGGTGTTGCCGCTTCCGGCAACCACGCCGGTGGGATTCAGGCTGCTTACCGTTGGAGCAACGACGTTGAATGGCAACAACTGCGTGTTCACATCGGTCGTCCCGAAGATGAACGAATTCGAGGCAGTCGGCATGAGTGAGGCGGGTATGATCACCTGGGCCCCGGTAGTTGTGGGTATGGCGGCTAGCGAAAGATTGACGGCGGCGGAGCCAGGCGTGATCCAGCGAAAGAAAGTCGAGACGGTAAATCCCGTCCCGGTGACGTTGAGTGTGAACGTTCCACTGCCAACCACCCGGGACGTCACCGCCAGGCTGTTCAGGGAAGGCGTCGTGGTACCGGCCGGACGCGGTTGAAAATTCACAGAATCGCCGGTTGACAATGAGTTGCGCACCACTAAACTTCCGATGATTTGTCCAGCGATCGGACCGGGTACCGATGCTGTGATTAAATTCGAATTGACAACGGTGCAGGGAAAGACCACCTCGGCCCTGTTCGACGCCTCGGGCCTTGCTCCATCTTTATCCGCTTTGCTCGGCTGTGCGCCGCTAGGCGTACTGTAGAAAACCTCGCAGACGGTCGTTCCGGAAATAAAGCCAGTTCCAACGATAGTCACGGGTTGCGACGTGCCAACCGCAGCCCAGTCCGGACCGACGCCTTGAATGGTCTGTCCGCTTAGGCTGGCGGCAACGGCTGCGGTGAGAAATGCGAGTTTACAGGGGTGACGCATGGTTATTGTTCCTTGTTCCGCGTAGCCGCCGGTACGAACCGGACGCCTTCATTCGAGTACAACCATGCCGCGCTCTCGTCGGGGGCCGACAACAACCAGGTTCCGGGCAAGCGCATGGCTTCCATTCGATCGGTGCCTGTCAGTCTCTCCTCCGCCGCGATCGCGCCGGAAGCCCGTTCGACAACCAGAAATTTCTCTTTGCCCGCAAGACCGATGCGCGAGGATCCGGCACTGAACTGCTGCATTTCGCTAAGTTGCAGGCCATCGGCGATCAATCGCGATTCCCCAC
Source organism: uncultured Solibacteraceae bacterium (assembly GCA_964500255.1). Classification (GTDB taxonomy): domain Bacteria; phylum Acidobacteriota; class Terriglobia; order Bryobacterales; family Bryobacteraceae; genus F-183. The sequence goes on along the minus strand of CAZCPL010000020.1, from coordinate 41,844 downwards.
CCCGCAGTTCTGTGAGCCTGCCGGATTCGAGGATCGCCAGGTCGGAACCGTTGGGGAAATACGCCACATGGCAGTCGCCGGGGCAAGTCCGCACCAGTTCGCCCGACGCGGCCTTCACGATTTGCCCGTCGCGGATCGCAATCGCTTCGCCAGAGTCGCTCACAGCGATGGCAGCCAGATCGCTGGATTCAAACTCTGACGATTTAGTGGGTGCATCCGGCATTCCGGTAAGAACCGTCACCGTAGTGCCGCGGCGAATCGCCACAGCGCTACCGTTGGGCGAAAAGATTGCGCCATCCAGTGAGCCGACTTGATCCAAGCGAGTGGACCGGAGAGTATCCAAAACCAAAACAGCCGTTTCGCTGGCGGAAATCGTCAAAGCCCAGCGATGCCCATTGGCAACGCGAATGCTACTGACGTTTTGCGGAAGCGGAAGCGGATCCGACCAGCGTGACGATCCGGGTACACCCAGAATCGCGCGCAGTTCGCGGGATGTTTCCGAGAACGCGTAGCCGATCACTGGCGCGTCTGCGCGCTGCTGGTCTTTTGTGTCCGCGGCCGAAAGCGGCAAGAGGGCGAACAAAGTAATCACAAATCCTGGGAAACGCATAGAATTCACAAATCCTGTCTGAATCTTGATTGGGCAAGCGGATGAGTCTAGCGGGGCGGCGTGATTGTACCGGTTCCGGGTGCGATGCGGATACCAGTTGGGGTAGTCGTGCCGCCGCCATCGCGAGTCAGCGCGAATGCGGTTCCAACACTGGCTGCCCCGACCAAACCTAGAATCACCGCCAACGTGGTGCCAGTGATTGCGCCTGCGGCCAGGACGTTGAACGTGGAGATCTGCGTCGTGAGCGTTTGCCCATTGACCGTCGATGAGACATTCAGATTGACCTTGCCTGGAACTGCATTTGCGGTGAATCCGGCGGAGGCCTGTCCGGCGCTATTGGTTGTCACCGAGGCAACCTGGCCGCCACCGAGGAAGGTTCCACTAGGGCCGCTGGAAGGAAGCGTAAAAAGGACGAGTGCCCCCGCCACAGGCTTATTGTTTTGATCGCGGACTTCGACCACGGGGCGAGTCGCACGGCCTTTTTTGATGTTGTTCTGAGCGTTTTCGCCGCGCAAGACAATCAGCTTGAACTGCGGTTCCGGGGGATCTTGAGCGAAAACCGCTTGCTTCGGAGACAATAGCAGAAGCGCACAAACCGTAGCGAGGCCACGGCGAATATCCACACTTTTCATTCACTCCCCCTTCGGTCTTTCCATCATCGGGTCAAATACTTTCGGTCAGGGTACCTACTTTGGGCACACCGATCCCAAACTGCACTGTACTACAGTAAGCGCGAAATCCACAGGAATGCGCTCAAGATCGCCAATGAAACCCAGTTCAAGAAACACGATGAAAGGGGAGCTCGAACTTTCGCGGAATCGGGCTTAGTCTTCTTTCTTCTTCAGTTTGCCTTCGTTGTCGGCGATGAACTGGCGAATCTCGACGTCGCGTTCCAACAACTTGACCCACTGTTCTTTGTAAAGCGTCACGGGGAACCGGCCCAAACCGTACACCGAAACGGCACCCTTCTCGCTGACTTTAAGCGAGATCACACCGCGGGCGTTGGGCTTCTTCAGCTTTTCGTTTTCATCCTTGAGCCGCTGAATTTCAGCTTGGAGTTCTTCGGGGGTACTCATATTATGCGATTCTATCCTAATATCGGCAAGCCGTGTGTGCTTTCCGGTCGCGCCGCGGCGAATCACTGTTTGCATGCACTCGGATCAAGGCCGTTTCGCAACCCTGCTCGAAGCCCACAAGGGCATCGTTTATAAGGTTTGCCGTGCCTATTGCCCGGTGCGCGATCAGCTTGAAGACCTCGCCCAAGAGATCGCGCTGCAGCTTTGGCGATCGTTCCCGTCATTCGACGAGAACCGCTGCAAGTTTTCCACTTGGATGTACCGGGTAGCTCTCAATACCGCTATTTCGCACCATCGGAGCCGCCGACGAACACCCGAAGCGACCCCCATCACGTTCGAAATCAGTGCCGACCGGGACGCGGAGCCGACCGAAGTCCGGATGCTCTACGCATTCATCGAACGTGTCGAGCCGCTACACCGTGCGCTGTTGCTTCTCTATCTCGACGGCAACAGCCATCAGGAAACCGCCGCCGTGCTCGGCATTAGTGAATCGAACGTCGCGACCAAGTTGGCACGACTCAAGCAAAGAATGAAAGAGGAGCTCAGATAGATTTTATGGAACTGGATCAACTTCGCGAAAAGTGGATGGAGCAGGACGCCAAACTCGACCGGGCGATCCGGCTGAATCTCCGAGGGGCGGCTCGGGCGGAAGCCAAGCCGCCCCTCCAGCGCTTTACGATTCTTCAATGGATGAATGCCGGTTTGACTGGAGCCGCCATTCTCTTCCTCGGCAACTTCTGGTTCGAGCAACTGCCGGTTGTACATCTGGCGCTGGCAGGTGGGGTACTGCAAGTGCTGGCCATCCTGCTTTTCCATGCACAAGTCCGGATGCTCATCGCTGCGACTGCGATCGACTTCGGCGCATCGATCGCCACATTGAAGAGGCAGGTGGACGAGATGTGCATCCATCGCGTCCGCACCGTGCAGTGGATTCTGATTCTGAGTTGCTTCGCCGGCGTCCCAACGATGCTCGTTTCGGCGAAGGCTCTTGTTGGAGTGGATCTTTATCCGCTCTTCCAGCGCAACTGGTGGATCGGCAATGCCGCGTTCGGTCTTGCGATGATCCCGATCGGCGTGTGGGTGGCACGGCGTTTCGAACATCGCTTGCCGGATTCGCTGTTAGGCGATATCGCTGGCACAAATCTGACCCGCGCCAAAGCGGCGCTGACCGCGCTCGGAGAGTTTGAAGACTATTCCGGCGAGCGCTCGTAAGCGGGCTGCCTGCTCAACCATTCGCGCTGTTTCGCCTCATTTTCGCGGTCTTTTTCAGAAGTCGCGCGGATCCAGTGGCGGTACCAGGGGTTCTTCCGCAAGAGATCGGCGTAGGCCAGTCTTCGCGCTTGGCGGTTTCGAACGCGCTTTCGAGCGTGGCGCCGGCAACTGCGGGAGCCTTCGCGTACTTGCGCAAGACAAGATCTGGACGAAGATTCAGTAACAGACTGGTTTCGTCCATGCCTGCGTGCAGCGAGACGCCGTCCTCTTTCTTTTCCGCCGGAGTCATCGACTGCATCGCATTGCCCCAGGCACTCAACACGGGAACCAAGCCCCATAGATGCACCCTCTGTCCGCCGTAGGTTTCGTGAAAATAGTCGCAGGTCTGGTCGAGTACATGATTGTGCCAAGGCGCGCCGTGGACGTGGGTGAGAATGATCCACTTGAAGCCCTGTTCGCCGAGTTCTGAAGCGAGGTCCATGTAGACGGCGCGCAACGTGGTTGGACGCACGGCGTAGGTTCCCGCAAAGGAAAATTTGTTGCCCAGTTCACTGGATCGGCTGGTGCTAATAGCGAGTTGTGGAAAGACCAGAACTTTCCAGCCCGGCTTGGCGGCGGCAATCGCACGCGAGACATCTTTGGAGAGGTGTTCGCTGAGGTAAACAGGAAGGTAGGGCCCGTGTTCTTCAATCATGCCACCGGGAAGGATGACGACGGTCTTGTCCCGGTCGAGAGCGCGGATTTGGGTCGCATTGAGTTGAGTCAAATCGAGCACCTGCGCATAGAGACCGGCGGCGAAGAAGACTGCCAGTAGTTTCATTGGTGGATATTAGCGCCTTTGTGTGGCTTACGGCGGATATTTCAGGGCTCCCATCGACCGATGCAAACCCATCCAGTGCAGCCGATTGCCAGTAAATGGCCTTTCGCTGGCCTTGAACAACGCGTCTTTTCGAGACGAAGCATGGTAGTTTCCATAGGAGCAGGCTTCGTGCGTTTCTATTGCCAATACGACGCGCGACGCGAGGGGATTCCCGGCTCTGGGTCGCGGCGTTCCCCGGCACATTCACCGAGACGACTTCATCGATATACTGTTGGCTAATGCGAACGTTTCTCATTTGTGTCGCCTCTCTTGCCGCATTCGCGCAGAATGCTACCGAGGCCGGACGTTTCCACGTTGAACATCCCACACTTCTGAACCTCGGCTTCGAATGGCCCATCAAGGGCGATGTCAACCGCACCGCCACAGTCTCCGTGCAGTATCGCGTAACGGGCGAGAGCGAATGGAAACAGGCCATGCCGTTGGTCCGTATCGGCGGCGAGAATGTCTATCGCCGACGCGAAAACCTCGACTTCACTGTGCCTGACGGCTTTGCCGGATCGATCCTCAACCTCACACCGGGAACCGAATACGAGTGCCGCTTCGAATTGAAAGATCCCGACGGCGCGACCGGACAAACCAACCACACGGTCAAGGTCAAGACTCGCACGGAACCCCAGTCGTACAAGGGCGGGCGCATGCTGCACGTCTACCCGCCCGACTATCAAGGCACGAAACAGGAACCCAACTTCAGCAGCATCCTGCAGGCCTACTACGGTGCCGGACTCGGCGACTGGTCCGTGATGTGGGAACGCCGCGCCCAACCCGGCGATACGATTCTGCTACATGTCGGTCTCTACAAACCGGAGAGACGCAACTATGTCGACCCCATGATGACGCCGTTCGACGGCTCCATGTCCCTCACATTGAAGGGCACCGCCGAGAAGCCCATCACCATCAAGTCGGCGGGCGATGGAGAAGTGATCCTCGATGGCGATGGCAACCATAGCCTTTTCGATGTCATGGCATCGCATCATCACATCTTTGAAGGTCTCACCTTCCGCAACACGGATGTCGCCATTCTCGCTGGCCAAAAGGAAGTTCTCGGTGCCGTCGGGCTCACAGTGAAGAACTGCCGCTTTGAGAACATCGGCTTCGGAGTCTGGACCGAATATGCCGGTTCCAGCGACTTCTACATCGCCGACAACCTCTTCCTCGGACGTGACGATCGCTTTCGCCTCGTCGGCTGGACCGGCCCACTGTGGGCCAGCGCAGGGCCATACGGATCGCACGCACTGCTCAGTTACTACGCGGTAAAAGTCTACGGGCAGGGACACGTCATCGCGCACAACTCGATCGCATATTTTCACGATGCCATTGGCATCTCAACTTATGGCCCGCCGGAACTCGATCCCGACCGCCGCGCTTCGTCCATCGACATCTACAACAACGACATGCATATGCTCGGCGACGACTATGTCGAAACAGACGGCGGCGTCCACAACATACGCGTCTTCAACAACCGCGGCGTGAATGCGGCCCATGGTGGATACAGTTCGCAGCCCTCGTTCGGAGGCCCGATTTACTTCATCCGCAACACGCTGTATCACGTGCCTAGCGGCGTGGCCTTCAAGCTTTCAGCGAAGACCACCGGCATATTTCTCTTCCACAACACGATCATCGGTGAGAACATCGTCGGCGATCCAACAGCCAACGCTCACTACCGTAACAATCTGTTTTTGGGACGCGACACACCGGACCGCGGGATTCTGCAAATGGCCAACGCGACAGACGCTTTCAGTAGCGATTACAATGGCTATCGCCCGAACAAGGGGGTCGCCGGCCAATATCGAATCCTGACACCGAAGAAAGGCCAGCGTCTTTATGAGCCCACGAAAGAAGACTGGCGGGTGTTTCCCACGCTGGCCGCACTCAGCGCCGGCACTGGGACCGAGACCCACAGCGTCGAAGTGGATTTCGACATCTTTGACAAAAAGCTCGTCGCTCCAGATCCCTCGAAACGCCACGCTGTTTATCACGCGATGGATATTGACCTGCGCTTAAAGCCCGGCAGCAAGGCCGTGGATGCGGGCGTTTCGATTCCCACTGTGAATGAAGATCATGCCGGTCGCGCACCGGATCTCGGCGCACTGGAATCCGGCAAACCGATGCCACACTATGGGCCAAGATGGCTGACCTGGCAGCCGTTCTATCGATGAGACGACGCGCTTTTCTCGCAACCATGGCGACTGCGGTCGCTGCAGCGAAACGCCCTCCTCAGATTCTGCTGCGAAGCTCGTGGCAGTCGGTGAACATTGGCGATATCGGGCACACGCCCGGAGCTCTCACGCTCATTGGCAAATACTTTCCAGAAGCGGAAGTCACGCTGTGGCCCGGGCAGTTGGGCCACGGATCGCGCGAGTTGCTGACGCGCGGTTATCCGAAGCTGAAGATCGCCGAAGGCTCGCTTGGCGCCGACGGCAAGCCTGCTGGTGCTGCGTTGGCGAAGGCGTGGGAAGAAGCGGATCTCTATCTCAGCGGTTCCGGATCGGGCTTCCCCGCCGCAAATCACGCCGTCGCATTTCACAAGCTGACAGGCAAACCAGTTGGCGTCTTGGGAGTCAGCAACGATCCGATCTCCGGCTTTGGCGACGATCGCGAACCTGAAGGCGGAACGCTGCAGCAACTGCGCGAGAAAGCGCTACGCTTGCCTGCCACGCATCTACCCTCGGATCTTCGCTACATCGTCGACCGCTCGGCTTTCTTCTTCTGCCGCGACACGATCACGCGCGACTACTTGAAGGCACAAAAGGTGAAGTGTCCGGTCGTGGAATTCGGACCCGACGCCCAACTCGGCATGCATCTGCGCGATGACGCGAAGGCCTTTGGCTACCTGCAAACCAACAAGCTCGAAGAGGGCAAGTTCATTTGTGTGATTCCGAGGCTTCGCTACACGCCTTATTACAAGATCCGCAACATCGCACGGGTGGCTGACGATTACAAAAAAGACGCGATCAACGATCGCACCACCGACCAGGATCATTCGAAGCTGCGCGAGATGATCGTCGCCTACGTCCGCAAGACTGGAAACAAAGTCCTTGCCTGCCCTGAGATGACGTATCAGATTGAGCTTGCCAAGCAGTCCCTTGTCGATCCTCTTCCTGAGGACGTGAGGAAAAACGTCGTCTGGCGCGATACTTACTGGTTGCCGGACGAAGCCGCTTCGGTTTATTCGAAGGCTCTTGCCGTGATCGGTATCGAGTGCCACTCGCCACTGATCGCACTGCGCAATGGCACGCCAGCCTTCTACGTTCGTCAACCAACCGATACCTGCAAGGGGCAGATGTATCGCGACTTCGGATCGAGCGATTGGTTCTTTGAAGTGGACGAGACCAACGGCGCGCAGTTGTGGGCCAAGCTCGAAAAGATCCATCGGAACAGGGCGAAAGCAAAGGCCCAAGTGAAGACGATCATGGCCACGGTGGAATCGCATCAGAAGCGCATGCTCGCAGCAGTGAGGGCGGCGGCGGTACGCTAGAGAAGAGGGCACGCTCATGAGCACCAAGACTTTGATGACCGTCGAGCAGTTCGCAGCGATGATCACAGCGGACACCGAGAACTACGAACTCGTGGAGGGAGAACTCGTCCCCTTGTCTAGCGGAACGCCTTATCACAATGCAATTCGAGACAACGTCTATGAGTTTCTGCGCGCTTACTTGAAAGAACGCGGAACGGGCAAGGCGATCATCGAATTGGATAGCCGCGTGAGCGCGGAGACCGTTCGTCGGCCCGATGTTTCGGTGTTCCTGGGTGATCGTGCATCCAGGCTTAACCGCTACGAAATTCCCGTCCCCTTTGCACCCGATATCGCAGTGGAAGTGCTCTCGTCTTCTGAACGAGCAATCGACGTACACCGCAAGGTCAAAGAGTACCGCTTGGCGGGTGCGAGTGAAGTCTGGCTATTGGATGAAAGCAACCAGGAGGTTTTCGTCCACTCCGCTGATGGAATTCGCCGGTTCGAGGAATCCGAGGCCATCGAAACGCCCCTGCTGCCGGGCTTCAGCGCCAACATCGCCGAACTATTCAAGTTCTAGAAGCTGTTAGCATAGTAAAAACCCAATGATCCGGCCCTTTCGCGGAAAAGTTCCCAAGGCCGCCGCATCCGCCTACATCGATCCCAGCGCGCAGGTGATTGGAGACATCACAGTCGGTGAGCGTTCCAGCATCTGGCCCAACGTGTCGGCACGCGGCGACGTATCGTCCATCACGATCGGCAACGAGTCGAACGTGCAGGATAACTGCGTGCTGCATTGCGACGAAGGCTTTCCGCTCATCATCGGTGAGCGCGTCACCGTCGGCCATATGGCGATGTTGCACGGATGCACGGTCGAAGACGATTGCCTCATCGGCATCGGATCCATCATCCTCAACGGTGCGCACATCGGCACAGGCTCTGTCATCGCCGCGGGAGCACTCATTCCCGAAGGCATGCAGGTTCCGCCCTATTCGATGGTCATGGGTGTCCCCGGAAAAGTAAAGCGCGAGATCACCGAAGACGAGCGTGAACGGTTCAAATTGAACTGCCGTCACTATGTCGAACTCGCAGCGGAATACAACAAGTAGGTTTCAACATACACATGCAGACCGTACCTCTCGATTTTCTCGGCGAACTGCGCCGCACGCACGATTGCGGTGCACTCCGCCTTTCCGATACCGGCAAGCGCGTCATCCTGATGGGATGGGTGCACCGCCGCCGCGATCTCGGCGGAGTTGTCTTCCTGCATCTGCGCGATCGCGAAGGCGTCACCCAGGTGGTGTTCCGCATGGACGCCGACGCCGAGGTCCACAAAAAAGCCGAACTGCTTGGACTCGAATACGTGATCGCCATCGAAGGCCTGGTGGACAACCGGTCCAAAGAAAACATCAACCCTGCGATCCCCACCGGCGAAGTGGAAGTGGTCTGCGAAAAACTCTGGATTCTCAACGAATCGAACACACCGCCCTTCCCGATGGAAGACACGGTTGACGTCAAAGAAGAGACACGCCTGAAGTATCGCTACATGGATTTGCGCCGCCCCCGCATGCAGCGCAACATCATTCTGCGGTCGAAGATCTCACTTGCGGTACGCAACGCTTTGTACAAAGAGGGCTTCCTCGAGATCGAGACCCCGTTCATGACAAAGTCAACGCCAGAGGGTTCGCGCGATTTTCTGGTGCCCAGCCGCATGCAGCCTGGGATGTTCTATGCGTTGCCGCAATCGCCCCAGATCTTCAAGCAGATTTTGATGGTAAGCGGCTTCGAGAAGTATTTCCAGATCGTACGCTGCTTCCGCGATGAGGACATGCGCGCTGACCGCCAACCTGAATTCACGCAGATCGATCTGGAGATGTCGTTCCCGCAGCAGGATCGCGTCTTCGAAGCAGTCGAGGCGCTAGTAAAGGCCGCCTTCGCGGAAGCGGGCAACGAGGTGGTCACGCCGTTTCCGCGCATGAGCTATCAGGAGGCGATCGACAACTACGGCATCGACAAGCCGGAACTGCGCCTGCCTCCGTTCAAGCGCGTTGAGGATCTCTTCGTTGGCACCGACTTCCCGATGTCGAACGACATGCCGGTGGTCGCCATCCTGACGCCGAAAGTGGGGCAGATCTCGCGCAAGGAACGCGACGACATCAAGGCGTTTGGACAAGAGCGCGGCTTGCGCGTCTTCGACGACGCCAAGCGGCTCGAACGCGACTATCCAGAACAGATGGCTCGCGTCAAAGAGCGGCTGGGACTCAATGAAGATGACCTGCTCATCATGGCAACGTGGTCTTGCGATCCGAAGGGTCCGAAGCCGAAGGATACCGTTCTGCTCGCGTGCGGCCAGTTGCGCCTCCACTTGGCGCAGCGTTACACGGACAAGCATGGCCTGCTCGATCCCAAGGTGTTCAAGTTCACCTGGCTCACCGAGTTCCCGATGTTTGAGTGGAACGAAGAAGACCAGAAGTGGGATGCCGCCCATCACCCGTTCTGCTCAGTGTTAGATGAGGACATCGACAAGCTGCAGAACGATCGCGCGAACTGCCGCGCGAAGTCTTATGACTTGGTACTGAACGGAAACGAGTTGGGATCCGGCTCCATCCGCATCCACCGCCGCGACGTTCAAGCACAGGTATTCGACGCACTGGGACTGACCAAAGAAGAAGCGCAGTCGAAGTTCGGCTTCCTGCTGGAAGCGCTGGAATACGGTGCGCCTCCGCATGGCGGCATCGCGTTGGGCCTGGATCGTATGGTGATGATCCTCGCGGGCGAGACTTCGATTCGTGACGTGATTCCCTTCCCGAAGACCGCTAAGGGAACAGATCTCATGTGCGATGCTCCCAGTGTGGTAGCCGATCGCCAGTTGCGCGACGTGGGCATTCAGCTTCGCGTAAAGCCCGCGAAGTAGTTACTCGCTGCGCTTGAGCAACATGCGCACACTTGTGAATTCGGGCCGGTCGCCGACCTTTACGGTTGTCGACTCGGCCCATTCGTTTTTGTCATTGAGCTGCATCACATTTCGACTCGCCGCGGGACCGGATGGAAATCCCCACGCGAATCCGCGCTCTCTCACTTCCAATTAAGCCTCCACCTGACGGCCATCGTTGTAGGCACGAATCCGGTACTCTTTTTGATCGTCGTCGTAGCTGACAACGGCAAAGGCGTTGAAGACCACTTTGCCCGACTCGAGATCACGCCCCGTTCCTTCTATGACCAGCACCAGCCCACCGAGCCGAAATTGGATGTCCTCGGATTGCCTGATCTTCAAAGGAAGCCACGGACCACGTTGCACTGTGGCGTCACCGGACCACTTCCCAGTCAGGAAGGACGGCTTCTTCATCGCCTCCTTCTGCACTTCGGCGCTTGGCACTTGCGCTAGACAGACTAGGGAAGACAACGCGAGAAAGACATAAATCAGCATGCTGGAAGTATAGACGCAGCAGTGTTCGAGAGTATTGAACGAAAGTGACATCAGCGCAGGAGACGATGCTCGATGCGACGCAGGTACTCCTGCATCGGCCTCGGAGTCCAGCCGAGAACTTGCGAGAACTCACGGGTCAAGTGCGATTGATCGGCAAATCCGTACTCGGCGGAGATGTCCGCCCACCCGGCGTCACTCGCAATGGAGCGGATACACGCCAGCCGGATCTTGCGCAGCCGTGCAAATTCCTTTGGAGTGAGTCCGACGGCTGCATAAAAGAGCCGCAACATTTGGCGGTAGCTGAGTCCAGATCCCAAGGCGAGTGTCAGGATGCTCGTATCGGGATCACTGAGGAGCTTAGAAATCCAAGTGAGCGATCGCTGGTCTTGGATTTGACGCGCAGGCCATTTGCGAACCCACTCTTCCAGCGCCAACGGATCTTCCAGCGGTGGAATCCGCGGCGAACAGAGATGTAAGGGAATGTTCTGGCCTCGCAACGATGGAGAGCTCACGCCCAGAACCGAACCCACAACTCCGGGACGCAAACGCACCCCAATACTCACATCCACCGGATGCTTCGACCCGCAGAGCATCCATTCTCGGACCCACAATAACGGCGAACCGCTGCAAGGGCAGCCAAGCGATGTTCACCGTCCCATCGGGAGGGATCACGTGCAACACAGACTCTTGCGGCACAAATCGCCAGAAGCACTCGACGAACTGGCGCAAATCCTCGGCGGGTTGGAACTCTTCGTAGATCACACCGCGATGGGGACTTCCCGTCCGCGGGCGCTGACTCGCTCGATACCGACGATGCGATGATTCTCGATGATCATTGCGTAATCGAAGTTGTTCACCGTTGGGCAGACATGCCGCGGAACCAGATAAACATGGCTGCCAATCGCAGGAACCTCGCCCGGGCAATCCACGGGCAAATGCTCTTCACTAGGCTTCAGCGGCGTGTAGTCATCATGCGAAACAACCGCACAGGTCGGAACGCCGGCATCCGCCGAAACGCTTTTGTGTCCCGCATCGCAAGTGAAGCGGCCCGCTATGGGATGACTCACCACGCTCGCCACCACCACCGCCGCGGGCTTGTATCCCGGCGGGATCTCACCGATGCTCGTTGTATCGCAAAAGCTTACGGTACCAGGCGACACGCGATGTTTGAATGAAGCCGTTCGAAACGGTACGTATGAGGCACCGCAAGCCATTGCGGGGGTTCCGGATGTAATCACTTCGGAAACATTGCCCACGGCGGCAGCCAACTTCATGAGCTTGTCGTATCCCGCATGCGCGGCGCGCTCGCGTTCCGCGTAGTCGGCGATGTGCATGTGGCCGTCGTAGTAATGCAAGCCGCGAAATTGCGCGCCAAGCGCTCTTGCCAACGCGACAACGGTATCGACGCGATCCTGCTCAAGACCCGTGCGATCCATGCCCGGATTCACATCGATGAACATGCCGATACCGGAGCCGTGCCAGGAAGCGGCCTGCTCGGCATTCTCCACCAACACCGAAATCTTCGCAGAGGGCCGCTGCACTGCAATCTCACGCAAACGCCGGGCATTCGCGCCCACCAGTGGATACGCAAGCAGCGCGTCTTCCATGCCCGCGTCCAGCGCGGTTGTGAGTTCCAAAGTCGTCGCGCACTTGCACTGCTTCACGCCATGCTGCACAGCGCGACGCATGGCCCATTCCATCTTCACCGTCTTCACATGCGGACGCCACCGCGACGGATCCCCGCCCAGCAGATCGATGGTCACGCGCATGTTGTTGTCCACATGCTCGGCAAAGATCGCCAAGGCTGGCGTCATCACATTGTCAAGGTTGTCGATGCGGTAGTCTTCCAGTGCAAACATTCACCCATTATTGTGTCAGAACGCGCTAGCATGAAAGGCTTGTGAGCACCCCACAAATGCAGCAGGATTCCGAATTCAAGCGCGGCCTTGGACTCTATGATTCAACGATGATGGTCGCCGGGTCGATGATCGGCTCCGGCATCTACATCGTCGCCGCGGACATGAGCCGCTTAGTGGGAAGCCCGGGATGGCTGCTGCTCGCCTGGGTCGTCACCGGCATGCTCACCATGGCAGGAGCTCTCTCTTACGGCGAACTCGCCAGCATGATGCCACGCGCCGGCGGCCAGTACGTCTACCTTCGCGAAGCGCTCTCGCCGATGTTCGGATTCCTCTATGGTTGGACGCTGTTCCTCGTGATCCAAACCGGAACAATCGCAGCGGTAGGGGTCGCATTCGGTCGATTTCTAGGCATTTTGTGGCCTGCTATCGGCGAAACACAGTACATCGTGGCACCGGTACACATCACCGAAGGCTACGCGCTGTCGCTCTCAACCACACAACTTGTTGGCGTGCTCTGCATCGCCTTTCTCACCTGGACCAACCTGCACGGGCTTGAGTACGGCAAGATGGTGCAGAACATTTTCACGACATCGAAGCTCGGCACGTTGTTCGGAATCATCGTGATCGGCGTACTGCTCGGCTGGAACCCCACCGCTGTCGCCGAGAACTTCGGCAATCTGTGGACGCCGCGCGGCTTCGATCCAGTCGTACCCGGGCTGGACGCTCTCACCACCTTCGGACTTTTTGTCGCGGTCTGCGTCTCGCAAACAGGCTCGCTATTTTCATCCGATGCCTGGAACAACATCACGTTCACCGCGGGCGAAGTGAAAGACCCGCATCGCAACATTCCCTTGTCACTAGCCTTCGGAACCGGCATCGTGACGCTCCTCTATATCCTCTGCAACGTTGCGTATCTGGTGGCGCTGCCGTTGAATGAGATTCAACACGCGCCTGCTGACCGCGTCGCCACGGCAATGTTGCAGACCGTGTTTCCGGGCCTCGGCGTAACCATCATGGCCGTTGCGATCATGATCTCGACATTCGGATGCATGAACGGACTGATCCTTTCCGGAGCTCGCGCTTACTATGCGATGGCGAAGGACAAGCTCTTCTTCGATCAAGCGGCGAGCCTCAACCGCGCGAGTGTCCCAGGCTGGGCCTTGGTGATTCAATGCCTCTGGGCGGCGCTGCTCGTGCTACCGCGGACCTACGATCCCGCAACCAAATCCTATGGCAACCTGTATTCGAACCTGCTCGACTACGTGGTTTCGGCCGCATTGATCTTCTACATTCTGACGATCGGCGGCATCGTTCGACTGCGCCAAACCCAGCCCAACGCGGAGCGGCCCTACAAGGCGTTTGGATATCCGTTTGTTCCGATTCTCTACATCCTCGGCGCTTCGGCGATTCTGATTGTGCTGTTCATCTATCGCGCCGCCACCACGTTTCCGGGGCTTGTGATCGTGCTCCTCGGGGTCCCCGTCTATCTCGCGCTGGCGCGCAGAAAGGCCGCATAGACTGAAATGCCCCTGCTTTTGAATGAAGCCGAAGTGAAAGCCCTGCTGCCGATGGGCGAACTCATCGACACGATGGAGTCGGCCTTGACGGCCTTTGCGAAAGGCGACGTCGAGCAGCCTGTCCGAAGCGTCGTGCAGATTGGCGAAGAGAAGAACTACTTTGGCACGATGCCCGCCTATCTCCCAAGCGGGCCCGCCGTCGGAGCAAAGCTTGTTACCGTTTTCAACGGCAACTTAGCCAAGGGACTCACGTCGCACATGGCGACGATTCTGCTGCTCGATCCGGAAACCGGCGCACTTCTTGCATTGATGGACGGTCGCTACATTACCGAAGCGCGCACCGCCGCGGTATCCGCTGTTTCGATGCGCTATCTCGCCCGCGAGGACGCGAAAACCCTAGCCATCATTGGCTCCGGCGTACAAGCGCATAGCCACATCGAAGCGCTTTCGCACGTCCGAAAGTTCGACGAGATTCGGGTCTACAGCCCCACTCGCGCCAACCTCGAACGCTTCTGCGAACAGACTGGCACGCGCGCATGCGCTAGTGTGGAAGAAGCCTGTTCAAATGCGGATGTAGTGGTGACGGTGACGGCGGCGCGCGAAGCGGTAGTGAAAAACGCCTGGATCCGCGATGGCGCGCATGTGATTTCCGTCGGCGCTTGTCGGCCGACGCATCGCGAACTCGAAGGATCTTTGGTCGCGCGATGTTCGGTGTATGTGGATTCACGTGCCGCCGCAATGTTCGAAGCAGGCGATATTCTATTAGCGATTGGAGAAGGGTTGATTACGAAGGAACATATCCGCGGAGAGCTGGGCGCACGCCCCACGCGGCAGTCGGCGAACGAGTGCACGATGTTTAAGTCGCTCGGAATGGCCGTTGAGGATGTCGCTTCGGCGAACCTCGTGTACGGCAAGGCAAGGGCACAGGGTCTCGGCACGAGGATCGCGCTCTGAAACCTGTATTTTCCACATCCAGCCACGTCTTTGCCGAAGGCGGCCACGGCTGGAGCGTCACACTGAAAGATTCGGCGGAAGACTCGGAACGCTACCTGATGTTCGAACGCCCGTCGCCCGAATACGACGAAGGCGAAGGGCTTTATTTCGAAGTCGACGACGAACTGCATTCCTGCTTTGGCGGCGTGCTCGAACTCGTGGTTCAGGACAAGCAACTCGTGATCGCGCTAACAGGCAAAGCCGCACGGCAAACCCAACTCGGGGCGACCTTTTCGCTGGCGCTCGAAATGAGCGACGAGCAGTGCGCACAGTTGGTCACCGACCTCGAGAAAGTCTGCGACGGCCTTTGCCGGGTTCGACGCAGAAGCGGCGCAGGCCCCGCGGCGCCAGCCGACACTACGGCAAAATAAACCGGCGGGTAATTTTGCCCGCCTTCACTTCAATTGTCGACGACTGCGCCAAACTGCCATAGCGCAGCGTCAGACTGTATGCTCCTGGCAAGTCGCCGTCGATCAGGTCCACAGACTCGACCGTTGCCGTTCCCTCAACAACAGTGACTTCCGGCATGACATCCGTCAGCGGAACCCCGGACGCATCCACCACGCGAAAGATCAGAGCATCTGCATTGGCCGCGAACGCCACCGGAGCGTCGTCGGCATACACAAACGCGATACTCGCCGGTTCGGACTTTACGGCATACCAGTAAGGCACACGGATCTTGTTTCCCGACGAGATTCCTTCGATCGCGAGGTAACCCTCGTAGGTTCCCGGTGCCAAATCAACGGCAGCAAAAGCCACATTGATTTTTACCGTAGCACCCGCCGGAACATTGCGAATGGAATTCTCGATGAGCGGCGCAGCGCTGCCCGACTTGGGTTCCGCGGAGATCGTGAACGTTTCGTCCGCCGTGTCGAGGTTGGTCAGTGCGATCTGGCGCGAGTCCGCAATGGTCGAACCTCCCGAGCCAAAGCTTAAAGTGGCGGGCGACGCCGTCACCGTAGTGCGATCGGCGGCCAGTGCATCCAGCAGGCCCGCACCGGAAATCTGCGCATGAAACACAGGCATCGGCTTGGCCGTGTTGATGATCAGAGAACGGTATTGATCCACCGTGAGGCCTGGATGCAATGCTTTAATCAAGGCTGCGACTCCAGCGGTAAAGGGCGTGGAAAAACTCGTACCATCCACGACGATGTATCCGGACTGCGTGTACATGTCGCCTCGCACATCGAAAGACTGTGTGGCGGTATAGAAGTTTTCGCCGACGGCAAGAACTTCGGGCTTGATCGCGAGGCCTACTGGCGGACCGGCCGATGAAAACGACGACACGCGATTGGGGTCGACGCGAATCGCCGCAATGGCAAAGCTCATCGTTGCCGCCACAGATCCTCCGGATGCCGCAATCGCCCGTTTCATCGCGATGCCATCGCGATAGCTCAGCATCTGCGCGGGTAAGGTCGCAGTTCCGACAGACATGGGGAATACATCGTCGGGGCGAGCTTCATCCGTATAAACGAGCGCGCCGGATGCGCCTCCGCGAGAGGCATTGAGAAGCTTGGTTTCGAATGTACAGACGCCGCGAAGAATGAGAACGATCTTGCCGGTGAAGGTTGCGGCTGGAAAAGGATTGCATGCGAGTTCCGCGGGATCGAATGGCGCGACATCCACAATTAAGGCATTGATGCTCGTGGAACCAGGCCGACTGCTGTTCACTGCGACAACCGGATCCAACCCGGCAACGGCGGCGCTGCTTGAAAACGCGCGATCATTCGACGATGCGCCAACCGTGATCGCTGACGGCGCAGTGCCGGGCGAGGAAAGCGTCGTGAAGTCCGGCCCCTCGTTGCCAGCGGCGGCAATCACGATCACCCCCAAAGACGTTGCGCGTTCGACTGCTGCGACATCGGGATCGTCCTCCAGCTTCGGAGTAAAGATCGAACCAAAGCTCATGCTGAGAACGTCCATGCCGTCGGCGACACCATCTTCAATCGCCTTGAGAATGGCGTCATCGGTGGCGTTGTCATTCTGCCCTGGAGTTCCAAAGATTTTGTAGTTGCCGATGTAAGCTTTCGGCGCGACGCCGGTAATCGCGCCTCGCGGCCCTGTGTTGGTGTTTCCGGCAGCGATCATGGCAAGCGCTGTTCCGTGTCCAACGCGATCGCGTGCGGACAGATCGGAATCACGGCGGCTCAGCAAAGAGACATAGCTGCGGGCAACGATGACCTTGCTGTTCGTAAAGATGGAATCGCTTTCTTGCCCCAGTTTGGGGAATCCGGCAATGGCCGGTAGCGATGTATCCCGCAGACCTGGGTGATTGCTGTCCACACCCGAGTCGATGATGCCGATCTTCATCCCATCTCCGGCATGATCCAGACCGACACGAGCCCAAACCCGATCCACCCGATGAACGACAACAGCGCGATCCAGCAAGCGTTTCAACAGCCGCACCGGAAGCACTCGGCGCACGCCTTCGAGAGAGGCGAGCCGCGCAGCACCGGCTTCATCGGTTTGGACAAACAGAGCGTTACCCACCAGATCGATGCTATCGAGCACCTGTGCGCCAAGCGCGGCAGCTTGCGTCCGTATGACCTGTTGTTTGGCGCGTACGGAGCCTCTGCGAGCCAGCGCCGCATTCCGACGGGCAGAGGGCGTTCCAGTAGTTGAGGGGCGGCTCAGGCGGGTAAAAGTGGCCTCTAAGGCGGCTGGGGGATCCGAAAGCTCAACGATATACCGGCCTTTGACGAACTGCCCCCACGAGGATGCCGCGGAGAAGAAAAACAAAGCGATAGCAGAAAGTCGCATGCAATGTTCCTGAGACGCATCCCGCAGGTACTTTCACTACGGGCGAATTGTTAAGAATTGCAAAAACTCTAGACGGGGGTCAGTTCCCGATCGGTCGGAACCACTTGCGCCGAACGAAAATGCGAGGCGAGCACCTTCGTGATTTCGCGTGCGTCGAACTTGTGCCTTGCCCAATCCGACATTTGGGTTGGGGTGTTGGGCAGTTTCAAGAACTGCAACAAGGCCTCATCTGCCTCTTGAGGAGTGGCTTCCACTTCGATAATCGTGGCTGGAACGCCCGCCCGCTTCAAGATGCTCTGCGTCTCCGAACCGCGAGGGGTGTAGCAGAGAATCGGACGACCAATCCTCAGATAGTCGAACAACTTCGAAGGAACCTGAAACTTCGTGTTCTTCTCATTGAGATCCACCAGAAGAAGGTAATCCGCCTCACCCGTGCGACGCAGTGCCTCGGCGCGGCCCACGGTTCCATCGAGAAACACGAACTTCCGTTGCTGCATACTGGCAAGCAATTCCGGACAATTCACAGCTATCGGGTCGATGCTGCCCACCAGCCGAATCTGAACATCCGCTTCCGTCAACGCCCCAGCTTTGGACAAGCGGTCAAGCGACTCCAGTAGCACCTTCGGGAAGCGTCCGCCGTACAAGCCGCCCGCATGCAGCAACACCGGGGTTACGCGATCACCCGGAATTGGCAGGGCCTCGGCCTTTTCAGAAAAATCAAACCCGTTTGGCAGGTTAAAGAACTTGGAAGCAAACTCTGGATAGCGCTCTCGCCAAGCTGCTTCGACAGCATCGGTGTTGGCGACGACGAAATCCGCCTGCCCAAAGATCTTTCGCTCGAGAACCTCATTCAGCTTTTGCTGAAGGGGATTCAGACGATGGAATGGATTGCCGACGAAGGGATCGGCCAAATAGGCAAACCACTGCAGATCGGGATTGGCTCGTTTGATTTCCAACGCCGCTCGGTGTGCGCTGAAACATGGCGAACACGAGATCATCACATCGTGCTTGCGCTCTTGCATCATCTGGATACCGGTCTTCGCCGCGTGTGGAATCCACGACCGGCCCCAATCGGAAAACCTGAGGTACCAACCGAAGAAAGTTTCCCACCGGTGCAGTGACTTCATCCTGTCACGTTCGGGGCCCAGTGGGGTTCTGTACACCTCCGGATCGGCGTCCGGCTGATCGCTATCGTACCCACCGAATGGGGAATAGCTGCAACAAATCACGTCCACCTGATATCCAAGTTCCGGCAAGTAGCGCTTGAAATAACGGGGGTGGAGAGTGGAAGGCAGATTCTCCGGCAGGTAATGGTATGTCAAAATCAACGCCCGCTTGGGCATAGCTACCGCTTTCGTCGATTCGTGCCTTGAACTCATCGGGTCTCTCTATAGTATCGGCACAAGTCCTACTTCAGGAGTCCGCGGGTGCGAAGCCAATCGGCCAGGCGTCCCGGCCAACTGCCGCCGGCCGCATCCATATGAGCCAAGCCGAGCCCATGACGGCCTCGCTCATAAATGTGCAACTCGGCCGGAACTCCCGCTTTCCGCAGCGCCAAGTAGAACAAAACACTGTTTTCCGGCGGCACGCCCGTGTCTTCATTCGTGTGGAAAAGAAACGTCGGAGGCGTGTCTTTGGTCACTCGCAGTTCCGTCGAGAGATCCTCCACCAGCTTCGGATCGGGATTGTCGCCCAACAGGTTCCGCTTCGACCCCTGATGCGTAAAAGCTGTGGTAAACGAAATCACGGGGTAAGCGAGAACCGCAAAGTCCGGGCGATTCTCAGCCGTGAAATGCGTGGCCGCAGTCGAAGCCAGATGGCCGCCGGCGGAAAAGCCCCATATTCCGATGCGGTTTGGCGCAATGCCAAATTCCTGCGCCCTCGTCCTCACGATTTCGATTGCGCGATGCGCATCGTTGATCATGATCGGATGCCGGTAGCGGGGCCCCAGGCGATACTTCAGCACAAACGCCGAGATCCCCAGCGAGTTCAACCAGCGGGCGATCTGCACGCCTTCATGATCCATCGCCAGGGCACCATAGCCTCCGCCCGGGCACACAACGACGGCTGTGGGAATCGCGATGGTCTTCGGCGGTGGGTAAATCGTGATAGAAGGTTTGTCCTTGTCTTCTTCTCCCACAGCCCCCGGCGCACCGTTCGGCCAAAGAAGTTCGGTCTTCGGCTGCTCCTGTGCGAATGCACAAACCGAGACGAGAAACAGTACTATCGACAGGCGAGTCATCACATTGAATTCTACACCCCAAACAAGCATCGATCCACTGCGGTAAAGTAAGAGGACCAGCATGCAAAAGACCTCGAACGTTGCCGAATTACAGGCAATTTGCAAGAGCGTGCGACGATCGATCCTTGAGATGATCTTCCACGCAAAGTCCGGCCACCCCGGCGGCTCTCTTTCCGCGGTTGAAACAGTCGTGACGCTGTACTTCGATGTACTGCGCCACCGGCCCGAGGAACCTCACTGGGCCGACCGCGACCGGTTCATCCTATCCAAAGGCCACGCCTGTCCAGTGCTTTATTCCGTCATGGCCGAATGCGGATACACACCGAAAGATCAGTTGAACACCTTCCGCCAGTTGGGTTCCATTTATCAGGGCCACCCCGACGTGCGTTTTATTCCCGCGCTAGAAGCGTCCACCGGATCGCTGGGCCTGGGACTTTCACTCGCCCTCGGAATGGGTCTCGCCGCGCGTCTCAACGGCAGCCCGTCACGCACCTTCGTTGTCCTTGGGGACGGCGAAATTCAGGAAGGTCAAATCTGGGAAGCCGCGATGTTCGGCGCATTCCACAAAGTGGACAACGTGGTCTCGATTGTCGACTTCAACAAGATCCAACTCGACGGCTGGGTCAAAGACATCATGCCGCTCGAACCGCTTGCCGACAAGTGGAAATCTTTCGGCTGGCATGTCATCACGCTCGATGGTCATGACGTCGCCGACCTGCAGAAGGGCTTCGCCGAAGCCGAAGCGACAAGGGGTATCCCCACCGTGATCCTCGCTAATACCATAAAAGGCAAAGGCGTGTCGTTCATGGAGAACAATCCCAAGTGGCACGGTGTCGCGCCCTCGGCCGACGAACTGAAGAAAGCGTTGGAGGAACTGCAGTAACATGGCGACGTACGAATTGAAAATTGGCCGCGCCACGCGCGAAGCCTTTGGCGAAGCGATCGTCGAACTCGGCCGCGAGAACAAAGACGTCGTGGTTTGCGACGCGGATCTGTCCAAGTCCACTTTCACCCATCAGTTCGGGAAGGAATTCCCCGAACGCTTCTTCGAATGCGGAATCGCCGAAGCGAACATGGTCGCCATCGGTGCGGGCCTCGGATCCGCCGGCAAGATCCCATTTGTCTCCAGCTTTTCCGCCTTCCTGCTCAACAAAGGCTTCGAGCAGTTGCGCGTCACCGCCGCCTATCCGCAGGTAAACCTGAAAGCCGTGGGAACCCATAGCGGCATCTCGATCGGCGAAGACGGACCGTCGCAGATGAGCATCGAGGACATCAGCCTCGCGTGCTCGCTCGCCGGCTTTACCGTCATTGCTCCATGCGATGAGTTCTCAATGAAAGCGCTTATAAAAGCCTCGGCCGCTGTACACGGGCCGTTCTTCATCCGCGCCGGGCGCGCCAAGGCAGCGATGATTTATTCGGCTGACCACAAGTTCGAAATCGGCAAGGCGGAACAGTTAACCGAGGGCAACGATGTCACCATCATCGCCAACGGTTTGCTGGTGGCCGAATCGATTCGCGCCGCGCAGACGCTCGCGGGCGAAGGCATCCACGTGCGCGTCCTTGACATGCATACCGTCAAGCCGATCGATCGCGACGCGATTGCGAAGGCTGCCTCGGAAACCGGCGTAATCGTGGTTGCGGAAGAACATCTGGTCGACGGCGGACTCGGAGTCCGCGTGGCACAGGTGGTGTGCGAAACGCATCCGTGCCCGATGGAGTTTCTGGGCATTCAAAATACTTACGCCGAATCCGGAACGCCGGAATCGGTGCTCGACAAGTATGGAATGCTGGCCCGCGATGTCATCGCGGTGACCCGCAAGGCCCTCGCTCGCAAGAAGAAGTAAAGCCATGGCCCGCTCCACCGGTACTGCCGCAAAGATGGTGAAGGTTGCCGTGCAATCTCGTCCGAAAGAGAACGAGACACGCAATCAAGCCGTCACGCGGCGGCTGGCGGAACTTGTCGCGCAACGCGATTGGACGCTCCTACAGGCGGGAAGGTCTCTGCACGACGATCTGGGCCAAGTGCTCACGGCGGCGGGCATTCGTTTCGACTTGATGTCGCACGAATGCTCGTCGCAGTATCCCGAAATCGCGAAACAGCTGGAAGAGTTGCAGGTCCTGCTCGAAGAGTGCCAGGCGAGGGTTCGTGTACTCAGCTCGCAGATGAATCGATCCACCGTCGATCGCATCGGCTTGCGTGCCGCACTTGAACGTGTTCGTGATCGATGGGAACCTGCATTTGCAGGATTCGTTTCGGTGGATTGTCCGCACACTGTTCGTCCTCAAGCCAGCGTGAGCCGTGCAATTGTAGATGTCGCGCAACACGCCATGGAATTAGCGTGCAATCGCATTAGCTGTACGGCTGCGAAGATCGTGGTGTCTGGCGGCGATCAGTGGACGCTTGTGGAAATTTTCCTGGAGAATATCACAGACTCCTCTGTGGAAATCGAAGATGAGGTAAGATGGCATGTGGCCCGAGGCGCCTGCCATCTTGCTGGTGGTGAAGGACGTATCGAGATCGCAACAGGGGAAAGAAACGGTATAATCCTAAGAGCCCACTTTGGGGTTGTGCCCGCTCACGATTGAACTTTCTGTGAAAAACAACAGGACCCTAATCCAAGATGCCTTTCGACCTACTGCTCGTTGACGATCATAAAATCATGCGGGATGGCATTCGAGCGATCCTTAAGCTCCACCCCGACTTCAACATCGCTGGCGAAGCTGAGAATGGACACGACGCAATCCAGTTCATTAAGCGCCAGCCCACCGATGTCATCCTTATGGACATCGGGTTGCCGGGACTGAGTGGTATCGAGACCACAAGCGAACTACTGCGCCACTCCGCCGACACCCGGGTGATCATCCTTTCCATGTACGAAGACGAAGATTCCGTCGTTTCAGCCATGCGCGCCGGAGCTCGCGGATTTGTTTTGAAACAAGCCTCCGAGATGGACCTTGTCGATGCCCTTCGCACCGTGGCGCGCGGAGGCACCTACCTGAGTCCCGAAGTATCCGACAAGCTCCTGCGCCGATTGCAGAACGGCAACATGGAAACGCGGTCGCAGGGTCCGGCAGTTGAGGGTTTGTCGCCACGCGAGTTGCAGGTAATGCGTATGGTGGCGGAGGGCAAGACCAGCAAAGAGATTGCGGTGATGCTTGACCTCGGATTGCAGACGGTGCGCAGCTATCGCAAGACGATGATGAAGAAGCTCGGTGTCAGCAACGTCGCGGGCTTGACCCAGATCGCGCTCGCGGCCGGGGTGACTCATCTGCCGGGCCATCCGCATCAATTGCATCAGCAGCCCCCTGTCCATCAACAGCAGCCGTTGCGTGCGAAATCGCATCACGCGTAACGCCAGTTCTAAATATGTCCGATCCCGACCGCCGATTCTCGCCTCAGATGTACTGGATGGGGCACATCGCCACGCTGGTTTCCATCTTTGCGTTGTTTGGAACGCTGATGGTGGCGTATGTGTGGCGAGGTGGGAATCCGCAGTACTGGTACCCCGTTGTCTTGCCCAGGCAATTGTGGTTGAGCACGGCGCTGCTCCTATCCTGCAGCGCCGCGATCGAGACGGCGCGATGGTGCCTGCGCGAATGCGGCATCGACTTGTACGGAATGTGGCTTAGACGAACCGGGTGGCTGGCATTGGCTTTCCTGATCTCGCAGGTATTGTGCTGGCGGCTGATGGAGGCGGCAAGCGTCCCCGGAGACCAAAACCGCGGGCTGTTTTACATCATCACCGGCGCGCATGCGGTGCATATCCTCGGTGGAATCGCCGCTCTCGCCTATCTGATTTGGCGCTTGCGAAATCCTTGGATGGTGGATGGCGATCTGCGCCGCAACGCCATTACCTTCATGCTCGCGACCTACTGGCACTTCATGGGCTTCATCTGGATCGCACTCTATGCCCTGTTCGCGCTGACGCAGCCTGCGGCGTGAGTGTTGCCGCCACAAGAAGGGAGTCCACTGCCCGAACTTTTTGCGGATGGACTCGAGCAAGTGGAAGATGAAGACCGGTCCGATTCTTGGCACAACCGCATTTTCCGCGTGGCGGAGGGGGATCTGGATGCAGCCGCCACGATGATCGAATCAAGCATTCGAGTGGAGCTCAACAAGAGAATCGTCCCGCCAATCCCCGCCAAACGACACTTGGATCGCAGCCTGGCGCTTCAATATAACCTGCCCGTCTCGGGCATCACGCCAGCACAGCCGAGCATCGCCGAGATGGAAACAACCTTCGGCGATTTGTAGTCAGCATCGCTACCTCGCTCGGATCCTCAGATTCCGAAACCACGCCGTCCCACCATGATGCGTCAACACCAGCGGAAACACCTTCGTAGGCTTCCTGAGCAGCATCTCCAGATCCGAGGGCTTCGGCACATCCGGCCGCGGACTCTTCCCCATCTCTTCGCGCAATGCCGCCGAACGTAGATCCACTTCCATCACCCGAACCCCATCCAGCCAATGTTCCACACGCGTGCCATCCACCACGATCCTCGCTTTGTGCCACTGCCCACCGCCAGCGCAGGAACATCGTGCGGAGCCACATACAAATACAACGCACCGGTCGAATGACTCGGCGACGATTTCGCATCCGCCACCTTCTGGTCATCGGCCAACTGCAGTTCGAATCCCAGAGCCTTCGGCACATCTGGATCTAGCTTCCCTGTCGCCGAGTTCGGACGAATGCCGAATACCAGATACTTCACACCGCTGTTCGTTCCCTCCTCCAACTTCCAGTCGAACTCAAACTCGAAATCGCGAAAGCTACGTGCCGTCGAAAGATCCACTCGCGGCGCAGTGGCGACGGATCGCAAGCAGCCATCCTCAACCTTCCAGGCATGGCCCGGAAATTCGGATTTCGTTTGCGTCCGCCAGCCAGCGCCTGTCTTGCCATCGAACAGAGACTCCCACTCGGGTGAGGCCGCAACCAACATCGTCAGAACAAGTGGGAGCATAGTCATATTATTTGGACGAGGAAATCAATCTCTTCAGGTCCGCATCGCGATACTCGCCAGTCTTCGCCAAGGCCACTTCCATACCTTTGCCACCCATTCGGATCGCCTTCTCGATCCAAGGCCGGCCATCGAGCACACGCCCATCGCCACGCACGCGCCACTGCTCGCGCTCGGCGGCAGACAACATGTCATAGCGATACACAAAACCGATCTGTCGCAGCGCCTCGGCATAGTAGCCAGCGTCGAACCAGGCATTGCTATCCGCCTTGCTCAAAGCTTCCGCATCGACGACCCGCGCCAGCAACCGCGCCGATAGCTGCGAAGCAATGGCCTCGTCTTTCGCCGCATAGATCGCTGCCCGGCGGATCGTTTCCATCCGCAACGCCACACCAGCCGACGGCGTCAGAATCGACAGCGTCTCATCCGCAAGACCAGCCAGCTTGTAGGATGCGACGGCACCGTTCCAGCCATCGCTGTTCCGCCATGGCAGCGACTTCGCCGTGCCGATTTCCACCCGCTGGCAGATCAGCGGCGGACCCGCCATAGCCATGGCCGTCGCGGCAACGAACAACATCGGATATTTCTTCATGAATCGAATCTCCATTTCCGGAACCGGGATCGGTTCCGAACCCAGCATCGCCTGCCAGCACGCGTCCACGTCAGTATTTTACAGTAAGCTTACCGTTGCAACCTGTTGATTTCGCGGCAGTGGGATGCGATAGTCCAATCATGTCCCAAGCCTTGGCCGCGAGTACCCGCGAATACGTCGAGAAGATCGCGTCCAGCCCGGGATTTCAAAACTCCGAACGGCTCTGCCGGTTTTTACGGTTCATCGTCGAAGCAAAACTGCGCGGCGAGCAGGATCGGATCAAGGAATATGTGATCGGCAAAGAGGTCTTCGATCGTGACGGCGAGTATGATCCCCGTCTCGATCCGATCGTGCGCGTGGAGGCTCGCAGACTGCGCAAGAAGCTGGATGAGTACTATGCGGGGCCCGGCGCTACCGACACCGTGCGCATCGGGTTTCCCAAGGGATCCTACGTCCCTGAGATCCACGAAGCGGTGGCGGATCCCGAACCGGTTGCCGCACCGAAGCCAGTGCGCCCAAGAAACCGATGGTGGATTGCGGTGGCGACGATGGTGGTCGTGGCAGCGCTCTTTTGGAACTTTCGTCAACCAACGGCAACTCCCCAATCCATTGCCGTCATCCCCGCCCGCTGGATCTGGCCGGGCAATGACTTTCCCGACATCCGTCACGACGAGGATCTCGCCGAGCGCATCGCCGCTCATCTCGCACAGAGATACCGGGTCGCGTCTTGGCCAACGCTCCAACGATTTCGCAACGACAAGGTCAAACTGGATCATTTCGCTCGCGAAACAGCATCCACGCGGATGATCGTCGTCGCTGTTCGAGTTGAGGCCGATGGCTTCCGCGTCACCGCCTATCTGATCGATCCGCTGCAGGGCGGCCGAAAGCTCAACGTCGCGGACAAACGCAGCGTGCCACTGCAAACCCCTAACGATCGGGAGCAGATCGCAAAAAGCCTTGCCGCGGAGTTCGTGCTATCCAATTAGAATGCCGTTACCGATCGGAGATTTGCTGGAGAATCCCGCCTCCGCGTCGCGCCCCGCGCGCACCACCCTACAAGGACGCTACTGCAAGCTCGTCCCACTCGATGCAACCGCACACGCCCAAGACCTCTGGGCTGCAGGACTCAACAATCCAGCCAATAACGATCTTTGGCTCTATCTGGGCGACGGTCCGTATCATGACTACGCTCTGTTCGAAGCGGCCATCGCCAAAAAAGCTGCCTCCGAAGATCCGCTATTTTATACGATTCTCGGCCATGACGGCAACGCGATCGGCGTCTGCGCGCTGATGCGCATCGATGCTAACAACCGCGTGATCGAAGTTGGACACATCCTCTTCACGCCCTTGCTGCAACGCACGCCGGCCGCGACCGAAGCGATGTATCTCGCCGCTTGTTATGTCTTCGACGATCTCGGCTACCGCCGTTATGAATGGAAATGCAACAACTGCAACGAGCCTTCGAAGCGCGCGGCTTCGCGCTATGGCTTTGCCTATGAAGGACTGTTCCGGCAGCACCTGATTATGAAGGGACGCAACCGTGACACCGCCTGGTTCTCCATGCTCGATTCGGAATGGCCCGCCCGCAAAGCGGCCTTCGAAGCTTGGCTCGCGCCGGAAAACTTCGACGCCGAAGGAAAGCAAATCAGCCCGCTCAGCAGATGATGCGAGATCGATTCTCGTCGGATTTCCTCGCGGCCTTTGTTGAACCCACCGCATCGCATCGGTGGGGATCCCGCCGCGCCAAACTGCATTGGTGCGACTTGGAAACTCTGCGAGACAAACTTGCGGGTCCACTCTCCGATTCGCGGGGATCCGGATACGTCTACAAACGCAATGATCAGTTCTTCAGCGGTGTCTCTGACCCGGAATCGCTCAGGACTCGACTGCTGCAGTGGCTCGATGATCTGTCAGCGGAAGTCTCGCGATTCGAGACTCGAACCTCACGGCAAAGAGCGGATTTCGCCTATATGAAATCACTGGTCGACAAGATGCGCGAACTCATCGAAGCCTTAATCGAGTCGGAACGTATCCGATTCAAAGCCAGCAGTTAGCGAACCTCAATCGAATACGGAGCCATGCGCAGCATCCCCCCAGGGATCATTGTCTTCACCCAGTTGCGCGTGGCCCGATTCGGAAACACCGTCTTCAAGTATGGCTGCAGAACGGACGAATCCCCACCAGCGCCGGACTTCGCCGACCAATACGCAAACAACGACTTCCGTTCAGGATACACAACCAACCCGACCTTCTCTTTGGCATCGATCTTGGCTCTGGTCTTGATCATCTCCACCGCGCGATCAAGTCCGCCAATCTCGTCGACCAGCAAATTCTGCTTGGCCTGCGAGCCAGTCCACGCTCGACCCTCGGCAAGTGGAGCGATCTCGTCTTTTTTACGCTTCCGACCCTCTGCCACGGCATCCAGAAAGCTATCGTAGGTTTCCATAATGCCCTCGCGCAGCTTTGCGCGCGCGGCAGCATCCATCGGTTTGTACTCGGAATCGATATCCGCGAATCTGCCGCGCGTGAGGATCTCACGTTGAATCCCGATCTTGTCATAGAGCCCGCGAAGATTCACCTTCCCAAACACCACGCCGATCGAGCCCGTGATCGTGTTGCCATACGACAGCACCGGATCTCCGGTCATCGAAATCATATAGCCGCCACTCGCCGCGTAGTCCGCCATCGAGATGATCATCGGCTTCTTCTTCGAAAGAATCTTCGCCTGATGCAAAATCAGATCGGAAGCCAACGCATCCCCACCCGGCGAATTCACGCGCAAAATCACGCCGCTGATCGAATCATCCTTCTCGATCTGCTTCATCATCTTGATCATCGCGGGCGCGGTGATCTCATCGTCTGGATCTATGCTGGCACCGCCGCCTATGCCGCCCTCGGCAACCAGGTAGGCAACGCGCAACTTTGGATTCGCCCGTCCACCGCGCGACCGCGCATAGTCTTTGATCGAAGTCTTCTTGATCTCTTTCAGCTTCGCCGCCGTCTTCAAATCTTCGAGCATCCGATCTTCGTATCCAACCACATCGACCAAACCGCTTTCCTTCGCTTTACGCGAAAGAAACGGGCCATCGTCAAGAAGCTTGCGAACATCCTCCGCACTCTTCTTTCGGCCTTCGGAAATCACACGTACAAGATCGCCATAGAACTGATCGAGGAATCCATTCAGCACTTCGCGAGTCTCCGGCGTCATCGAAGTCCGCGAGTAAGTATCGCCAAAGTCTTTGAATTTGCCCGCGTGTTCGATTTCCACCTGCACGCCGAGTTTGTCTAGCGTGTTCTTCCAGTAGGTGGTCTCGATGCGCAGTCCCTTCACATCGACCCTATCGTCCGGCGCGAGATAGATCTTGTCGGCCGCAGTGGCCAGATAGTATTCCTTGGTTCCCGGCGTCTGCAGATGACAAAAGACGGGCTTACCGGAAGTCTTCTTAAACTTCAACAGCCCCTGGCGGATCTCTTCGACCTTGGCCCAACCGGTCGCAAGATTGCGAGGCTCGAGCAAGATCGCCTTGATTCGCGAATCCTCGGCCGCGCGGTTTAGCGAACTCCACAGTTCGATGACCGTGACATCGTTGCGGTCGCCGAAAAACGGCAAAGCAACATCCACCGACGGACTCTCTGGAATCTCGCCGTCAAGTGTCAAGTGCAGTACGGACTCGTTTGCGACATCGGGCGTCTTGTCGCCAAAACGCGCCGCTGCAAACACCAGAATCAATCCGGCCAAAACTGCGAACGCAAGACCGCAAACCAGCCCTAAAAGAAATTTCTTCATACTAGTCGCCGCTGAGAATCTTCTCGACGCGCTGCGCGACATCCTTCAGATACTCTGCATCGCCCGAACTCAGTTCCACAGTCACGGTGCCCTTGTATCCGATATCGCCAAGCGCCTGATGCACGGCTTTCCAGTCGATCATTCCCTCGCGGAGATTGACCCAATCGGCATTGGAGCGGCCCTTTACATTCGGATCGCCCTTGAACTTGAAATCCTTGAAGTGAATCTTGGCGATGCGCGGACCCAGCGTGTGGATCCAATCTTGCGGAAAGCCGTAGAGCAGAATGTTGCCCACGTCGAAGTAAGCCTTCACGTACGGCGATTTGAAATCGTCGACGTAGCGGGCGAATTCCATCGGACTGAGCAGAAACTTGTTCCACACATTTTCGACGGCGATGATGACCTTCGTCTCCTGCGCCAACGGCAGCATTCGGCGGATCTCTTTCTGCGAGCGTTCCCAAACCTGTGTATAGCCAACTTCAGGATTCACCACGCCCGGAACGAGCAGCACGGTGTCCGCGCCCCACAACTTCGCATTGCGGAGACTGGTCTCCATACCCGCCACGCATTTGTCGACGACACTGCGATCCGGCGACGAGAGCGGAAACTTCCAGTGATCGGAATTCATCACCGAATGAATGCGTACACCGGTCTTCTTCGAAGCTTCCAGAATCGCCTGCGCTTCGGCCAGATCGGGAGTTGTGTGGCATTCCATCTCTTCGAAGCCACATTCCTTCAGCATCTGGAACTTTTCCAGCGGACTCAATTTGCCGGGCAGCATTCCCCACAGCAAGCCCTTCTTGATGGGCAACCGTCCTGGCGCCGCGAACGAGAGTGAGGGAGCCATCAGCGCCGCCGCGCCGAGTATTGTGCGTCTGGAAACCTTGGATTGATCCACGTGTTGATTCTACCGAAAAAAACCGCCTGGCACGTTGTGACGAGCCGGGCGGCGAGTGAATTTACGTGAATACTTGGTTGGCGCGTATCTCTACTGGTCGATGCAGGTTTCGGAGGCGTGGTTTGTGCGGTTTCAAATTCTACCACTGGACCTGCTAACCAGTTACTCACCTGAAGGAAGAATTTACTTCTTGCCCTTGGGCGGCATGATCACGGAATCGATCACGTGGATGACGCCATTCGAGCAAACGATATCGGTCTTGACAACCTTCGCCTTGTCGATGGTCACACCTCCGGCACCGGCGACGAGCGAAGCAGAGGAACCCTGAACCGTCTTGACTTTCATTGTCTTCACATCGGCAGCCATAACCTTGCCGGAGACAACGTGATAAGTCAGAACAGCCTTCAGCTGCTCCGGGTTAGCGATCAACTTCTCGAGAGCGCCGGCAGGCAGCTTGGCAAAGGCTTCATCGGTCGGAGCGAAGACGGTGAAGGGACCGGCGCTCTTCAAGGTCTCGACGAGACCGGCGGCCTTCACTGCCGTCACCAGCGTCTTGAACGAGCCTGCCGCGACGGCGGTATCTACGATGTCCTTCTCCTGCGCAACCAGCGAGACGCTGGACGACGCGGCGAGAAGAATGGCGGTGGACAGAAAATGGAAACGAGTCAATGGAACTCCTATTTGGTAGAGGAACGAGATTGCCGGGTGCTGTTCGGTCGCATCTTCCGGCTCTATCGGAAGAGATGCAACCGTTTCCGCGAGCGATGTAGAAATGGGGTTCGAATGCGAGAAAAATCATGATATGATCGGAGTACTTTGATTAAGATAAACTCATCCACAGGCCTCCCCGTCTATCTTCAGATCATCGAACAGGTGAAGCACTTGATCGAGTCCGGTGTGCTCAACCCCGGCGAAGCTCTCCCCAGTGTCCGCAACCTCGCTACGCAACTCGTCATCAGTCCCAACACAGTGATCAAGGCTTATACCGAGTTGGAACATCAGGATGTGATCGACCTTCGGATGGGCTCGGGTGCCTATGTCCGCGATCAGTGGGTCTCCACCGAGAAGCCGGAAAAGATCCGCGTCGCTTCGCTGGACGTCCATGAAGTGGTTGCCCAGTTGAGGCGCAAGGGCTTCGCGCAAGAAGAGATCCGCCGCATGTTCGAAGCGGAACTCAACGCAGCCGACAACCACGCCCCACTCGGTGCGTCCGCAAGCAGTGATTGAAGCGGTAAACCTCTCGGCTCGTACAGCGGGACGCGATGTCCTGCGAAACGTCTCGGTCTCAATCCAAGCTGGTTCCACAACCGTGCTTCTGGGCGGAACCGGTTCTGGAAAGTCCGCGATCCTCCACGCCACCGTAGGAATCATCCGCCGCTCAGGCGGCTCGATGTCGGTCTTTGGCATGGATCCGGACGACCGCAAAGCAGCATGTAAGATTCGCAGCCGCTGCGGATTCGTGCCCCAAAACAAAACTCTTTATGGGAATTACTCGGTGCAGGAAATGTGCCGATTCTCAAGCCGGATGTTTTCAGGCTGGCAAAAGCATCTGGAGTCGAGACTGCTCGATCGTTTCGAACTTCGGCCCCACCAGATGGTCCGGGATCTTTCGCCGAGCCGTCGCGCACTTCTGAGCACTGCACTCGCCCTGATCCACGCTCCCGAACTTCTCTTGCTCGACGAGCCGTTCGACGATCTCGACCCCGGTGCAGCCCAGATCCTTCTGCAGGCACTCGTCGAGGCCTCCGGCGACGGCGCGACACTCGTGATCGCCACCAACAGCCCGGAGCGTATCGAAGGCGTCGCCGATCGGGCAATGTATTTTCAAGATGGCGAACTCGTCATCTCTACTCTTGTCGACGACATTCGACGAAACTGGCGCTGCATCACCGCCCACTTCACCGACGTTGCCATGCTACCCTCACTACCAGTTTCCGGCATCGAATACACCCGGAACGAGGGCAAAATGGTGGAATGGGTCGTTTCGAAAAATACGCCCGAAATCGTCGCCGTGATCGAATCGCTAGGCGCGGTCTCCGTGCAAGTCGAAGCCCTCACCATGTATTCGCTGTTCTCCCGTTTTCCAAATTAAAGCCTGGATGATCGCAAGCTGGCAAAGAAACTTCGCGTTGTGTCACAAGGCCTGGATGGAATCTCGCGCCATCTTTGCCGCCTGCGTCTTCATTACCTTCGTGAACTCCTGGCTTGCCTTGGACCGCACCTATGAGGCCGTGTTGGCCAAGCGAATCGACAACACAGTCGCTCCATTCGCATTGCTGGATGGCACCTATCGAGTCTGGGGCATCCTCTTCTCTTTGCTGGGTGCCGGATGCCTGCTCTGGGAACGCCGGCAAGGAGGTTTGACGTTCAGCCTCAGCCTCCCCGTGAGACTGGTCCATTTCAACCTGATCCGCGCTGCCGTGGGATTCGCCCAAGTGGCCTTCGTTGGATCCATTCCAAACCTTGTGGCGGGTTGGATTCACCAGTGGCTTCGCCCCGAACTGCAGGTGCCGATCATTCCGGCGTTCACTATCGCCGGCATCGCACTCGGCCTGGCTTCTTTCGGGCTCGCCTACCTCGTGGGATCGTTCCTTCGCAACATCTATGTCGCCATTGGAACCGGCTGGCTGGCCGCCGTGGCATTTTCATTTCTCATGGCCCAGCTATCCTTCACCGACAGTTTGGCGGGCATGACGGTCTTGCGAAATCTGGGATCGCTTCCGCCCAAGCCCATCGTTTGGTACCCTGTCTGCGCTTATTCCATAATCGCCACCGTTTTCGTTGTCGTCGGCGCATACATCGCAGAACGCCGTTCGCAGTTGGACGATCGGTAAAAGCCTATGCACGTCACAATTCATCCGTCACTTCGAGACGCTAAGCCGTCGCCAACTCTGGCGATGAACGAAAAAGCGCGCCAGTTGGAACGCTTCGGCAAGACAGTCTATAAGTTCGGATTCGGCCAGTCGCCCTTCCCCATACCCGACGTTGTGGTGCGCGCGCTCCGCGATCACGCCCATGAGAAAGACTATCTGCCGGTTACCGGACTGCCCGCTCTGCGCGAAGCCGTTGCCGCATACCATCTTGGGCACGCCATCGAGTGCTCTGCGAACGACATCCTGATCGGTCCCGGATCCAAACAATTGATGTTCCTTTTGTTTATGGCCGTGGAAGCCGATCTGTGGATCCCCGCCCCAAGCTGGGTCTCGTATGCGCCACAGGCCGCGATGCTGGGACGCAAAGCGCATTGGATCTCGACCGCCTTCGCAGATGGTTGGCGGCTGACACCCGCGCAATTGTCCGCCATTCCCGATCAAGGCGGCATCGTAGTCCTGAACTATCCAAACAACCCGACCGGCTTGACCTATTCGGTGGATGAGCTGCGAGTGCTGGCGGATATCGCACGGCGTAAGAAGCTGCTCATTCTCGCAGATGAGATCTACGGCGAACTGCAGCACGATGGAGGACATCGGTCGATTGCCGAGTTCTACCCCGAAGGGACTTTTGTCGCCGCCGGCTTATCGAAGTGGTGTGGCGCAGGTGGCTGGCGCGTCGGCACACTGCGAATCCCAGCATCGATGCCGCAAGTTCGCGCGGCCTTGGCGATCGCCGCTAGCGAGACGTACTCTTGCGTCGCCGCCCCGATGCAATATGCGGCAGTTACCGCGTACACCGATCGCACCGAGATCCCTGCATATCTCGCGGATTGCCGCGCGCGACTGCGCGTCCTCGGCAGCGAGTGCGCCTCCATCTTGCGCGAGGCCGGGGTGGCGCTGCACGATCCGCAATGCTGCTTCTATCTGTTTCCAGATTTCACTCCGCTTCGGGACCGTCTGGTCGCACGCGACATTTCAACTTCGGATGAACTATGCCTGCGCTTGCTCGAAGACACAGGCGTGGCGTTGCTCGCGGGGACATCGTTCGGCGGGCCTGCCGCGACACTGCAGGCCCGCCTCGCGTATGTCGATCTGAAACGATCAATGGAGGGCGTCCGCAAGCTCACGGATTGGCTGCGATGAAGCGCGCTGTGCGATCTCCCGCTCAGCAAATCGACCCAGATGTCACGGTCTCAACGAGCATGAAGACTTGGCACGCTACCGAAGAGGATGCCCTCACAACCCTGACTATCGACAGTCCGGCAGCGCGCGGTTGGGCCTCGGCGCACGGCGCGCCATGATGACCGCTGGATTGCGCAATGTCTGCGCATGTGGCATCACCCGCTCATTCAGCGTGTCCAGATCCATCCACTTCACCAGTAGTTCCTTCTTCTCGGTGCGCTCTCGGATCAGCGGAGACTGGTTGAACTCGTCAAACCGGAACTGCCGCTCATCCACAGCCTTCGCCAACTGTGGAAACCTCTTCCGCTGCTCCGGATCCGCCGCCACACGCTCCGCCGCGCAATCGGTGTGCGTGGTGAAAACCACCACTTTTACGCCTTTTGCCACAGCCAACTGCAGCATTTCTTCGTCTTTGGCGCAAGCGCGGCGCGTGTCGCCTGCGATTTCGTTCGTGTCCTAGCGCGCATCCATACAGGTCACCAGCGCAATCTCTGGATGGTGATTCGAGCGGGGCCAACGAGCGCGAACATCCGCAGCCATACGATTGTGTGTGAGAAAAGCCTCCCAAATCTGCGCAGGAGTGCCTTCATGGTGACCCGGATCGAATCCATCGAGAGGATCCTGCAGCCGGTATCCGAGGTTCACCAGCGCTCCGCCGGCCACGAATTGTAGAGAAGTCGAATAAGCAAAAACTGCTCCGATAATCGCGAGAAGTCCACCAAAGATCAACAATGTGCGCCTCATTGTTCTGAGGCTCAGTGCAATCTCATTGCCAACGGCAGCCGGACTTACCGAATAAGCCCAACTCGACAGCATTCGCCATCGCCTGGTATCCCGAGCGGTTCGGATGCAACCCATCTCCAGGACCACCCACCGAACTACTCGGCACAAACTCGCGCTTCAGCGTACCGGTCGCGGCATCCAGCGTCGCTCCGTCGAAATCCACCACGCCATCGAAGACACCGCCACTGTTGCGGATGAAATCGTTGATCTTGCGCCGGGCCGCGTCCACCTCAGGCGTGCCATGCGACGGCGTGCTCTTGAGACTCGACACAATCGTCGCACCAAGCACCTGAATCCCTTTTGAACGCAACCTTGCGGAGCCCGCTTTGAAGCCCTCAATGACGGTCTCCGCCGTCGATCCGCCACTGCCCAAGTCGTTGATTCCTTCGAGCCAGATCACATGCGTTACTCCCGGTAGTTGCAGCACATCGCGATCCAGGCGTTCCAACGCCGAAGGCCCGCCAGCAACCGGTTTGGACTTGTCATAAGGCGCCGTGGTGCTCACGCGATTGCCGCCAATGCCCGCGTTGACCACTGCGAATCCAGGCCCCAAGCGCTGCGCAAGAAAGTCAGGCCATCGGTCGTCGCCATTGATCGTCGACCCGGTGCCATCGGTAATCGAATCGCCAAAGCCAACAATGACGGGCATTGCGCACCGAACTTCGGCATCGATGGCATCCAGAAAGAACCAGGATGTCGTGGTGAACGGAAACGCGGTGCTCGCTTCCTCGGCACCATGAGCGCCGCCATCCCGCACGGTCAGATACGAAGTGGTGATTGCCTTCGCGTGCCACGTCATTGGCCCAGACTTGCCATCCACATGAAAGCTCACCGCCAGGCGCGCGCCGGGCTTGTTCAACGTCACAGGATCCGAATAGACAAGCTCGCCCGGAGCAATAGTCACAGAAGGCTTGCCCTGAAAACGCACTCCCCTATTGGTTCCGCGTTGCACCGCGCCCGCGGATGCATGCACGCCAACAAAGACGTCGTCGAGCGTCAATGGCCGGGATCCGAAGACATTCGAAAACCGCAGACGCATCTTCGAACCCCACCCAGCAGGCTTCACAATCAAGCGGAACGTCTGATTCTGCGCACCGTCCACGGCATCGAGAATCCCACGCAGATCGGGCTGCGCGACGGGATTCCCCGAAGGATACGGACCATGCGTCGAACCTGTCCAAATCACAACGCGACGCGTCTCTGCGAACAGCGACAAAGCAAACAGACAGCAGAGAACTCTCATAGTTGTGCCAGCAAATGCTCCGCAATCGCCAGCGATGCCGTGGCCCCAGGACTCGGAGCGTTCACCACATGCAGCGCTCCATCGTTGCGGACAATGTCGAAATCCTGCACCATCGTGCCATCCACAGCGATCGCCTGCGCTCGCACACCCGCGCCGCCTTCGCCCAAGTGCGACTCCCGCACCTCAGGAACCAGTCGCTGCAGCGAGCGGCAGAACTCCGTGCGGCTCAGCGAACGCTTCACTTCATACGCCGTCATCGATGGATACTTAGCCAAAAACTTCCAGAATCCCGGAAATGACAGCACATCCCAGACATCGCCGAAAGAGAAATCGGTCTTGCGATACCCTTCGCGCTTGGTCGCGAGCACCGCATTCGGACCCGCCTCCACCCCGCCATGAATCATCCGCGTATAGTGGACGCCCAAGAAAGGAAACGAGGGATCCGGCACTGGGTAGATCAGGTTCCGCACCAGCTTCGCGCCATCCGTGTTCAGCGAATAATACTCACCGCGAACAGGAACGATGCGGGTCTGCCGTTGCGCCCCCGACATCGCCACGATGCGATCGCAATGCAGGCCGCCGCAGTTAATCAGGAACTTCGCAGCGAAGGGTCCGCGCGAAGTTTGGATCTCCCACTTGCCGCTATCGCGACGCAGCGCCTGAACCCGATGTCCGGTCAATAGAGATCCACCGCGAGTGCCAATCTGGCGTTGCATCGCGGCGCACACGGCACCATAGTCGACGATGCCTTCTTCAGGCACACGCACCGCCGCGATGCCCGCCACATGAGGCTCGATCTCGTGCATCGACGACGGCTCCATCCATCGCACGCCCTTCAGCCCATTCTGCTCACCGCGGCTTTGCAGCTCTTTGAGCCGCGGAATCTCGTCTTCGGAACAAGCCACAACGAGCTTGCCGCAGATCTCGTGCGCGATGTCGTTCTCGCGGCAGAATGCGGTCATCATCCGGATGCCTGTCGTGGCCATCCGCGCTTTCAACGATCCTGGCTTGTAGTAAAGCCCTGCGTGCAGCACGCCGCTATTGTGGCCGCTCTGATGCCGCCCGACGGTCTCTTCTTTCTCGAACAACACCACGGCGACGCGTGGATTCTGTTCAAGCAGCTTGTAGGCGGTGGCGAGTCCGATGATTCCGCCACCAACCACAGCGTAATCGTAAGTTGTCATTTGGAAGTTTTGGTATCGAGCAGCATGTACGTCACGATTGCGACGCCGGCGAGGTTTTTCCTGGCATCGCGGATTTCCACCTCGCCAACCGATAGCGTCGCTCCGGTGCGTAGCAGTTTCGCGCGTGCATAGACACGCCCGCCCAGAGGCAAAGGGCGGAAATAGTTGATCTTCAGTTCGATTGTGGTAATCGGGCGACCGTGATAGTGCCGGTTCGTGGCAAGCCCCACGGCTGCGTCGGCGAGAGTTGCGGTGACGCCGCCATGCAGCACGCCCGCGCCGTTGAGCAGCTTCTCTTCCACATCGCAGCAGATGGTGACACCGTCCTTATGCAAGCGGTGCAGGCGGATCCCCAGCAGTGCATTGAAAGGCATCTTCGGAAGCCACTCGCGGATGCCATCCGCGGTCACTGCCTTTTGGCGGTCGGTCGTTGGTTTCTCGGACACTATTCGAATTGTATAGTGAGACCGGCTTCAATTTGCGCGCCGACGTCCGACGCATCGACGCCGCCGCGTTCTCGAACGTTGCATTGTCTACGGAAACCGCGTCAAAACCGACCAGACTACTTGTCGACAACGAGATTGTTCTTCACCGAGAAAACTCCAGAAACGCCATTGGCCGCAATGTTCGCGATATTCTTGTCGCCTTCGCTGCCCACCGCGCCTTCGAGCACGACGTTGCCGTTCTTGACGATGATGTGGATCGGCGGCACTGCGCGAATCGAATAACGCTGCAACGGCCCCTTCGAATAGATCGCACGATACACGCGCTGTCGTATGCGGTCGTCGTTGGGCGACACCGGAAGCACTTCGATTTCGTTTTGAACGGACGCGACACCTTCGAGCTTCTTCACCACTCGCTCGGCGTCGGTCTTCAAGGTTGGTCGCACTACTTGCCCGAAGAGCGTCACTTTGTCGCCATCGACACGATAGGCAAGATTGTCAAAGACATCGTAAAAGGGGAGCATCACCAATTCGTGGCGAACAGCCTTAATCAACCGCTCATTGGATTGAGCCGCCACCGTGACCGCGGTCAGAAAGAGAATGAACAGGATTCGTTTCATGTGGATTTGCGCCTCTGCCGATCTTTACGTATTCTAATGCAAAGTAGTTGCGAATGCACAACGTTTGACTCGCTCCTCGAAACCGCCATCTCGCGGTCTGTGCTTGAAGCCCGCCCTGGTTCTGCAAGTGTGGTGGTATGCAAACAGCTGGGAAGTCCGCCTTTACTGGGATTTCGATCCGGTCGGAAAGGCGAAAAAGGCCACTCAACCATCATCTTCTCGATGCGAACTACAAACAGGATTGGGTTCCCGTCGCCGGACTCGACTACTACGAAATGCTGCTTTGGTTCCAGAACCAAGGAGACCTTTGACGCTCGGGAACTCGTGTCCACAAACGCTAGAGGAACAGCACCTTCTTGCCCTGCAGGAACGCCTGATTCGCCAGATGCGGACCCGCCACCGCTTGCGCCGCCACATACACCGGGCAATTGGGTTCGTAACGCGACTTCACACAATCGAGAAAGTTCCGGATATGCGGCTCGATCGGCACCGGGGCCTTCTCTTCGATAATCGGCGCGGCGTTGGCCTTCCAAGGTTCCGCCCATACCTTGTATCCCGCATCGTCGAGAATCATCGTCCCCAGATCGCCCTGAAACTGAATCGACCAGCCATTCTGAAAAGCATTGGTATAGTTGAGCGTCCAAGTGACAAGCTGCTCGGGATACTCGAATACCGCGCAGAATACATCGGAATGCTCAGCCCCGGTCATCTTCGCCACCTGCCCGTTCATGATCGCCGACTTTGGCGGACCGTTCTCGGTGAACCACTGCACGATGTCCATCAGGTGCGTGCCTTGATCGGTCATGTTGCCGCCTGCGTAATCCCAGAAGTAACGCCAGTTGCGGAACCGCATCGGCTCGAGCGCACGATCGTTCGCGGATCCTAGGAACGCCGCCCAATCGAGCTTACCCGGCAGCGTCGAGTTATCGAGCGGCTTCGCGACGTTCCAGTTCCACTGCGGCTTCACCATGCAGATGCGTCCGAGCACGCCGTCGTCAATCACTTTCTTCGCCTTCATCACCGAAGGCGCACTGCGGCGCTGCATGCCGACCTGCACCACCTTCCCGCTCTTCTGGACCGCCGCAATCATCTGTTCGCTCTGCGCTTGCGAATGCGAAAGCGGCTTCTCAATGTAGATGTCTTTTCCGGCTTCGAGCGCGGCGAACAACATCGGCATGTGCTGATGATCCGGCGACGCGATCACCACTGTATCGATACCCGGCTGCTGCAGCAGTTCCCGATAGTTTCCGTAAGTCTTGATGCCTTCGGGAGACTCTTTGCGAGCCATCTCGACGTTCGGTTCGTAGACCTCCGCCAAGGCAACGCATTGCGCGCCGAGTTGTTGAAATGTCCTGCTGAGATAACGTCCGCGGCCACCTGCGCCCATCAATCCGTAGGTGATGCGGTCGTTGGCACCGAATGCGGACTGGGGGATAAACATCGGCGCAGTCGTTAAGGCAGCCCCACTCAAGAAAATGCGGCGGTCAATCTTCATGACTGTACTTTATCACCGCTACTTCGCGTACTTTTCGCGGACCAGCAGCGCGTACATCGCAATACCCAACAGCAAAAACCCCCAAATCGCATACATCGGCGCTTCGTAGTTGCCTGTGTACGCCATGAGCCATCCCGTGAACAGCGGAGCCACCGCACCAGCGAGATTCGACGCCATGTTCTGCGCGCCCGCAATCGATCCGACCGCCGCACCCGGCAGCAAGGTCTGCGTCAATGCCCAATAGTTCGCCGTCGCGAGGCCGAGTCCACTCAACGAGACGATCGCCATGATCAGCGCGAAATCGTTGGAATCGGACATCGCCCCGATGATCTCAGAAGACGCCACGACGAAGCCCGCAATGGTGAATCCGCGGCGCACCTTGATCACATTCCAGCCGCGTTCGATCAGCTTGTCCGCAGCCCAGCCAGCGAGAATCGCCACCGTGGCCATGCCCCCAAAACTGAAGCTGGTATAGGCTCCCGAATCCTTCAGCGAGAGATGGCGGCGTTCGGCGAAGTACGCCGGCAGCCAGGTCATCGAGAAGAAAACGAAGTAGTTGTAACAGAACGTGCCAATGAGAATGCCCCAGATCGCGGGCTTTTTCATGACCTCCGCAAAGGGCATCCGAGGCGCGGAACCCGCCGTGGCCGATGCCGCTTCTAGTTCGCGATCGTTGTTCCGCACCAGCAGAAACCATGGGATCAGCCACAACAATCCTCCCAGCCCAAGGATCACAAACATCGATCGCCAGCCGTGAGAGACGATGAACTGCGACGCCAGAACCGCACCCGCCGCAGGCCCGTATTTACTGCCCGCCATGAAGATGCCCATTGCCATGCCGCGAGACTTTTCGGGAACGTTATAGCGGATCCAGCGCATACTCGCTGGCGTCACCAGCGACTCGAAAACACCCAACAGCAGGCGGACCACCATCAGCACCGCAACGGTCTGCACCATGCCCGTCGCCGCGCCAACGCAGCACCATATCGCGAAGAAAATTGCGTAAGGAATTTTGACGCCGAACCGATCTACCAGCATGCCTGCGGGAATCTGCAGCATCGCATACGACCAGAAGAAGACCGATCCCAATGTGCCGCGATCGGAGTCTGTGAGGTTGAAGAGGGCGATGAAATCTTTGCTGGCCAGCGCGACCGATAGGTTCGACCGGTCGATGTAGGCGATGATCATCCCAAGGCAGAGCAGCCAGACCGTGGTCCAGCGCTGCCAGTTGGGCAAACTTTGTTGGGAGGGAGCGGGCGCAGGAGCAGACAAGGACTCACAATATCACGGTTCGGGATGTTAGAATCAGGTTGTTGGTCCTACCTCAGCACTCCCCGATCGTCTAAAGGTAAGACAGCGGCCTTTGGAGCCGTGAATCGTGGTTCGAATCCATGTCGGGGAGCCAACTTCCAAAATGGTAACTCCCATCCGCTCATTTCGTTGACGGCATCGCCCGTTCTCGCCATCCTTCTATCCCAAACATTCGCGGCTATTTACGTTTCGGGCGGTTTCTCCGGTTCGAAGTAGTGCAAACCGGGGTACGCTCTCAACCATGCTGGTTCGGAGCGTTGGCCTCTCCCAACCGCGCGAACTCTCCAGTTTCTCCGTTGACGCCTCCGCGTTGGTTGACAGCCCTGTTGAGAGAGGGCCCCCAGATTGGACAGTTTCGAACTCCCGTGAGTATCTATTGATAGGAATCGCAAACGCGGTTCCCAAGACCACCAGACAGCGGGCAGGCCGCCAAGCGGAAACCGTTGT
>CAZCPL010000019.1:0-45250 GCA_964500255.1 uncultured Solibacteraceae bacterium | reverse complement strand
GCTGCACGCGGTTCCAATCGCCTGGGTGGGTTGGGCGACGTTTCCCGTTCGTGCGTATTTGCTGCGGTTGTGAGAGACTTTCAAGTTTTCGGTCCGGGCAAGATCACAGAATTTCCACCGACGGAACAGCCGCAGGCGGAGTGCGGCAGGTTGAGTTCCAGACTACCCGTATCATGTGCGTAAGTACGGCGAGCGTAAGTACGGCGAACCTGTAACCCAAATCGTGCTTTAGAATGTCTACCGGCCGGTATCGGTGGATTTCCGATTGAGATCGTGAATCTGCGGGAGTGGGATGCGGCGCAGTCGATGGAAAGCGGCGATCTGGCGGACAAAATCCTGAGGCTGCTGGCGAAGGCTTCACTGGAGAAAGAGCTGGAGGCCGTGGCCTCTCGAATCGCGGCATTTTGAACTTTTTGGCAAATCGAATGTTTACCGCCTCAAGCATCGAACAAACTGTCGACTGATTGCCGCAGACCCCAAAAGGCCGGGAGAGAAGCCCGCGGCCGAAAGAACAACCACCAACTGCGGGAAAAATTGGCTAGGAACTGCCGCCGGCGATCGCCGTCATCGCGCGTCCTGTATCGGTACCCTTGCCAATGAGCACCCGCTCGCGTTCCACGGCGATCCGCATAAGAGATGCGAAATCCCGGACATTCAACTTGCGCATAATATTGGCG
Organism: uncultured Solibacteraceae bacterium; assembly: GCA_964500255.1. Taxonomy (GTDB): domain Bacteria; phylum Acidobacteriota; class Terriglobia; order Bryobacterales; family Bryobacteraceae; genus F-183. The sequence goes on along the minus strand of CAZCPL010000019.1, from coordinate 44,573 downwards.
CGATAGCTATCCACTGTCTTCGGACTCACTTGCATGCGAATCGCGATTTCCTTGGGCTTCACGCCTTCGGTCAGCATCATGTAGACCTGATGTTCGCGAGCGCTGAGATCGTCCACCGGATCTCCGGCTTGACGGACGGCGGCACGCATCGCGGTGGCCACTTCGAGGTCGGGTGGCACACTCAGACTATTGCCGAGCACCTGCAGCAGAGTCGAGCGCAAATCGTCGGACGAACAACTCTTGACTGCGAGTCCGTGAGCTCCGGCGCGGATCACGTCCGCCGCGGTTTTCGCATCGCTACGCTGGGCCAACACAACGCACCGGATGTTCGGTTGCGCGGCACGCAACTGTCTGACGAGTTCGAGCGAAAACAAATCCGAAAAATGGAAGTCGACCAAAACCACGTCGGGCTTTTCGCGAGCAGTAATCTCCAGCGCCTCGCGGGCCGTGCTGGCTGCACCTGCAAATTCAAAGTCCGGCCAGGAGCGGATCAGGCTCGCGAACGCTTCCCGATTGAGCGGCAATTCTTCGACAAGTAGAACGCTGGGGCGCCGGGTGAGCCCACGAACAGCGTGACCGGCGTCAAGTGTTCCTGAGTGATCAGCGGGCTCCACAGCAGGTGCCTGGTCGCAGTTGGTGGTCATCATCGTACCTGTTGAGTTCCTTCACAGGTATAGTGCGTTCCTGGCGGCTTTCGTCTCAGTCGCGAATGTGGGGAGACTGGAATCACATGCGGTGGACCGTCAGGATTCCGCTGAGGTCTATCCCCAACTGGCTATTCCCTTTCCGACATCGAATCAACGCCAAGTCTTGTCGTCCGCGCGGCCGAGATCCATGCCGTCGGAGAGCACGCCGAGAGTCACAATCGCGAAGGTAAAGACGTTTGTTTCCGGCTCCAGGTGGCCACCGAAGGCCTTGTTGGCGTCGGTCATCGTCATGTGGGCATGGACCTTGCCATTAAGGACATAGCCATTCATGCTCACGATGTCCGCCGGTGTAGTGACATCTTTGGTGAAGGTATTCTTCGACGGGAACGTGCGATTGCTGACCGAGTGGACTTGGTAGTTGCGCACGGATCCAACGCCGGAAAGTATGACAGCGTTCTGAATCTTCTGGTCTTTGACGGCTTTCTCGATGCCGGCGAGCAGGTCCGCCATGTACTTGAAACGCAGCACGACAACGCGCTCGATCTTGCCGGATACAGCAACGACATCGGGCACTTCGTTAGAGTTGGGCTTGGCGTCCAATTCTGGAGTTGTGGCTTTGATGATCTCTTTCTGGGTCCGCTGGGCGAGGGACATGGTTGCGGTGAGGGTGAGCGCGAGAGCAATGCGACTGGTCATGAAGGTTAGCCTATCAGTATGCGCGAATTGCTTCGACTGATCGCAGTGAATACGGCCCCGGATTCGGAGAATCGAATGCACGAAGATACGGTCGCGCGCGTGTATGGTTTCGCGGGTGGCGGACTCGTACCCGGCGTCGATGTATTTGGGTACATGGTTCGCGGGTTGCTGCTGGAGAATGCGTCGTGGATGCGGGCAGGGAGTGGTGGCGAACTGCGGCTGCTGCGGCCCTACTTCGATGGGGAAGAGGTTGTGGTTTCGTTCATGGAAGGCGAAGTGTGGGCCGGGGACCGTGCGGTTTTGCGATTGGCTACGCCAGAGTTGGGTCCGTGTCCTGCGGAATTTGCGAAGTTCCCTGCCCCTAGGCCGGAGGCTTCTGCGGAGTCACTCGCGCCGGGAACGATTCTGGGTTCGCTCAGGCATCGCATGGTGCAAACCGGATCCGCAAGAGAGTTGCTGGAGCTTGCGAACGAGATTCTGATGAAGAGTGTCGTGCTGAAGCCCTGGATCCATACGGGCAGCCGGATCTTGTGGCTGGAAGGCGCTCAGCAGGCGCAGGAGGTGGAAGTGAGGGGATACGTCAGCGCGGAGTGGGAACGGAAAGGCCACCGCCTGGTGACGATGGACCTCTCTTATCTCGAAACTGATACCGGTCAACCGGTCGCGCGCGTGGAACACACGGCAATCTGGCTTTACCGGAGGTAGTAGACTACCAGGCGTTTTCGCCTTGGCGCTTAACCTGCAGGCCGGTCTTGGAGTGGATGGTTCCGAGAACGCTCTGCCAGTTGCTTGGATCCAGCCAAAGAGTGGCGGTTTCCGGACCATACGGCGCTTCATACTGAATCGTCAACTGATGCTTGCCGACGAAGTTCAATTTGACCGGCACCGAGAACTTCGACTTGCGGCGGGGCTTGTTGTTGTCCACCTGGGCGACGGTCTTTTCGTATTGAAGCTCTTTGATGGCGCGGTAGGGAATGCGGATCTCCTCGCCAGCCTTGGGAACGAATCGAACCTCGCTCGTCGGCTCGAACGCAAGCCAACCGGTATTGTTGTGGCCCGCCCCAACTCGGGTGACCGACGGATAGGTCGGGGCGCTGTAGTAAGAAGAGTTGGGCGACAACGCGCCTTGCGCCAAGCCGATCGCGGCGCCTACGATTGTGAGCAAGAATGCCTTAAACATGGATGGTGAACCTGCCTCTCTCATTGAGGGATCGGCAATCCACATGGCAGACTTTAGCGCTGCATGCCCTGAATCGCAGCGGCGCACGAGGCGACGATGACTAAAGCCATGAATCCATAGAAGATCCAATAGCTGGTATATCGAATCACCCGAAAGAAATCGTCTCTCACCTCAGTAGAATCGCTTAGTCCGCACCCATCCGTCATGAGAAGCTGGTTCCTGTAGCCATCCAGAAAGGAACCAGTACTCGACCATGCCCTCGTTTGAATCCGGACTCCAGATCTCCGTCACGCGGAAACATAAAGATGGGGCGACCTGCTCACTGCCGATTCGTGAAGAGCTGTTGAACGGCACGGGTGTCTTACATGGAGGCGTGATCGCTTCCATTGCGGACGAGGTGGCTTGGTGGGCGATTCTGACGGTACTCGGGCGTGAGGATAAGAAGATGACGACGACCGAGTTGAAGGTGAACTATCTGCGTCCGATTGTGGGGAAGAAAGTGACCGCGCGCGGGTTTGTGTTGAAGCTGGGCAGGATGCTGGCGGTGACGCGGATCGATATCTTTGACGATCACAAGCGGCTCGCGGCGCATGCCACGGTGACGTACGCGATGCTGGGTTAGGAGTTCGAGAATGCGGCTACGATGGCAACGGCGAGCGCGAAAACAGCTAAGGGGCACAACGCTACTTCGGGATGTCACGATCCTGGAGCGGCAAGGGATGACGCTGACGCAGGTACTGCATACGATCCTGATCCGCCCGGGCTACGGACATCTCGATGAAGGGCAGGCCGGGCGATTGCTTTCCATTGCCGGGGATTACCGCGCAGTAGATGCGCTTCTGGACCGATTCTTCTCGCTGACAGAAAAACTCGACCTGTATGTGACGGCGTTGCGACTGGAGAGGCTCAATGATAGGCGCGCGGTTCGCCCGCTGATTCAGGCGCTGTTGGCGAATGAGAATCCGCACCGGCGTCATGCGGCAGCGCGGATGTTGGGTTGGATCCACCAGCCCGGGCGTGGGGCGGCCTTGGCTCTGGCGCGTTGCGTGGCTGACCCAGCGCAGCCCCAACCAGCGCGTGAGGAGGCTGCGGAATCACTCGCCTATGTCGGCACTTCGGAAACGGTCGATGCGTTGATCTCCGTCCTCAAGGATCCGGATGTCCGGCTGCGGTTTTGGGCGGTCTTCGGACTGGGCGGCTGCGTGAAAGATGCCAGGGCTTTCCTCGCGTTGGAATCGATGCTGGATGATCCGGAAGTGACTCCCGGCAACTGATGGTCCGTTGGCAAGGAAGCGCTGGGGATGCTGGTGAATACGGACCTATACCGCGGCCGATGCAACGCTGGGCACGAAGTTACGCGAAACTACGCAAGAATTTTCTCGATCACCCGGCCGTGGACGTCCGTGAGCCGGAAGTCACGCCCTTGAAAACGGAACGTAAGCTTGGTGTGATCCACACCGAGCAGATGCAGGATCGTGGCCTGCACGTCGTGGACATGCAGTTTCTCCGCGACAGGCGAGAAGCCGAACTCATCGGTTTCGCCCAATGAAAATCCGGGTTTCAAGCCGCCGCCTGCCATCCACAGCGTGAACGCGTCGATGTGGTGATTGCGGCCCACTTTGCCACCAACCTCCCGGACCTCACCCATCGGCGTGCGCCCAAACTCGCCGCTCCAGACCACAAGTGTCCGCTCCAACAAACCACGTTGTTTCAGATCGCGCATGAGCGCCGCAATCGGACGGTCAATCTCTCCGCACACCTCTTCCACGGGCTTGCCGAGATCGAAGTGATGATCCCAATCGGTGTGATAGAGTTGCACGAATCGCACGCCACGTTCGACGAGGCGTCGCGCCAACAAGCAGTTATTGGCGAAACTCGACTTGCCAGGCTCGACGCCGTAATCCTCTAACGTTGCAGCGGATTCCTTCTTGAAATCGATCAGTTCCGGACCGCTCGTCTGCATGCGGTACGCCATCTCATACGCCGCGATGCGCGTCTCGATTTCCGCATCGCCGGTATCGGCGCGATGCGTCTGATTGAGGTCCCGAACAAGATCTAAAGTCTTGCGCTGCTCCGCGGCATTTACACCCGCGGGATTCGAGAGATTGAGAATCGGATCACCCGCACTGCGCAGCGGAACGCCCTGATGCTGCGTCGGCAGGAAACCGCTTGACCATAACGTTGCACCCGACCGCGGACCACGCGGACCGCTTTGCAGCACCACGAATCCGGGCAGATCCTGCGAGTCACTACCGAGTCCGTAGCTGATCCACGAACCCATCGATGGACGCCCTGCGCGAATCGAGCCGGTGTTCAGAAAGATCTTTGCCGGACCATGATTGAAGTTGTCGGTGGCGACGCCGCGTAAGAAGGTGAGTTGATCGCCGACCGTAGCCATGTGCGGAAGCAAGTCAGAAAAGGTCGCACCGCTTTGGCCGTACTGCTTGAACGCGCGCCGCGAGCCCAACAGCTTGGGAGTCTCTTTGGCGAACGTATCCATGAAGGCGAAACGTTTGCCTTCGAGAAACTCTTTGGGCGTGTTCTTGCCGTCCCATTTGTTGAGTTCCGGCTTGGAGTCGAAGAGCTCGAGTTGCGAGGGTCCGCCGGCCATGAAGAGATAGATGACGTGATCGACCTTGGCGGGATGGTGGCGTTCGATCTTGCCTTCCGCAAGCTGCTGCGCCACAAGTGACGCCAGTGCGATTTTGCCCGCACCGATGCCGCAATCCTCAAAGAAATGCCGGCGTGTGCGCTTGAGTAATGGATCCATGTTCTATTCCCGGGTCATGAACTCGTCGAGATTCAGCAGCGCGCGCGCCACCGCTAGCCATTCCTGCTTTTGGCCAAGAAAAGTCTTGACTCGATCGGATTCAACCGGCGTGGGCTTGCGTCCGAGGGCGAGTTGCCAGCCGTAGTCGAGTCCTTTGTCTTGGACACGCTTGGCGAAGGCGTGCGCGAACTCGACGCTCGCCTCGTCGTTCATCAGATTCAGGGCCTGCAAGGGCGTGTTCGAACGGATGCGCCGCGTGCACGAAACCACGCCGTCTGGCGCATCGAATATCGCGAGACTGGGATGCAGGGCGGAGCGTTGGGAAAAGGTGTAGAGTCCGCGACGGTAACGATCTTCACCGGTGGATGTTTTCCATTCGCGATCGACTTGCGTGACCTTGGTGGCGCCCGCGGGGATGGGTGGAAAGACGCTGGGGCCGCCAGTCTTGCGGCTCAGCAAGCCGCTCGTCAAGAGCGAGACATCGCGGATGGTTTCCGCATCGAGCCGCAGGCGGGATTGGCGATGCAGGAGGCGATTGTCAGGGTCGGCCTTCGCCGCATCCTCGCGGAACTTCGACGCTTGCCTGTAAGCCGCGGACGTGACGATCAGGCGATGCAGTTGTTTCTGGCTCCAACCGCGATCCATGAATTCGGATGCCAGCCAATCGAGCAACTCAGGATGGGTGGGGCGGTCGCCCTGCAAGCCGAAGTCATTCTCGGTATCGACCAAGCCCTTGCCGAAGTAGCGCTGCCAGAGGCGATTCACCGTGACCCGCGCAGTGATTGGATTCTTGCGATCGACCAGCCATTTGGCGAGATCCAACCGGTTGACCGCCTTGTCGAGACCCGGCAAAACTGCCGGAACACCAGGAGTAACCGGGATACCCTTGCGAGTGAACTCGCCGCCGATGTGGACATAGCTTTCGCGCGGCTTGGCAGCGTCGCGCATCACCAATGTCGAAGTGACCTTGGGCTTGCGACGATCAAGCACTCGGAAGTTGGACTCGCGCTCTTTGTATCCTTCGTCGGTCTTCTTCACCTCATCGGCGAGGCCCTTGGAGTAGGCGTCGAGTTCCGATTTGAGCGCGTTTCGCTGCGCTTTCCAAGCGTCTGTACGTGCGACTTCGGCGAGCGTGGGGAGTTCGAGGAACGGCTTGTTGAAGTCCTTGCGGTCTTCTTCCCTGTCCACTTCATCGGCCTGATTGAAGAAGGCGAAGACCTGGAAGAATTCCTTTTGCGTGACCGGGTCGAATTTATGATCGTGGCAGCGGGCGCAGCCGAGGGTGAGGCCCATCCACACGGCTCCAGTGGTTTGCACACGGTCGGCAATGGCTTCCACGCGATACTGCTCGAAGTCGATGCCGCCCTCAAAGTTCGACGGCGTGTTGCGGTGGAATCCGGTGGCGATCAATTGCGCAGTGGTCGGATTCGGAAGCAAGTCGCCCGCCAACTGCTCGATCGTGAACAGATCGAACGGCATGTCTTGGTTGAGGGCGTCGATGATCCAGTCGCGATATTTCCAGATGTCGCGCGGCGCGTCGATCGTGTAACCGTCGGTGTCCGAATAGCGGGCGAGATCGAGCCAGTGGCGGGCCTGGCGTTCGCCGTAGTGCGTAGAGGCGAGCAGCTTGTCGACTGCTTGTTCATAGGCATCCGTTCTGCCATCTGCTACAAAGGCCTCCACCTCTTCGGGAGTTGGTGGAAGTCCTGTGAGATCCAGCGCCACGCGGCGCAACAACGCGCGTTTGTCCGCCTCGGGCGACGGCTTCAGGTTCGCGGCTTCGAGCCTCGCGAGGATGAAGCGGTCGATGGGATTCTTCGCCCATTTTGGATCTTGCACCGTAGGCGGATCGGCGCGGCGGACGGGCTGAAAGGACCAATGATCCGCGCCGATGCGCTTGGCCTTGAGCATGTGCACGGGCATGTTTGCGCCGCCCTTGATCCACTCGGCGATGATGTCGACCTGCTCGGGCTTGAGCTTTCGTCCCGGAGGCATTTTCAGTTCGCTCGTCTGTTGAATCGCCTGCAACAGCAAACTCGATTCGATTGCGGATCCGCGATTGCCGCCAGTGCTGAGGCCTTCGCGCGAGTCGAGCGTGAGTCCGCTCATGACGTTCTTGCCGGAATGACAGCCGAAACAGTTGGCGCGGAGTATGGGCAGGATCTGCTTTTCGTAGTCCGGCGGAGACTGTGCCGCGGCAAGCGAAATGACACCAGAGGCGAGGATCGCGAAACGCATTTTGCTTCACCTACTATATCGAACGCCTCGTGACCTTCGACACGTGCGCACGACTCTCAACATTTCGGACCCTCTGCTCGACAACGCAAAACAGGCGTTGAGGAACAGGGCGTCACGGTGGACGAAATCTTCGAAGACGCACTGCGTGGATACCTGACTTACCAGAAGCAGCCACAACCCAAGCCATTTCGGCCGCGCACCGTGAAGGGAACACTGGTTCAACCGGATCGCAACCTTGATCGGACTTCCAGTTGCCGGCAGCGGACGACGAGGATCGCTACGACGAACGCCCATGATGATGCCGGAGTCAACTTGCTGGTGTGTGCGCGTGAGCGGTTCGCTCTGTCCGTCTTCAAACCGCCATCCACCACCGATCGGGCGATGACGTTTCTCAATGCGCTGTTGGCGAGTCCGCGATGTGTCCGGCTGCGTCCGGGGATACGGCATTGGGACATTTTCACGCAACTCTGTGAGGCGAATTCATTGCGCGGAGCGATGATCCCCGATGCATCGGATGCAGCGTTGGCGCTAGAGTATGGATGGGAGTGGGTCTCGGCGGATACCGATTTCGCGCGCTTCGCGCCGCTATTGCGATGGCACCAGCTGTAAGAGCGACTAACCCTGCCGCAGGACCGTGATGATGTCGTCAGCAGTAATCACACCCACCAGTTGTCCATCGTCATCCACAACGGGCATCGTGATGATGTTGTACTTATCGAACATCTCCACTACTCGATCCTGCTTCTCATCCACATGGGCGCGGATCGTCGATTCCGTCGCCAGATCGCGAATCAGACTCGCGCCCGGAGCCAGAAACAACCGCGCCACAGGAACCGCGCCCGTCAACTTGTCGTAGGCATCGGTCAGGAACAGCACGTTGAGCGACTCTAACAGCCACTCGTTTTCCCGCAGTGCCGCAATCGCATCCGCCACCGTCGCGGTCGAAGAAACCGCCACAAACTCGGTATTCATCAGGCCGCCGGCGGTATCCTGGTCGAATTCCAACAGCTCTTCGATCTCTTCTTTCGGAGCCTGATCCATCTCCTCAAGAATTTCCAGCGAGGTGGCTTCTTCGAGTTCGGCGAGGACGTCCGCAGCCTCATCCGGCGACATTCCTTCGACAATCTCGGCGGCCTTTTCGGCTTCCAAAGATTCGAGAATACTCGCCTGAATGTCCGGATCGATCTCGCTCAGTGTCTCCGCCGCCATCTCGCTATCGATGTTTTCAAAGATCGATTCGCGGTTGTCAGGGCTCAACTCCTCCACGATCTCCGCGAGATCCGAGGGATGCATCTGTTCGAGCAGCCGGTTCGAGATGTTCAAACGCAAGCGCCGCTGCGGGTCGGGCTCGAGGATGTTGCAGAACTCCCAACGAATCGAATGCGGCGGGATGCGCACCTGCAACTTGCGGATCCAACGACGTGGCATCGCACCCTGCAGCACGCGGCGGAAGATACTGCGGATGCCGATATCGACTTCGAGAACCCAGAGGATCTCATGACCATCTTCTTGCCGAACTTCGAAGGTCACATCGTTGACGCGAACCACCTTACGGCCCTGCGCGTCGATGATCTGCTGGTCCAGCAGATCGCGCACGATGCGCAAAATGTATTCGTCGGAATGATAGGGCGTGAGCTTTTCGTCTTTGAGAAAGATACCGTCAATGGAAATGCGCGCAATCTGGTCGTGGCGGACATTCAACCAGGTGAATCCGCCGCCGCCAATCAGGAAACGGTCGATACGGACGGGATCAACCAGCGGGACAATCGCGGCATCTCTGACCACACCCATCCTGCGCCCCTTGAGGTCGTAGACCCCGAGGCCGATCAGTTCGGTCATGAACAGAATAGGGTCGGACATGTTGAGGAAGTGGACGGCCCATAGACAACAGGTGCTATAGCCACTATCCGACATCGAAGCGGGTTGGCGCAAGGCTTCGAGTGCCTGCGGTGGGCGCTGGACAAGGCAGCCTATTCGAGATCGAGCGCGAAGACGAGAGCCTTCCTGAACTATGCTGCGGAAGGGCGTCTAAGCAAGCGTCGCCAAGTGGACGGTCGACCGAGTCACGATGCTGGAAAGGAGGCTTTGCCAAGTATCTCGCAGCGGCTCTGGATTCATGAACCGAAATCATTGTTACAGGGGTCCGTTGACGAGACGAAAGCGAAGCGGCAGGCTCGGCGGGAGACTGCCCGCAACCTTAAGAGGCGAGCCCTGGGTTGCCGGTACCCAGGACCGTGCGGGATCAGTTTTCGGTTCCCTTTGCGACTTTGCGTTCTCTGTTGGTGCGTCGCTTTCTCGGAACGTCTCGGGCGGCCGGCCCGAAAACACCTATTGTTGTTGCGACATCACCACTCGAAGAACCTGGTTTATGCGTGTGGAATATCCGGCACCGAACTTCTGGATCCATGCGAACACATCGGCATCGAGCCGGACAGCGACTAGTTTCTTGGGCGCTCGCTTAAACTGTGAAAGCTGTTTTTCCGTTAGAGTTGGAATGTCGGAATAGTCGATCTGGGCATTGTCGCCGCTTGCCTGCTGCTTGGCTACCCTACCTGGCACAGTCCTCTGGCGCTTAGTCAGCGGTTTGCTCCAGATAGATTCGGCGCTCATGCTGATCGGCTTGGCGGGCAGAGATGATTCGGATTGCTTCTTCGCCATTTGGATTCCCCTCAAGGTATACGTGCACCACCAGCAACACAGCTTTGCGAACCTCGCCGATCGCCTGCCAGCGCTACTCGCCATCGATCACCCGATCTTTTCGAAGTACCAGATTTGGATCCGCAAAGACCCGCGCTGCCGCCTCGAAATCCACGCCCGCGTGCTTCTTCTGGTTTGAGCGGTTCTTGTCGGCGTCCCATTCGAAGCGCATGGCGTAATACATAACGTATAACACACTGCCGAGATCCAGAGTTAAGAATCTAGCGATAAGCTAAAAAGGTCCATGATTTTCGCCCTCATTGCTGCCGTCGCCCTCTATTTCGCCGCATCAGCCATGCTTGGAGGGCTACTTCTGGTCTTGTTCGTGATTACGAGTGTCGGGAATGGATGGCGCGCCACCGCAAGACCGCGCGCTCTGCCCGCTGGTACGGCGGCGCCCGTGGTTCCACTCTCCCGGACCCTGTGCGACTTTCTGCCTCGCAGGCTATTCGGCCTTAACCTCCGGATCGGCGACGATCCTAACGAAGATCGTCAATCTTCCGGTAACGGGACTCTTCCGGCGCGACGCTCGATCGACAAGGACAGAGGCGGTCCGAGCAATTCCATGCCGAAAGTCCGAGCGCGCTGCTGCTCCTCCGGACTGTCCCAGCGCGAGTACGCACCTTTTCGATCTTTAAATGCACGAAAGCTCTGTTCCATCTTTCCCGCCGGGCTGAAGGCAACCAGCAATCTGCCAGCACCTTCACCTTTGAACGCAAATGTATGCGGCGTCTGGCGCGGGATCAGGACGGAGTCGCCCGGGGCTAGCGACCAGAGGTCGCTTCCGACCTTCACTACGTACTCGCCATCGAGCACATAAAACCACTCATCCTCATTCAGGTGGAGATGTAATGCAGGGCCTCCCTTCCTCGTGTGCTTGTGCTCCATAACGAACAACCCGCCGTGAGTATCGGCCGCAGAGACGCGCTTCCCGGCCAGCCTGTCGTCAGGTGGTTGGGCCTGCGCCTGAAGTCCGAGTGGAATGGCTGCGATCGCTCCGACCAGAGCGTTGCGACGCGTGGATTCCAGGATGAGTTACCTGCTTTTTCGAATCAATCCGTTCTTACAGAATGGCAGCCTACATCATATCGCGCGAATCGCCTTCACGCGTGCTTTGAGCACGGAATGCGATACGCGTTAGCGGAATGCACCCGAGCATAGCTGACTTGTCCATGGTTTCCGGATGACGCGCAAATCCGGAAACCACGGCCTTCGCAGAATAGCGCCCGATCAACGGCGCAGCGGTTACCAATCGCTTTCTCATAGTCGATATCGATATCGAGAAGACACCCACGGCTCGGAATCCGGCACGAGACGATACACTGAATAGTCCAGCTATGCGATCAATTCTCCCATTGTTTCTGTTTGCTTACAGTGCCTGCGCGCAAGACTTGGTGGGCCTGTATCTCACTTGGCAATCCGACCCCACCTCGACGATGACCATCAACTGGGTGGACCTGCACACCAGCAGTTCGCTCGATGTTTTCTATCGCCCGGTGGCGTCGACGGTTGCGTGGAACAAGGCCACGGGCGTAAAGTTCACTATCGCGGATACGGTGATGCAAGGCCGTCGCGTGGAACTGAAAGGCCTGCAGCCGGACACGCACTATGAGTTCAACATCGGCAAGGCGATCGAGAAACCCGTGGAGGGCTGGCGGTTCCGCACGATGCCGCGCGACCTCAACCGCAGCATCCGGTTTGTATCGGGAGGCGATATGATGCACACGCGCTCGAAGGTGGACAAAGCCAATGCCAACGCCGCCTCGCTCGATCCGGATTTCGCACTCATCGTGGGCGACCTCGCTTATGCAAACGGCGTTTCTTCCACGCGGTGGGCCGATTGGCTGAAGAGCTGGATGGAGAACGCGGTGAGTCCCGATGGGCGAATCATCCCGCTGGTGATTGGCATCGGCAATCACGAGGTGAAAGGCGGCTACAACGGCAAGATCCCGCAGGATGCGCCGTTCTTCTATTCGCTGTTCGCGACTCCCGGCGGCAAGTCGTATTATGCGCTGGACTTCAGCAACTACCTTTCGATTCTGATTTTGGATACCGGACATACGGAGGCCGTTGCGGGTCCGCAGGCGCAGTGGTTGGAATCGGCGTTGGCGGCTCGTAAGGACAAGCAGTTTCTGTTTGTCGGCTATCACTATCCCGCCTATGGAACGACGAAAGCGCCGAAGGGCGGAACCCCGCTGGATGCGCCACGCGCCATTGAGATCCGCGACAAGTGGATGCCCAGTTGGGAACGCCACGGCGTGACTGCGGTGTTTGAGAACGATCACCACAACTACAAGCGGACACATCGTCTACGCGGCCACAAACGCGATGACGAGAACGGCATCCTGTACCTGGGTGACGGTGCATGGGGCGTGGAAACCCGCACGGTTCCGGACTTCGAAACGGGATGGTGGCTGGCCAAAGCCGCGGGGCGCAATCACGTGTGGGAAGTGCGTCTGCGTGCGAATGGAACGTCGACGGTGCGCGCCGTGGATATCGACGGGAAGGAATTCGATCGCGTCCAGATCACGACGCCACGGACGAAGCCTGTTTCACAATGATTTTCTCTCTTGACGACGCGCAGTCGATTCTCGCCGAACACTTTGGATTAGGGCGCTGCGAAGTCACCGCGCTGCCCAGCGAGCGCGATCAGAATTTCCGCGTGTCGTCTGGCTATGTGCTGAAGATCTCGAACATTGCCGAAAGCCGGGCGATGATCGAGGCGGAAAACGCAGCGTTGGCCCGCCTGCCCAGGCTGTGTCCGCAAGTGATGCAAGCGTTGAATGGCGAGCCAATCGTTGGTGTAAAAGGGCACTTGGTGAGGCTGGTCACGCTGCTTCCAGGCCAACCGATGGGCAATCGTAAGCACCATTCTTCGGCGCTGTTGCGCGAGGTAGGCGCTTCGTTGGCGCGCATCCAGCAAGGCCTCGCGGGATTCGATCATCCGGCTCTGCATCGCGACTTTCATTGGGACCTGGCGCATGCCTTGCGCGTGCTCGACGCGCATCCCGTGGCTCTGCAAGAGGTCTCGCTGCTGCGGCGCAACTATGAGGAGCACGCGCTGCCGTTGCTGCCTTCGCTGCGGAAAAGTGTGATCCACAACGATGGCAACGACTTCAATATCCTTGCCGATGGCGACGCCGTCACTGGATGGATCGACTTTGGCGACATGGTCTATTCGCCTACGATCAACGATCTGGCGATCGCCATGGCGTATGCATGTCTGGGCAAAGCGGATCCGGTTGGCGCGATGTTGGATGTGGTTCGCGGATACGCCGCGGTCATGCCGATTCCCGAAGCAGAACTTCCCGCGCTTTATAGCCTCGCCTGCCTGCGGCTCTGCGCAAGCACGAGTATGGCCGCCAAACAGCAAGCAGAGCGGCCGGACGATCCGTATCTTGGCATCAGCCAGGCACCGATTCGCGCTGCACTGCCGGTGCTCGCCGCGATGCATCCCCGGCTCGCGCACTATCTGATTCGCGAGGCTTGCGGCCTCGAGCCTGTGCCCGGGATGGTGGCGCAATGGCTACGAGAGCAGCCCGAGTTCGCACCGATTCTTGGCGCGAGTCAGAACAGCATCCCGGTGAACTTGGGCGTGGACAGTGCGCTCGTCAGTTCGGAGCCTGGGCAGAACAGGCCGGATGCCTTCTGGCGGCGCATCTCCGCGCGGATCCGCGCGGCCAAAGCAGATTTCGCTGTGGGCGGTTATGGCGAGTGCCGCTTGCTCTATACGAGCGCCGCGTTTGGATCCAGCGCAGCCGAATCGCGCACCGTGCATTTGGGCATTGACTGCAGCGCAGAGGCCGGAACATCCGTTCACGCGCCGCTCGCAGGCGTGGTACATGGATTCGAAGATGCGTCTGCCGACCTCGACTACGGCCCTGTGGTGGTGCTGCGGCACGATACCGAAGGCGGCATTTTCTATACTCTCTACGGCCATCTCGACCGCGATTGCCTGAAACGACTGAGCGTGGGGATGCCGATGGCAAGAGGCCAGCGCATCGGATCGATGGGCACGCCGGACGAAAACGGCGGCTGGTGGCCGCATGTCCATTTTCAGTTGATCATCGACATGCTGGATGTGCCTTGCAACTTCAATGGCGCGGCATTGCCGAGCCAGCGCAAAACATGGCTGAGCCTGTGTCCGGATCCGAATCTGATCTTGCGCCTGCCCGTGCCGCCCCGGACGCCGGATCGCTCGGCACTCAGCGCCTCACGCAAAGCAAGCATCGGCGGCAACTTGAGCATCTCGTATCGCAACGATCCTGTGCAGGCCGTCCGTGGATACATGCAGTATCTGTTCGACGCCAATGGACGCCGCTACCTCGATGCCTACAACAACGTGCCGCATGTCGGCCATTGTCATCCACGCGTCGTTGCCGCGGTGAGCGAGCAACTTGCGATCCTCAACACGAATACCCGCTATCTGCAGCATCAACTCACGGACTATGCGGAAGAGTTGACCGCGACGCTGCCCGCACCCCTGCGCGTCTGCTTCTTCACCGCATCGGGAAGCGAAGCCAATGAGCTCGCACTCCGCTTGGCACGTGCCCACACGGGCGCGAAAGACCTGCTGGTGATGGATGCCGCCTATCACGGCCACACCACGACGCTGATCGATATCGGTCCGTATAAGCACGATGGCCCTGGGGGCCAGGGTGCGCCGGGTTGGGTAGTGAAGACGCCGATTCCCGATGTGTTTCGCGGTGAGTTCCGCGGGGCGGATGCGGGCATGAAGTATGCGGCGCAGGTTGGCGACGCGATGCAAGGCCGGCGGATCTGCGGTTATATCGCCGAGACCTGCCCCAGCGTGGGCGGCCAGATGCTACTTCCCGACGGGTATCTGCCTGAGGTGTACAGGCTGGTACGCCGCGCCGGTGGCGTTTGCATCGCCGATGAAGTGCAGACAGGCTTCGGCCGCATCGGCACGCATTTCTGGGCTTTTGAGCAGCATGGCGTGGTTCCGGATATTGTTGTGCTGGGCAAGCCGATCGCGAACGGATATCCGATGGGAGCGGTCATCTGCTCGGCGGACATCGCGCGATCGTTCGACAACGGCATGGAATACTTCAGCACCTTTGGAGGCAGCACCGCGGCGGTTGTTGCCGCTCGCGAGACTTTGCAAGTAACGATCGATGAGGGCCTGCAAGCTCACGCGCTGGGGGTTGGCGCAGAGTTGCTCGCGGGCATGCGGGCATTGCAACATCCGCTCATCGGCGATGTGCGCGGATCCGGCTTGTTCGTCGGCGTGGAACTGGTGCGCGAACAGTTGAAGCCAGCCGCGCGCGAGGCCGACTATGTCGCTGTGAGGATGCGTGAAGAAGGGATCCTGCTCGGCACCGACGGGCCGTTCCACAATGTCGTGAAGCTTCGCGGGCCGATGCCTTTCTCTTCTGAGAATGTCCGGCATTTGGTGCAAGTGTTTGGGCGGATTCTCGAAGAGCTGAGTTAGACTAAGCCCTTTGCGCTTCCAAGGCCTGAGCGTAGGTCAGCCGGATCACATCCTCGCCAATCCGATCATTAGCAATCAGGCGGAGCTGCGGCCGGGGTCCGGCGAAATATGGCTTGCCGTGACCAGGCACGACAGGGTGCAGATAGATTCGATACTCATCGATCAAGCCAAGTTCGGTGAGGCTTTGCGCCAAGTCCGGTCCGGCAACTTCGATCTCACCGACGCGCTCGGCCTTCAAGTCGCGGATCGCGCCCTCAAGATCACCCTCAACAAGCGTGGCGTTGGGTCCGACCGACTTCAACGAGCGCGAGACGACCCATTTCGGCTGCTTCCGCCACGCCGCAGCGAACGCGTGTTCTTCTGCACCCCATTCAGGATGATCGTCGTCCCAGTAACGCATGATTTCGTACATTTTGCGACCGGCCTTGAGCCTCCTCAATGAAGTGGCGGAAGAGCGTGGGGCTTGGGACAAACGTCATATGGTCCACGTAGCCGTCCAGGGACTGATTCATTCCGAACACGAGCTTAGCCATACCCACTTCCTTTCCTGACGCGGCGCATCCGCGCGGTTGTGATTATGCAATCGATTGTCAGATGAATCGACCGATCTTATCGCAATTGCTTTTTTGGAGTGCGCCTGGACACCGCACGCGCGGGCTTACCGATCAATCTGACTCTTCGAGACCGTACTAGTCCGAATAGAGGCTCTGCCGCGCCTTCGGACCGCCACCAGCTTCTAAGCGCCGCCCCTGTTCTACGAATCGTCTGGCCCCATCGCAGGTCGTCGCCATTGGTCGCGCCCTCAACTCCTGGTCGCTTTGAGGATGCGCGAAGAAGGATCCTGCTCGGCACCGACGGGCCGCTCCATCGTGAAGCTTCGCGGTCCGATGCCTTTCTCTTCTGAGAAATCGCGGACAACGGAGGCCACCGTGATAGTTCCTGACCGATTGGAGAGCCCCTTCGGCCCTGCCCGATTCTGAGAATATCCGCCATTCGGTGGAGGTGTTTTGACGGATTCTCGAAGAGCTGAATCAGACGAAGGGCTTTGCCATTCTTGCGCGACCAAGCCTCTCAACCCAGCACGCCCTCTTCCGTAAGAATGGATTTGGTGCATCGAAGCTGGAGGCCATACAGCGATTCCATTACGGAACGTCACAGCGTACCAGTCTGCTACCGACGTTGCTGTTTTTTCGGGTGGAATACGCCTACTGACGGAGTTAGTTCCTTCACTTCTTCGGTTTGGAGCGTTCCCCGTCAAGTTGATCGTGCCTGCTCAACTTCCGAGTGGCGTGTGACTCGCCTTCACTCGGTCTGTCCGGGAGCGATGTACTCACGGGCCGCCTTGAGTCCGAGTTCCGCTTTCGAAAGCAGCGGCGTAATACAGGGCCTGATGCCGCCTATGGCTGTGCCTTGCGGGCAATGAACCGCAGAATCTGCTTGACGCCTCGTCCCTTGCCCCAATCAGGGTCGTCTGTGAGCACGTCAGCCAGCAAGATTGTGAAGCCGGCAAACGAAGTCTTCATGAGGTCGACGCTTAGCCCGTTCGGCGGACCGAATCCTTCAATCACGACGAGGCCACCCACTTTCAGGGCACGTTTCATTCGCCCGAACGTGTCAGTCCGTGACTTGAGATGCCAGTCCTGCATGTAGATCGACGACAACAAGTCCCAGCGGTTCTGACCGAGGTCGAACTCGTCCAGATCTGCTACCAGAAACTCGGCCTTGAGCCAACTTTCCAAGACACCACAGCCGGACGACGTCAAATTGGTCCAGGCATTAATCGCCGACCCTCGACTGGATCGGCTAGGGTGGCGAGACCTGGAAGCCGTGGTTAAGGCAGCCAATCAGTTCACCAAGACGCCGTTAGTGACGTGGCAGGAATTCCGCGACACGTCCTTCGTGACCGTGGATTTCTTATACGCGAACCTCGAAGAGTCCAAGCGTAACTATCCCGAGCAAACCAATGCCATCGTGGAGCGGCTGCAGCAGTGGTGCCAGCGCCTGCGGTCCGTTTTCCCTACCCGCTGAAGCTTTGTCGCGCCACGGACGGTGCGTAGCTCTGCCGCGTCCCTAGTCGCGCAGGGGCCAGCGAAATGGAATCCGGAGGGAGGTCGTACTATTTGGGCCTTTGATCAAGCGCCATAACCTACCTTTATCCCATCTTTTGGAACCCGGACGGATGCCCTTGGTTTCCCGAGGGTCGAATCGGACGAGCCGGTACCGACCTATCTGCACCACCCTGGTGCCTTGCTATTCTTGCGGCATGGGAACAAGGCGAACAAGCACCGGTTGCAGCAAGGTCCGTTCGACAGAGCGTGACGATCCCGGCGGCGCTGGCGACCGAGGTTCAGCGTGTCGCAAAAGAGCGTCATGTCACAGCCAGCCGGGCCTTAGTTGTGTTGGCAGAACGCGGCGTCCGCGCTGAGGCCGAAGCGAAGGTACAACTCAAGGCATCCTATCGCCGCTTTCTCGCGGAGAAGGAACCCGCGCTCAAGAATGAGGCTGGCCTCGAGCTGATACGGTCCATCTTTGGGACGGATTCCATTGCCGAAGATCCAGTTCGCTGATCTTCCCCGCGCGGTGTGGCATCACATTCTGGAGCGCGTTGACGAGCGCCGCATCTCGGTGAATGACCTGCAGCGGCTTCAAGCTTGAGTGCGCACCGGGCCTGTGGCACCAGACGGCGATTGGTACAAAGACTTCGGTTCGTTCATCCTTGAAAAGGGTATGAAACCGTTCGGAGAACCAGTCGATTGACTGCAGTTCCTTGTACCGCGAATCGTGCCGAACCGCTCGGAAGGTGTTCGCGTAGGAACCGGCACCCGGCACCGCACTGAATCAAAAGAACCACTGCGCTCCTAGAGCCCCAGGACCCAGCGCAGGCCCTCTTCGGCAATCTCCGCGGGAACGGTGTGCGGACCCTGGAACTCACGGTAGCTCACCTCGTGCCCGTCGCGTTTCAGTCGCGGAACCAGTTGGCGGCTGCAGGAATGGATGGGCAGGATTTCATCGTCGATTCCATGGGAAACGAAGATGCGCGACTTCGTTTTCGGTGGCGTGCCTCCGGCAATGAAACCCGGAGAGAAGGCCGCGACCGCCGACAACAGTCCGGCATTGCGAATCCCAAGACCGAGCGCGTAAGAGGCGCCATCCGAAAAGCCTGCAACGACCGTGCGTTCAACGTTCCGCTCGGCGTAGACCTTTCGCAGGGACGCATCGATTATCTGCACGTCAGCACCAAAGCCATCGCGAATCGCATCCCAGGTGCGGTCCGCTGAGGCGGGGGATAGTAGCAGGAAGCCCAGCTTTTCCGACAATGCACCGAGCCGTTTCGGACCCTGTTCTTCTGAACCGCCCGCACCGTGCAGATACACCACCAAGTTTTTCGATGAGATTTTCGGAACGTAGAGCAGCGCATCCCGCTTGACGCGTAGCCCGAGTGGATGTGTCCCTGCACCAGCAGGCTTCCCAGAGACGGCACCGGGGCGCGCGCTAAGCGTGCCGGCGCTTGGACCGGCAGCAGCGCAGGGGGTCATCAGCGAGGCAACGGATGCCAGGCAGAATTGTCTTCGACCGAAAACAGGGATTCGCAAACGGCGATGATACCAGTTAGCTCTTCAACGAAACCCAACGGACCACTTCGCTCACCAGCAACTTGCCATCCCACGGGGATTCGAAGCCGTTCATGAGCCCGGGGCGGATGCAGCGCGCGACGCCTCGCAGGGTGGCCTCGTCGGCGAACTCTTCCGCGTCGGACTGCTCTCCGAACGCAATGCCAACGCTTTGCACTTTGGCGGTCAACAACGGCAGGATTTCGCGCCACGAATCGACTTCCGTAAGAAACACCGTCCGCGATTGGATCGCGTCTTTCAACGAAGCCTGGCGGTCCATACAGACAGTCCAGTTGGCTTCCGGGCCGGAACTGATCACATCGCGATCGGCATCCAGCGCCCAGGTGGCTCGCGTACTCACGATGCGGGTCGTGGTGTAAAAGTCGAGACCCTGTTTCTGGGGCAAGCGCCGAAACTGGGCGGCGAACAGTTCACCGACTTCGCGCAGACTGAGGCGCGAGTTCCGTTCGACGAAGATCGTCTGCGGCGCGGAACAGGCTCGCTGATCGAAGGCTGCGATGTCGCGGACAAACGCGGCGATGGAACGGTCGAGTCCGTCGGCGCGTTCGAGGCGTTTGCGATCGAGCAAGCCGATGGAATATTTGGGTCCGAAGGCGATTTCGGTGCAATGTTCCTGGCGTGGCAGCGCGGAAATCGCTTCGAGCGCGGTGGCGCCTCCCCACATGATCCTGGTGTCGGCGGCGAGGGACATCGCGCTGTTGAGATCGCGATGTTCGTGATGAAAGTGAACGATGGCGACGAAGTGCAACAGTTCGCGCCCGCTGATGTTGGGTGCGGCGGAATCACCCAGCACGCGCAGGAGCGCAGGCATGGCAGATTCGTTCTCGACTGCGGCAAGTTTCGCGAGGCAGACGTTCTTGGCGAGCAGTGTCGAGACGATCGAAAACAGGGGTAGTGTGGGGACGTTGCCGGCCATCCACATGGAAACGAGTCCACGAGGTTTGGCCGCGAGTTTGAGCGACGATGCCGTGGGCTGAAAGCCGTCGAGAAAGGCGGTGGATCCGCCCAGGTTGAGCTTCAGCATCGATTCCAGATTCGAGCGTTTGAGCCAACTCGCCAGAAATGCGACGCCGTCAAGATGGCGCGTCTCGGGATGTTCGAGGAGACGGCGGCCATAGTCGTCGAAGAGATCTAGCAGGTCCGAAACCGGCACTCTGGCGAGGGTCTCGCGGCGAGTCAGCAGTTCGGTGATCAGCGGCTCGATGGAATCCGCGAACGAGGTTCCGTCAGGAAGAAATTGCGTGAGTCTCATGGAGTTTTCTGGATTGAGCAAAGGTATCGCCGCAGCCCCGAAGTTCGGTACGCTCGACGCGCTTGGTGAAGCGAAAGTAGCTGCCTTTGCGTCCGCACGGGCAGTCATCCACACCCATCAGGACGCCGAGATCCTCGGTGAGCAGTGCATGGCCCGGATAGCTGGTTGGCAGCACGCTGAGCACTTCGATGAGACCCTCTTGACCGACAGCAACAGGAGCCAGGCTATGCGGCGCGCGCAGGATCACATCGGCGAAGGCGGGTGCGTGTTTGTGTCCCTCAGGACAATCGACGAAGACGGTGCCAACTTGTTCCACCATGCCGTAGAAGTCGAGGATGCCTTCGTTTTTGGATCCGAGTAGTTCGGCGGCGCGCTTGGTGAAAACCTCTTTGCTGACAGCCTGCGAAAGCAGTTTCTTCCAGCCTCCTGAATGCAGCAGCGTTGCGCCGGGTGCATCGAAGCGTTCGCCCATACGCTCCATCTCGAGAATGAAGCGGGTCCAAACGATGAAGGTGAAGCCGAAGAGCAGAGGCCGGGTTTGCGAGTGTTCGGCGAAGAAGCTGTGGATCGCGTCGATATCCGGCTGCAGGTCGCCGTCGGGCAGTTGGCGGAAGGCAAACGTTGTCGTGGAAGCGAAGTTGCCAACGCCACGGATGGCGGCTCCCCGGGCGGTGAGTTGATCGCCCGCCTGCGCGGATTCCGGCGCGTCCAGCACCAGATACGGGCGTCGCTGGGATCCAATGTCTTCTTTCAAGAGGGACGCCAAGGCGCGGGCCTGGCGGAAGGCGGTGGTCTTGTCGATGAAGATGCGGCTAGGTGAGGATCCGGTGGTGGACGATGAGCGAAGCTCGCGCACGACCTGCTGCATCGGCACCCCGCGCAGTTCGAACTGCTTGAACATCGTGACCGGCAGCGGCGGGATATCCGCCAATGTTTTCCAGTGTTGCGGCGGTGCCGCGAGCCGGTTTAGAAAGCGTCCGTAAGCCTCGCAGCTCTTGGCCATTTGAGTGCATAGATCCCGCAGCAGGGGCAGGAGCGCGGCCGCCTTCCGCTCTTGGGGCGTCGCATACTGGCGGCCTTTGATCAGGTCGTCGACGGATGCTCGCGGCGCTGCCTGGTCCAGCGTTTCGACAGTGGCGGTTGCGGATTGCACTTGGACCTTTCGTTAGGCTTGCGTGGCAAGCGAGAGTGGTGCTTCGAAAACTTCGGGATCTGGCATCCGGAGCTGCGATTTGATCACCTTGCCGAAGGCGTTCATCGGTAGCCGGTCGACAAAGATCACGCGTCGCGGAACTTTGTGATTCGCCAGCCGCGCGTTGCAGTGCGTGAGCAGCGTCTGCTCGTCGGCGGCGTCTCTCGATCGAGGCACGACGAACGCCGTCACCGCCTCTCCGAACAACTCATCCGGCGTGCCGATCACGGCCGCGTGCAGCACCCCGGGATGTGCAGCCAGCGCGTCTTCCACCTCGAGCGGACTGATGCGATTCCCCATCGACTTGATGAAATCCCGCGCACGGTCCACTACGTAGATGTAGCCGTCAGCATCGACTCGCGCAAGGTCGCCGGTATGGAGCTTGCCGTCGCGAAAGTAAAGCGATGTCTCATCCGGACTATTCCAATAACCCTTCGTGATGCTGGGGCCCGAGGCGACAATTTCACCGGTCTCTTCGGATCCGGGCAAGACGGGCATACCGTCCGCCTTCAACACTTCCAATTTCGTCGACGCCAAGCCGCGGCCGATCGATCCACGCTTGGCCGTTAGCATTTCCGGCGGCAGATAGGACAGGCGCGCGGTCGCTTCTGTCTGCCCATACATCACGAACAGCTTTACATTTGGATGCGCTTCGGCGAGTTCGTCTATTGTCGAAGCGGGCAGTTTGCCACCAGCCTGTTGCAGAAAGCGCAACGCCGGAAAGCGGCGGCGGGCAAAGCCGGTCTTGCGCAACAGGATCTGGTAAGTCGATGGAACGCCCGCAAAGTTCGTACATTCATGCGTGCGCATCTCATCGAGGACACGCTCGGGAAACATAAAAGAAGCGGAGAGCACTAGCGACGCACCGGCGCGCAAGTGCGTATGCAGCACAGAGGCGCCGAAGCAATACGACATTGGCAACGCCGCCATCGCGCGATCTTGCGACGTGAGTTGCAAATACCGAAGGATGTCGGAGGTGTTTGCACGCAGATTCTCATGGGTCACCATCACTGCCTTGGGCAAGCCTGTCGATCCGGAAGTGAATGCCAGCAGCGCCAAGTCACCCGGCAAAGTGATGTCCGAAAGGGGGCCAGTGGGATTGGTTCGGTTATCCACGGTGCAGATGATCTCGAGTTCGCCGTCGGTCCACTGGGCCGCGTTGTGCGCATACTTCGGCTGCACGAAAGCGGCCTGCATATTGGTGGAAATCACGATGCGACGAAACACCTTCTCATCCACACCCGGCGGAAACGGAACGACGCACAGACCGGCGCGGACCGTCGCCAGATAGGCAATGACAAAGAAGGGCGAGTTATCGCTGAAAACGCCGAGGCGCTCACCTTTCGGAAAGCGCTGGGCGAGTTCCGCAGCCAGTTCTTCGACGCCGGAGCGAAGCACGCCGTAGCTCACCCGTTCATCGCGATGGAGCAGGGCGGTGGCGGGGTTTGGCGCACCGTTGTCGAGAAGCCATGCGGCAAAATTATTGGTGGACATTACGCAAGCACCCCTTTGTTCGAAAGGATGTCGAGGATGTTGCGCACGGTCGCCATCTCCATCACTTCATCCAGTTCGAACTGCGTGCCAAACTCCTTCTCGAGGATGTTGACCATGCTCATGTGGCCGAGGGAATCCCACTTGGGGACATCGTCCGGCGTCGTCTCGGTGGTGATTTGCGCGGCTGGAACGGTGAACGCCGCTTCGAATACTTTGCCCACTCGGGAGATGATGGAATCCATTTTGAATATGTCCTCTGTCAGAGATTAGAAAGCGCCGCCGTCGACTTCCAGCACGCGGCCGTTGAAGAATTCGTTTTCGATGCAGAAACGCGCGGCGTGAGCAATTTCGCACGGGTTGCCCATGCGTGCGATGGCGACCCGTGCGAGCATGTCGTTTCGATGCGACTCGGGAATCGTGGCGGCCATCGGCGTATTCACAAGGCCTGGGGCGATGGCGACGGCGCGGATCCGGTGCGAGGCCAGTTCCTGGGCGAGCGATGCCGTCAGCGCAACGATCCCGGCTTTGCTGGCGGCGTAAGCGGCTTGTCCAGAGCGTCCGGTCCGCGAGATGGAACTAATGTTCACGATAACGCCCCGTTTCGCCCGCATCATCGAAGGGATCGCCTCGCGCGCGATCAGAAATGCGCCTTTCAAATTGGTGTCGAGAGTCGTGTCCCATAGCTCTTCCGGATACTTCTTCATACCTCGAAACGACGCTGCGGTGACGGCTCCGTCGAGCAACACGGCGGCAGCGTGAATGAGCACGTGCAAGGTCGGGAACTGAGCGACAGCATCCTGGACATGAGCAACATCGCGAATGTCCGCGCGCAGAGGGACGAGCCTTGAATCGCTTTTCTCGACCGCCTTCACATCCAGTGCGCCGACGCTTGCGGCACCTGCGTCCAGCAACATGCGGCAGAGGGCGGAGCCAATGCCGCCCGCGGCTCCGGTGACGATGGCGTGAACGCCTTCGAGCTTCATAAGCTCATGCCGCCATCGAGCAGGAACACCACCGCTGCTCTCCGGCAGAGGGCAACCTCGCGAATTCGCTTCGCGCCACAGTCGGCGACGATCGATTCAAGCAGGTTCATAGACTCATTCCGCCATCGAGCGAGAACACTGAGCCTGTCACATGGCGCGCATCCTGAGACGTCAGCCATGCCGCCAACGAAGCCACCGCTTCAGCGCTCTGCAGCTTGCCCATGGGTACGCCCTTCTGGATCATCGCCCACATCAGGCGGTTCGCCAGACCGGTCTCTACGGCCCCTGGGCAGATGGCGTTCGCGCGGATGTTTTTAGACGCATATTCCGCAGCAATCGATTTTGTGTGAGCAATCAGGCCAGCTTTGGTGGCGCTGTACACGGCAAGTTTCGGCGAGGCTTTCAGCGCGGCGACGGAGGCGATATTGACGATTTGGCCGCCGATTCCCTGCCCTAGCATGAGGGCGATCGCAGCGGCGCTTAGATGGATGGGGGCCGTGAGATTGACAGCGATTTGCGCGACAGCGGATTCCACCGTCGTGTCGTGCGCGTTTTCTAACTGCATGACGCCAGCGTTGTTAATGAGCACGTCCAAGCCATCGGCAGTGGCATCCTTGAAGGCGGCGATGGCAGCGGGGATATCCGTCAGGTCGGCCACGTGGTGAACCGCGCCTTCCAAGCCTTCCGCAGCCGTGCGCGAAAGTAGATGAACCAGATGCCCGTCGGCGAGAAAGCGCTTGGCCATGGCGAGCCCCAGGCCGGAGGATCCGCCGGTGATTACGACGCGCACGCAGCCGCCTTGTTTGAGGAATCTACCGGCTTGCGTCCCGGCATTCTACGCGCGACAGCGGGGACGCCGATCATCGTCACACCCGAGTCGACATTGGACCACACCGCACTCCCCGCCGAAATGACGGCGTCATCCTCAATCCGCCTGCCTTGCAGGACACTCGATCCGATACCGTAAACCACGCGTTTGCCGCCATGGACGTGACCTCCGAGTTGGACGCCGGGAGAGATGTTGCTGTGCGCGCCGATGAGGCAATCATGTCCAATGCCCGCGTTGAAGTTGACGACGATATCCTCGGCAAGGCGGGAGCCGATGGCGAGCCGGGCACCGGGAAAGACGATGCATCCGGGGCCGATTTCGTCGGCAAAGACCGTGGCATCCGGATGAATAGCGGTGGCAAACAAGTAGCCGACATCGCGAAACCGCGCATACATGGATTCGCGCAAACGCGGAGAGCCAAGGCAGCCCAGAGCCTTCCATTCCAAAGGCGGACACTGCTCGAGCGCCTGTTCCAGGCTGAGGCATTGGCGGCCGAATTCGGGCGACCCGAGGACTCGGTCGTTATAAGCGACGACTTCGCAATGCGCACCCTCGGCGGCAGCACTATCTTGCAGAATACGGGCGGATTCGCGGGCCAGATCGCCGGCGCCGAGAAGCAGATATCGATGGGTGGACGTCACTCTGGTTCCTACAACTAAAGTGCGTTGCCGGGGACAGAAGTCTCAACTCAGTGTGGGGGGAACTTGCAGGTCAAATGTGGGGGAGTAGTTTCGGAGGGTGATAGGGAGGGCCACGAGGGCCCTCCCGCTTCTGCTTACTTGGAGTCGGACAAAAGCGAAGCCAGATGGCGCTGCTTCAGTTCCTGCACAGCGCGGAACCAATCCGCACTTTGATTTCCGGGCTGGTAGCCGCGAGCCACGTAGTAGGAGTAAGCGAGACGGGCCACTTCATCGTGGCCAGGCTCGTAGGCCGGGGCGATTCCGACAGAGGGAGCGCTCGCGGCGGAGGGAACGAGTTCCTGTTTTTTGTGGCGGTGGGTCACGGCGGCTACTGTTGTATCGGCTGCAACTGCTATTTTCTGTCGGGCGCCAGCGGACTTCGTCGTCGCGGGGGCGGATGCTGCAGCTTGCGTGGCTTTCGCCGCGACGCGCCTCCGGGCAACCTTGACCGGAGCGGGTTTCGACGCTGGAGACACGACAGCTTCTGATTGTACAGCTTTCTTGCTTGGCATGAATTACTTCCTGACTTTTATTTTAACAACGCATGTGAAAATTTTTGATGACAGGATCCGGCGAGTTCTTGCGCAAGGGTAGTGGAGGAACGAACAAAATGACGACGCTTCGTATTGGAAATGTACCGTTGATCCCGCAGTACAAAACAGGATCGTGCTGGTATGCATCGGCTTCGATGCTGGCGGGATGGCGGATTCAAAGCAAAGGCGGCTTAGGGCCGATGACCCATCCCAATGCGCATTCCGACACCAAAGACATGTATAAACGCAATGCCGCATTGCTTGCGGTAGGATCCGGGGCACTCAAGCGATGGCTTGGAATGAAAGAGATATCGGTTCCGGCCAGCCCGGCCGATTGGGTTACTACATTGTCCAAAACCGGGCCTTTGTGGGCAGCGGGGAACAAACATTGGATGGCTGGCTATGGTCACGTGGTAGTGGTTTACGGCGCGGCGGAGACCGGGCTTCTAATCAACGATCCGGAACCGATCAGCCAAGGCAAAGAAGAATGGCGATCGTGGGCGTCGATGAACAAGTTCTTCGCGGAAAGCGAATCGGAAGTGAAGCTGCTCTCTTGCCCCTGATATCGCCCTCAAAACCGGCACTGTCGCACCCTTTGCCGACTAGCAGCTAGCGCTTATCGCGGCTTCGAAAGATCATCTCGCGGGCCTTTTCGTCGGTGAGAACCGCCGCGAAACAGACGGCCAAAGCTGCGGCGGTGGCCACCGCGCCAGCCACCATGAAATCGCTGTCCTTGCGTGGGCCGGGCAGAAACTGCAGCACCAATCCGGCCACAAATGCGAAGGTTAGCGCCGCGGCACCGGCGATTGTGAATAGTTTGCGGGGAGTGAAGTCCATCTAGTCGTACTTTTCGTAGATGATCCGCTTGCGGTCGAAGCCCAGTGCTTTCAACTGGGCCCGCAAATCGTCCACCATTGCTTTCAAACCACAAATGTAAACGTTGACATCCCGACGCTCGCCGATCGCGTCCAGGACATGCGTCTGGACGTGGCCGCGGCGGCCTTGCCAACTCTCGTCCGCGCGGCTCAATACCGGCAGGAATCGGAACCGATCCGGCTGTTCGGAAGCCAGCTTCTCGAACTCCGCCCGGTACATCAGATTCGCCTCATAGCGGACCCCGAAAACGAGAGATGTGGGTGTATGCCCAAGCGGTTCCTGCAGCATTCCGCGAAACGGCGCGATGCCGGTGCCGGTCGCCACCAGGATCGAATCCGAAGCCGGTTCGCGCCAGTGAAAGTAGCCGAGAGGACCGCTCAGATCCACCGTATCGCCCGGTTGCATCGCGAAGAGCATCGGCGAAAACAATCCATCGTCGACCAGATTCAGGCACAGTTCAAAACGGTTGCCATCGGCGCGTGAGGCAAGGGAATAGGCGCGAGTGATTACACGACCGTGGATGAGGGCGGAAAGCGAGGCGAATTGGCCAGCTTTGAATGGAAAGGTCTCCAGTTCCGGGACATCGAACGTAAAATGCCGTGTCGCCGGGGCCACCTCGTGCGATTCGATGAGACGGGCCTTCACTTCTCCAAAACCTCCTCGGCGCGCGCCAACAGGATATCGACCAACGCCGCATGGCCGTCGAGCGGAGGCGCTGTGTCGACGCGCAGTTCCGGATGCACGGCGCAAAGGTCGGCGACAAGCTTCGGCAGATCGCGCTTGAGATGGATTCCGACGGTCAGAAAATACGGTACAACAACCAGGCGGGTCACTCCGCGGACCATCAGTTTTTCGGCCGCACCGGCAAGATCCGGCTTGCCCATTTCGAGAAACGCCACTTCGACGTTGGCGTATCCGCCTTTTGCCGCAAGCGCAGCGCTCACCGCCCGCACTGCCTCATTGGCGGATTCCACTGAAGATCCATGGGCGAACACAACTAAGCCTGTCATACGATCAGCGGCTGTTCGACCGCACCTTCCGGATTCTCGGCCATCTCAGGCAGGAACTGCATCGCCAGAATTCCGATGAATTGCAGGAAAGACCGGCCTCTGGCGCGCTGGTTGTCGCGCGATTGGCCGTAGACGCGCATGAAGACGATCATGGATAGAATATCGGCGTTCGAAACGGGTTTTTGACCGTCCTCGTCGCGGTGCTTTTGGAACAGATCGATGCGTTCCAGAAATCTTTCGAGAATCGCCGCCGCAATGGGATTGACGGGCTTGGTGCCGGAGTGTTCGAGGCCCGCCGCGCGGGTACGCAGTTGCTCGATCGCACCTTCGAGGCAATCGTGCAAGTCTCGATCGAAACATTTTTCAAGGTCGGGAACAGAAGTGAACAGCGAGACACTGAGGACGCCAAAGAGTTCCTGATTGTCGTTGACGAACTCAGCGGCAGGAAAGAGATCCGCATGCAGCGTGCGGTCTAGAGGTTGAGGTTTCTCGTGTTCGCGGCTTTCCACCAGATACTCGCAGGTGAAAGGGCAATCGATGGTTTCTTCACGGCCGCGGGCGCAGCACTGGGGGCAAAGGGATCCTTCAACGGGACAGGATCGTTTGCCCTTGCGGGATTGACATACAGAGCAGGTGGAAGCAGTCGCCACCCTTTCATGCTAACGCGCTATTCAGGCGCTTTGAAGTTTAGTTTGACAGTCGTTGTCGATCGCACCGGCTTGCCGTTCACCACGGCGGACCGATACGTCCAACGGCGAATCGCCGAAGCTGCCGCACTTGCCAGAAGCGGATGTCCGGAAACCGTCTTCACGGCGTCGATTTCGCCTTCCTCGTCGACGGTGACTTCCAACTGGACCGCCCCTGAAAGCGCTTCGGCGCGCCCGGCTTCCGGGTAGATCGGTTTGATGATCTTCACGAGCGTGAGCGGACGGTCAGGCAGATTGGGAGAGTCCGCTGCCAGCACTTTCGATGCGATGGGCGGAATTTTGGTGGTGAGCGCCACTTCAAGCTTCTTCTCGGGCTCTTCTGCATGGGCGGCGGCCGCGATGGCCAAAATGAGAAGGATCATCGTAGGCATCCGGTTAGAGCCTCCTTGCGGAGCGCGGACGGTTGCACGCGGCAGCCGCACTCTTGATCAATTGTTCTTCCGCTTGTTGACGCTCGACCTCGACATCCGAGAATGCGGGGCGGGCCGTGCGCAATGCCTGCAGACTGACCAGGGCCTTGCTCTGTTAGGGACCATCGATCTTTGAACACTTCTCGAAGTACTCAACGGCCTTCGCCTTGTCGCCAATTTTGAGGACGCTGAATCCAGAGAAGAACAGCAGTGTGGCCGTCGCCTTTTGATCGTGCGCGAAGCCCGTGGCAGCCGTCTGGAACGAGACAGAGGCCATGGCATGGTTGTTGCCACGGGAACTCAACATCCCGATCATCCAGTGGGCGGAAGCGTTGTAGACCTGCTTCTTCTTTTCCCAGGCCACCAGATTGTTCTGGTCGGGTGCCTTCTTGTTGGAAAGGATCTCAATGCGACGTCGTGCGTGAATATGCGCCAGCCGCTCTTGGTCGGGTTTTGAATGCACTGAAGATGAGCGCATCCTCGTCGTCCGGATTGACGGCCAGCACATCCCGCGCGGCGGCGAGTCCACTGGAGAAATCGAGGATTTCCCAGTAGGCATACAAGCGCTGCACCAGCACCTGTGGCCGATAAGGCGATTGTGGATTGGACGCGGCGAACTGCTCGAGTTTGGTGGCACGAGACCGCGCACCGGCATCGGCCATGATGGCGTTGACGTTCAGGAAATCGCCATAGCGGAGCAGCCGCAGCTTCGCGGGAAACCACGGGCAGCCATCGATCGCGCACCGCCGTTTCGTTTAGATCATCCGCTGTCTGCAGCAGTATCCGCCCGCTATAGAGATCCTTGGGGTTGAGAGTCTTTGAAACCTGTTGCTGCATTTCATTGGCGTGTTTTTCCGCCGCCGCCCAGGCGCCTCAAGTGGAAGCGCCCGGCACCATCTCTGGCAAGATCGTCGATCAAAGTGGAGGCATGGTTCCGAATGCACTGATCCACTTGAAAAATCTAAGCACTCGCGAGGTTCGCGAGACCCACCCTACATCGGCGGACTCTACCGCTTCCGCGAGGTGAAGGCAGGGACCTATGAAATCAATATTAAGGCCGACGGCTTTACGCCCTCAACTTTGGCCAAGGTGGAAATGAAGGCCTCTGAAGTCACCCGCGCCGATGCATCCTTGCAGTTGACCAGCGTCAATGCGGAAATCACCGTGGCCGCTGGCGACGGTGGGCGAAAGTCCGCAACCCGCGCGCTGCTCGAATCCGTGCCCGTGGTTGAAGCGGCCACGTTGCGGCTGCAGACGCTCGAAGAAGCACCCGCCAACGTATCGGTGATCACTTCGACCGACATCAAGCGGTGTGGATACCGCACTCTGGGCGAAGCTCTTTCGAGCGCCCGTGGATTCTACTTCACCAATGACCGTATCTATCGATACGGCGGCGTCCGCGGCCTGAACATCCCCGGCGACTACAACAGCCGCTTTCTGGTGATGATCAACGGCCACGCGATGACCGACAACATCTACAACTCGAACGGCTTCTTTGGCCAGGACTTTGGCCTCGACATGGACTTAATCGAGCGAATCGAAATCGTCCGCGCACCTTCGTCCACACTCTACGGCACCAACGGCATGTTGGCCAACATCAACATCGTGACCAAGTTGCCGGTCGATCAGCAGAAGCTGAAAGCGAGCACTGAAAACTCAAGCTTCAATATGAAGAAGATGCATTTCTCGACAGCGCAGACGCTGGGCAAGAGCGCGACGCCGTTGATGTCCGGATCCGTCTTCCACGGCGGAGGACGCGATCTCTTCTTCGATGCCTACAACACCCCGGCCAGCAACTTTGGAAGGACACGCGGTGCCTAACTGGAGCGCGGCTATCACTCATTTGCCGACCTTTCGTGGAAGGATTGGCGCTTTACAGGCTACTTCAACAATCGCGAAAATCAGCCTCCGGTAGGTTGGGGCGATGGCTTGTTCGATAGCGGCGGCAATCGCGTCAACGACGCACGCAACTTCGCCGAAGCGGCTTACACGCATACGTTCAAGAGCGGATCCACCGTGCGTTGGCCCACGTCCTACGATAGTTACCGCTACTATGACCGATTCTACTTTCAACACGACGAAGACGATCACATCGAAGACAGCCGAACCGTCAACCTCGGGGATTGGATGACATCGCAGCTTTCCTATTCGTTCGCGGTAAAAGATCGGCGAGTTGACGGTTGGTACGCAAGGCCGTTTCGAACTACGCGCCAAACAGCTGGTGCTCACCGACTTTACAGTGAATACCAGCAAGCTGCATCCGCACTTCGACCTGACGATGGGCGTGCGCAATGCCCTGGGATACCGCTATGAGGATCCGATCGCGACGTATCTGCCTCGCATGCGGCAGAGGACGGGCGTACGTTCTTCGTGAAAGTCATCTATCACAGCGACGCCAACCAGTAGCAGTTTGGGAGATGCAGTTATGTCCTCAAAACAACTTTTACTGGCATTTGGAGTGCTTGCGTCCAGCGTCGTCTGGGCGCAAGCGCAACCCAAGGTCCTGATCGTCACCTCCGCGGGTGTGGAACCGTATCGGCAGGCGGTCAAAGCCATGACCGCTTCGCTGCGCGATGCGGGGATCCGGCCGCAGACGGTGGAAATATCCGTCGACGGCAACGAAGTGCTGATCGTCGCGGCGATGCAGAGTGGGCCCTACAAAGCGATCGTAGCCGTGGGTCCTGAAGCGCGCTGGTCCATCGGCAAGGCGCATATGAAGGATCCCGTGATCTCCACGATGGTGTTCCTCTCCGATCTCGAAGAGGAAGCGAACGAGGGGCGCGAAACTCCCGTGAATCAGGCGGGTGCCGTCTATCTGGATGCGGACCCGGCGGACATGGCGAAGCAGATTCGCAACTCGTTTCCCGAACTGCGCCGCGTGGGCTTTCTGGTCTCGCCAGAGCAGAACATCGATGCCTGGAAGTCCGCGTTTGCGAAAGAGAAGTTTCAAGTCTTGACGGCGGAAGCGGCCAAGCGTGCCGACGTGGTGAAGGCGTTCCTGCCGTTGAAGGGCAAGGGGGATTTGCTGGTTTGTACTCCGACAGCGAAGCTCTACTCTGCGCAGTCGATCGAGGCGCTCTTGCTAGCTTCAGTGGAAAAGAACCCGCCAGTCATTGGATTTTCGTAGAGCTTTCTGCAAGCGGGCGCGGCTGCGGCGGTGTATGCAAGCCATGAATCCATTGGCGTGCAGACCGCGGAACTGGTTCGCAAACTGGCCTCCGGGGCGAAAGTGGTTGAGGACGAGACCGCGCGCAAGGTGGAACTGCGCATGAATACGCGAGTGATGCGGGCGATGGGATTGCGGGCGTCGAACTGACGGAGTGGCTGCGCTAGTGCGCCCAAGAGCGGATGATCGCGCCCGATGAGGCCTTGAACCGCGAAAGGATCCTATGGGTTGACAGGTAATTCGGCCCCTTGTTGCGTTCCGACATGACCATTGAGATTCACGATGCGAAACTCGAGGCACGCCTGCAGAGACAGATGCAGGCAACCGGTGAGGAAAACGCCGAAGCTGCGCTGCTTCGCCTGCTCGACACGCAGGAGGAGCAGGATCGCTGGCTGCAAGAGAATCGTGACTGGATCGCCACCAAGATACAGCGGGGAATCGCGCAATTGGATCGCGGCGAAGGCATTCCCGAGGCCGATCTGGATCGCCATCTGGAAGCGCTGAAAGCTCAGCACGCCCAAGCTCCGCACGAATAATGTCGCGGTACGTTATCGCGCCTCAAGCGGCGGAAGATCCTGTCGAAATCTGGCATTTTGTCCGTTGCAACGGTGGCGTTGCGGTAGCCGATTGAGTGGAAACAGTCATTCGCGAAAAGATTGCGTTCCTCGCGTCTTCTCCCGGAATCGGACATTGGCGTCGGGACCTCACCGCCGAACCGGTGAAGTTCTTCGCCATCTACTCCTATTGATCGTCTATCGACCGGAAACCAAGCCATTGCAAGTTGTCGCGATTCTGCATGGCCGCCGCGATCGCGAGCAACTACTCAAACAGCGGACCTGATCGCGCACCAGGTCGCTTCGATATCCTCGCGCGTGGTCTTGATGTTCCCGATGGCGACTCGAAGGTATAGCTTGCCATTCAATGACGTTGGCGAGAGGAACGCCACACCAGAAGCGTTCACGCGATCCATCAAGGCACGGTTGTCGTCGTCCGATCCCTTCATCCGCACGCACACCAACGAAAACGGCACCGGGGCACCGATCTCGAAACGCCCGTCCGCGACGGCCCATGCCGCAAATTCGCGCGCCCACAGGCAATGCGCGCGGATCATCTCCGCCAGCTTCTGGCGGCCGAAATAGCGCATCACAAACCAGAGCTTCAACGATCGGAAACGGCGGCCGAGTTGCACGCCGTAGTCCATGTAATTGACGACTTTGTCGTCTTCCGCAGTCACCAAATAGTCCGGGATCAGCGAGTAGGCGCGCTTCAGAATCTCTGGATGCTTTGTATAGAACACTGAAATGTCGACGGGCGTCGCCATCCACTTGTGCGGATTGACCACAATGGAATCCGCGCGTTCCCAGCCCTTGAACAAAGGCCGATAGTCTTCCGCCAGTGCCGCAGGACCCGCGTACGCCGCATCCACATGCAGCCACAGTCCGAACTCCGCCGCGATGTCCGCGATGGCGTCCGTCGGATCAACGGCAGTGGTGGCGGTGGTGCCGATCGCCGAGACAACGCAGAAGGGTTTCAGCCCCTTGGCAATGTCTTGCAGCACAGCCGCACGCAACAGATCGGGCCGCATCCGGAACTCCGTATCCAGCCCGATTTTGCGAACGTTCTGCTGCCCCACGCCGATGCTGATCGCGCCTTTCTCGTTTGAGGAATGCGCATGCTCGGAACAATACATCGTCAAGCCGCGCGAGGCCCCGTTGAGTCGGCACTCCGCATCCGCCTTCTCACGCGCGGCCGCAATCGCATGCATCGTCGACATTGATGCCGTGTCGTAGATGATGCCAAACATCGGCGCGGGAAGTCCCAGCCATTGCCGAAGCCAATCGAGCGTCACCTGCTCCAGTTCCGTCACGGCAGGGCTGCACTTCCACAGGAAGCCGTTGGAATTGATCGCCGCGGCCGCCATTTCTCCAAGGATGCCTGGCCCCGAGGCGGAAATCGCAAAATAGCTATGAAAACGCGGATGATTCCAGTGCGTCACGGCGGGCAGAATCTGTTCACGAAAGTCCGCGAAGATGCGATCCATTGGCTCGCCGACTTCGGGTCCCGATGTGGGCAACTGAGCAATGAGATCGCCAGGTTCGACACGGGCCATCACCGGCAGGTCACGAATATCGCGGAGGTAGTCCGCCATCCAGTCCACCATGCGGTGGCCTTCCTCGCGAAACTCCTCGGGAGACATGTCGAAACCGCTCACGCCTTGCAAGCCTTCAACAGGCCGGGCAGCCATTCCTTGAACCAGACGCCGAACCGATCGATCTGCTTTTGCATTTCGGGTCCGAGAGGGATCGAGTGTCCTGAGGCCTGGAGTCCACGCAATTTCACGGCCTCTTTCACGCCAATCGGCGCGGGCATTGCGTCGATGTGGCGGATAAATTCCTGCAAATACCGGTCGAGTTGTTGGCCTTTGGCGTCGTCATCGGCGGCGATCGCACGATCGAGCGCGAGCAGGAGTTCGGGTATGGCGCATGAAACACCGGACACGACACCATCGGCACCGGCGACACGCAGCGAACGAAACACCACGTCGTTACCGACAAACACGGCGGTATTCTCATCGCGCAGCGGCAGCAACTTGGCGAGGTAGTCGACGTTGCCACTGGAATCCTTGATACCCGCAAAACGGCCCGTTTCGAGCAGCCGTTGTGCAGTCGATGCCTCAAGCGGCGTGGTGAAAAACGGAATGTTGTAGAGAAACAGCTTCGCGTCGAAGTCCTCGCCGAACTTCCGAAAGAAGTCGAACAACTGCTGCTGCGTATAGCGAAAGAAGTAGGGCGGCATGAGTACCGTTCCCGCGGCGCCGCAGTCGCGCGCGGCTTTGGCGAGTTGCAGCGCGCCGTCGTAGCTGGAATGCGACGCATTGACCAGCACAGGGACGCGCGAATGCTTCACCACCGTGGCGGCATACGCAATGCGATCTTCAATAGTGTAGTGGACGAACTCGCCCGTCGACCCCATGAGAACGATTCCCTGCACACCGTGATCGCACAACCAATCAATCAGGTCGAGTGCGGCGGACGTGTCGATGGCGATCTTGCCATCCAATCGCGGCGTGACTGCCGCTGTATAGATTCCTGTTGGTTTCATAAGGCGATAGAATTGAGTCGTCAAGTAAACGATAACTTGGCGCTTACGGAGAGTGATTGTGTCTACTATATCCCGTCGGAACCTGTTCACGAAATCCACCGCTGCGGCTGCGGCGACGACATTCATGATCGTCAAGCCGCAACTGGTCAAGGGCTGGGCAAACGAGAAGCTCAAAGCAGGACTCGTCGGCTGCGGAGGCCGCGGCACGCAAGCCGTCATCGACATGATGCAAGGCACCGACAATATCGATCTTGTATCCATGGGGGACATTTTCGAAGACAAGCTCGAAGCCTCGATCAAGAGCTTCGCCAGGCATCCGGATTATGGCAAGTTCCAGAACCGGATCGCGTTGACGCCGGAGAAGCGCTTTGTCGGCTTCGACGCCATCGAGAAAGTCTTGAAGTCCGACATCGACATCGTGATGCTCTGCGCGCCTCCCGGCTATCGGCCCGCGCACTTCGAAGCGGCGATCAACGCCAGGAAACATGTCTTCTGCGAGAAGCCCTTCGGCGTCGACGCCGTCGGCGTGCGACGCTTTATGGCCTCCGCCAGGAAATCAGAGGAACTGAAGTTGACCGTGATGTCCGGTGCCCAGCGCCGCAACGATTCCAACTACGTCACCACCATCGACAAGATCAAGAACGGAGCGATTGGAGACATCCTCGCCACCTACGCCTACTGGGTCGGAACCCCTGTCATCCAGCAAAGGGCTCGCGACGCCAAGTGGGGCGACATGACTTGGCAGCATCGCGCCTGGTATTCCCATCTGTGGATCTGTGGCGACCAGATCGTCGAACAGCATCTGCACAACATTGACGTTAGCAATTGGGCGATGGGCGGGCATCCTGTCGAATGCACGGCCTCCGGCGGGGTAGCGTGGAGACCGAAGGAAGAGATCTACGGCCACATCTACGATCACGTGTCCGCCGACTTCGTGTATGCCAACGGCGTCCACATGTCGTCGTATTGCCGCCAGTATCCGCGCAATCAGACCAACAATATTGCGACCAACATCAGCGAGTTGATCGTCGGATCCAAAGGCCGCAGCAAGGGCAACGATTTGGCTGACAACGCCATTACGCGTCCTTACGTCGCAGAACATACCGCGCTGGCCAATTCGATTCGAGGCAACGGACCCTACATCAACCACGGCATGACGGTTGCCGAAAGCACGATGACCTGCATCATGGGTCGCGAGGCGGCGTATTCTGGATTGAAAATCACCTGGGACATGATGATGAACTCCCAGCAGGATCTGACTCCGAAAGCATTCGACTACGATTTGAAGATGGATGTCCCGGCGATTCCGGTTCCTGGTGTTTACAAGTTCGTCTAGATCCCTACTTTTGGGCCGCCGTGAAACTCTCACTGCGGCCCAAGCTCCTCGTGAACTGGATAGTTGCAGCAGCCCAAGAGCAACAAGATTCCGTCCTCTGGGCGTGGATTTTCAAGATATTCGAACCAAGCCAAAACAGCCAGAACACACGAAAGTGCTCTGCTGCCCTAGATATTGGATATGCTCGTACGCGAAGCACTATCGTCGGCAGGAACTCTGCGCACGAAACCCGTCGAGCGCCAAAAGCGGCGGCTGTTCGAGGCGCTAATTGGTTAGCGGCCGCCCGAGACTGCAGTCGACGTTCCCACCGAGTTCGTCATCGTCACCGTGACCGACGTCACCGCCGCCGCATCTCCGCCCGCTACCGTGAACGGTATCGTGAAGCGGAAGGTGCCGCCTGCGTTGCGGCCAGCGTCGCTCGCGAAGTACGTCGTGAACAAAGACGCGACATCCACCGGCACCGACGCGCCTTCCAGGATGCTCGTTCCCGACGCCGTGAACGTGTACGTGATGCTTCGCAGATCGCGAGGCGATGAGATGCCGTTCAGTTCCACTTGGAATCCGCCGGTGACGTTCGTGATGCGTACCGAACCCGCCACAACCACAGGAACCACACGATCCACAGCCACATCGCGAGTTGGCGCCGGACTCGGCAACAGGTTTTGCCCTCCACCCGTCAACGCCGTCATCACGATGTTGATCGTACCGGCCACCGTTCCCGGTGAAAAGGCACCGTTGCCCGAAATCACCGCCGTCGTCGCGCCTTGCGCAATCGTGAACGTCACCACGCGAGGCTGACCTGCCGCAGCACCGGCAAAGGCAAGCGCAGGATCGAAATAGCCGTTCGGCGCGTTGTTCGAGTTGTTCACAAACGTCATCGACAACGTTCCTTGCAATGCCACGGGCGCAGGGCCACTGAGTGTCACCGCTACAGTTCCATTGCCTGCCGGATTGATCGTGGCCGGAACATTCAAACTCAATGCCGGAACAGGAGGCGCCACCGTGAGATTCACACCGTTCGAGACCGCGCCGTTCGGATTTCTCACGGAGACCGACACAGCGCGGGCCGTCGTCAACAGATTCTGCGGAACTGTCGCCGAGAGAGTCGTAGCGGATCCAAATGTTGTGGGCAGCGCAGCGCCGCCGAACAACACCGTCGATCCACTCACAAAGCCCGTTCCCGCAACCGTCACCACAGGATCCGACGCACCGCCAGCGGACAATATCGCGGGATTCACTGACGTCACCGTCACAGCACCCAACACGTTGAACTGCACCGTGTTCGAAGTCAGGTTGCCGGGGTTCACCACTTGTACCGCGGCATTGCCCGCAGTGGTCAAAACAGAAGCGGGAATCACCGCCGACAACGAAGTCGCGCTATTGAACGACGTCTCAATGCCGCTGCCGTTGAAGGTCACCGAAGAGCCTTGAATGAATCCGGAACCAGCGATCGTGATATTGACATCGACGGTCGTACCCGCATTTACAGAAGGCGGCGTGATGCTGGTGATGGCGGGTGTCGGTGCGGTGACAGAAAGTCCTACTTCATTCGATTCCTTGTTGCCGGGGTTCACCACTTTGATCACCAGGTTGCGGATGTTGAGCAACAGATCGGCCGGAACCACAGCATCGAGTGAGGTCGCGCTGTTGAACGTTGTCGCCAAGCCGCTGCCGTTGGCGGTTACCGAAGAGCCGCGCACGAAACCTCCGCCCGTAACAGCGATGGTGACTTCGCCGCTGCCTGCGACAACGGAGCCCGGATTGATGCGCGAGATCGTCGGTGTGTCGGATTCAACAGTGAACGGCAGCGCGTTCGAAACCGCGCCATCGGGATTCGCAACCGTCACATTGATGCGCCCGGCAGTGAGCAGCGCATCGGCTGGAACGGAAGCACTCAAGCGGGTGGCACCGCCGAAGGTTGTGATGAGAGAGCGTCCACCGAAGCTGACGATCGCGCCGTTGATAAAGCCTGTGCCTTCGACCGAGAGCGTCAAGGCTGCGGATCCTGCCGTTGCCTTGTCAGGCGTCAACGACGTCAGCGTGAGTGCGGCGATGCGGAATTCCTTGGAATTCGACGCCGCGCCGTTCGTGTTGACCACTGAGACGGAAACCGTGCGGGCCGTGGCGAGCAGAGCCGCGCTCACGACTCCAGAGACTTGTGTGCCGCTGGCGAACGTCGTCGGGATATCGTCATCGCCGAACTTCAGGATGGCACCGGGAAGGAAGCCACGCCCCAACGCAATGATCGTTATGGCGCGCGAACCCGCGGTCACAGCATCCGGATTGAGGAAGTTCAACTCCGGCTTGCCGCCAACCTCGAAGTTGACTGCGTTCGAAACTGTGGTGCCCGCTGCTGCGGTAATTGCGAAGTTGCCCGGCGTGACGAGCAAAGCGGCGGGGATCAATGCGTTCAACTGCGTGGCACCGAGAAACGTAGTGGCAAGATCGGTGGTTCCGAAACGAGCCACTGTTCCGGCCGTAAAGCCGGTGCCGCTGATGGCGATGGTGACCGCATTGCTTCCCGCGGGGGCCCCGGCCGGATTGATCGAAGTGACGGAAATCGTGCCGCCGGCACTGAAGCTCAGGGCGTTCGAAATCGCGCCCAGAGGATTGGCAACGGTGACGTCGGCCGTGGTGGGATTGGCAACGACCGAGTCATTCACGAAGGCGGTCAATTGGGTCGGACCGATGAAAGTTGTTTGCAGTCCAAAACCACCGATTCGCACGACGGACTCGTTGGTGAAACCTTCGCCCGTCACTGTCAACGTGAAGGAGTTGGCTCCTGCAGCGGTGGCCGGAGGACTGATTTGTGTGATGCGAAGCTGCGGCAGAATGGTGAACGGCACGGCAGACGAGATGCGGCCATCCTGCAGTTGCACGCGGACTTCGGTGGATCCTGGCACACTCACCAAGGCAGGCGTCACCAGGCCGGTAAGTGTGGTGCTGTTGACGAACGTCGTGGTGAGGTTCGCATTGTTGAAGCGAATGACCGCTCCGTTCACAAAGCCTTGTCCGCCAACGGTCAACGTGAACGTGGAAACTCCCGCATTGGCGCGCGAAGGATTCACGCTGGTCAACGAGAGCGGCGTGAGCACTTGAAAGTTGATGGTGTTCGATTGACGGGTTTCCGAACCACCGAAGGCGCCGGCCACCTGACTCTGCACCGATACCGGAACCGCAGCCGCAATCGAAACGAGATTCGCTGGAATCTGTACCGTTGCCTGCGTGGAAGATCCGACGGTAGCGGGAATCGTCGACGAGCCAAACAGTACATTCATGCCATTGGTGAAACCGGTTCCGTTGAGCGAGAGCGTGAACGCCGCGGCACCGGCTTCGACAAACGACGGACTCAAAGAGGTAATCGTGAGAGGCGTCAGGACCTGGAACGGCACGCTGTTGGAGGTGCGTCCGCGGTTGTCCGTGACGGTAATGTTTGCAGTTCCGGCTGCCGCGATGAGGCTGGCGGGAACGGTGGCGCTTAGCACGACGGCAGGCGGCACCACCACGATAGTCTGCAGAGGCGTTCCGTTAAAATTGACAACGGAGTTCGATTCGAAACCCGAACCACCGACGCTAATCGTGAAGGTGGCAGATCCGGCGTCGCGGAAGTTCGGCACCAAGCTACTGATCCGAAGTGGCTCGAGGATCGGCAAGCCCACGGCATTCGAGGTTCGCGAGCGGGAATCGCGCACGGTGATCGAAAGGCTTCCGGCCGTCGCGATCAAGGCTGCGGGAACCGTTGCCTGCAACTGCGTCGCCGAAACAAAACTTGTCGTCAGTGTTTGGGCTCCGGCGAGTACAACCGATGCATCGTCGAAGGCGGATCCATTGACCGTCAGCGTGAACGCAGCGGTCCCGGCCTCGCGGAAGGTGGGACTCAACGAGGTGATCGTGAGTCCGCCAAGCACGGGCAGATTGACGACATTCGATGTCCGGTTGCGCGAATCGCGGACGCTGATACTGACGGATCCGGGCGCGGTCAGGAGATTGGCCGGAACCGTGGCTGACATCTGCGTGGCACTCACGAATGCGCTGGTGATGGGCGAACCATTGGCCAGAACCACGGAGCCGCTGTCGAACCCAGTGCCTGCCACCGTCAATGCTAGATTGGCGGATCCAGCGGCGGCAAATGCGGGATTCAAAGACGTTGTGGTGATCGCAGCGAGCACTGGCAGGCCGACGGAATTCGAGGTCCGCTGATTGCTGTCGCGGACGGTGATGTCGATGGATCCCGGTGTTGCGATGGACGATGCCAATACAGTCGCCGTCATCTGCGTCGCGCTCACAAACTGGCTGCTCAACGGCGATCCGTTGGCCAACACAGTGGATCCCGAATCGAAGTTCGCGCCAGTGACCGTCAGAGTGAACGTCGAAAAGCCTGCTTGGGCGAACGACGGACTCAATGTCGTAATGCTAAGTCCACCTAAAATCGGCAGCGCGACGGCATTGGACAAACGCTGGTTCGAATCGCGAACCGTGATGCTCAGCGATCCAGGAGTCGTGATGGACGATGCCAATACAGTCGCCGTCACCTGCGTCGCACTCACAAACTGGCTGCTCAACGGCGATCCGTTGGCCAACACAGTGGATCCCGAATCGAAGTTCGCGCCAGTGACCGTCAGAGTGAACGTCGCAAAGCCCGCTTGGGCGAACGACGGACTCAATGTCGTGATGCTAAGTCCACCTAAAATCGGCAGCGAGACAGCATTCGACGTACGCTGGTTGGCATCGCGAACCGTGATGCTCAGCGATCCAGGTGTGGTGATCAGCGACGCCGGAACGGTCGCTGTCATCTGCGTGGCGCTTGCAAAGACGGAGGTCAACGAGGTCGATCCAGCAAAGACGGTCATGCCGGTGGCGAAGCCGCTGCCGTTCACCGTCAAGGTAAACGTATTGCCGCCTGCGCTGGCAAACGAAGGATTGAGCGACGTGATCGAAATCTGAGCGAGCACTTGCAGATCGACCGCGTTCGACACACGTTGATTCGAATCACGCACAGAGATCGCCACAGTGCCCGCATTCAGCAAAAGCCCAGCGGGAATCGTCGCGGTCATTTGTGTCGCACTTTGAAACGTGCTCGTGACCGCTGCGTTGTTGGCCAAAACAGTCGAGCCGCTATCGAAGCCGCTGCCGGTAACCTGCAGGATGAGTGGTCCGGATCCGGCTTGCACAGAAGGCGAATTGAGAGAGATGACATTCACCGCCCCGAGAATGCTGAAGTTCAGCGAGTTCGAGGTCAGCGTGCCGTCGGTCAACGTGACTGGCACATTGTTCGCTGTGGCGATCAGCGATGCTGGGACATTCGCCGTCACACTGGTGGCGGTGGCGCTAAGTGTGGTCAGCGGATTTCCGTTGAAGACGATCTGCGCGCCAGAGAGCACCGCGGTCGCATTCACCGTGAGCGGGAACAGCGCGCCGCCAACCGTGGCGAACGACGGACTCAGCGAGGTGATGTTGTAGTTGACGCGGAAGGTGAGCGTATTCGAAGGCACGCCTGCCGCAGTGAGCACGCGGACATTCCTGACACCCGGCGTGGTGATGGCCGCAGCGGGAACCGTCGCAACCAACTGTGTGGAAGTGAAGGACGACGGTGTGATGCTCGTGCCGTTGAAATCGAGCGTATCGCCCGAGGCAAAACCCGATCCGGCGATCGTCAGGGCGAAGCCTGCGGTGCCAGCCGTCCCCGAAGCCGGGTTCAACGAGATGAGCGTTGGCCCAGCACCATTGACGATGAAGTTGACGGTGTTCGAAACATTGCGGACTTCGCCAAACGCGCGTCCTGCCTGCGGACGCCGTTTTGCCGCAGGCGATGCCTCACCGAAGTCGCGATTCAAAGTGACGGTCACGGGAAGGGTTCCTGCCACGGCGATTAGCGACGCGGGGATGCTGACGGTGAGAGCGTTCGCGCCAACCGCCGACGGCGAGAGTGTAGTGGTGTTGAACCGGACGACGGGTACGAATCCGGACAGGGCCAAGTTGGCCCCGTTGATGGTGAGTGTGAAAGCTCCTCCGCCCGCCGTAGCCGATGCCGGAGACAGCGTCGTGATCACCGGAGTCGGGAAAATCGTGAAGGTGACAGGAGCCGAGTTCACGCCACCAACCTGCACCAAGATCGAAGCCGTGCCGGGGGAAACCAGCAACGCCGCGGGAATCGTGACATCGATCCCGTTGTTGGTGGGCGTGCCGTTGATGGCGAGTATGGTGGTGTTTGCGCCGTTGGTCCAGCGGACCGATGGAGTTCCGCCAGCGGTAAAGTTCGTGCCAGTGATGGAGAACAAGATGTCCGGCGCGCCGGCGAAATCGTTATCCTGCGAAACGAACGAAATGGCGGGGGCGGAAGCGATCGTGAATGGGACGAAGTTCGAGTCGCTGGATCCCGAGCGGACGAAGATCGATGCGCTTCCAACAGTCGCCAAGAAGCTGGCGGGGATGGTTACCGACATCGACGTTGCAGTGGGTGAGGCTACATTGCTCAGCGCGACTTGACTTCCTGAGAAGGACACGAAGAATGCGGTGGGCGTTCCGCCTGCTGTGAAGTTTGTGCCGGTAATGACCAACGGGCTGATTTGGCCGGAGCCTGCTACGGCACGATCGGGCGTAATGCTGGTGATTGCTGGCCCGGAACCGATGGAGAAGTTCACTGGCGCGGACACTGCGGTGCCCGTCTGCACGGTGACGGAAGCGATGCCGGTAGCGGCCAGCAATCCTGTGGGCAGGATGGCGCTGATTGAGGTTGCTGCGGACGAGTTCAAGGCGAGCGTCGTCGGGCTGCCGCCGGGCGGGGTGAAGCGCACAATGGGCGTGCCTCCGGCGGTAAAGTTGGCGCCAGTGAGGATGAGGTTGAAAGTCGACGCGTTCTGCAGAGCCGATGCGGGGCTGAGGCTAGTGATCGCTGGTTCGACGATGAAAACATCGAGCCCGTTCGAGATGGAACCGGCTTCTACAAGACGAACGGTCGCGGTTCCGGCATTCAGCACTTGCGCGGCACCCACACTGAACGATGCAGTGCCGGTGCCGACAGTGAGTGGATGGTCGGTTACGGCACCGGTCACGGGCGCGGTGAATCGGGCAATGTTCGCGTTAAAGAAATTGCCCGAAACGGTGAACGACTGCGCTCCGCTGCCTCTCAGCACCGTGTTCGGGTTGATCGTAGACAACACCGGAACCGTGACCTGAATGTTCGCAGTGGCAGCCGGTGAAACAGGAGTCGTCACAGAGAAGACGCCGGTGCCCAATGTGGCGAGTTGTCCGGCGGACAAAGACACCGCAATCGTCGTTGCCGATGCCGAAGTCGGTGTCAGTGAAATTGCGGACCCGCCTTGAGGCGTATAGGTCAATGCGTTCAGCGGTGAAAGATTCGAGCCGGTCAAAGTGAATGTCGCGGCTGTGTTTTGCGGCACGGACGAAGGCGAAACAGAGGTCAGCGAGGGTCCACCGGCCGTGATGGCAAAAGTAACGGGTGCCGAGACAGCGGTTCCGGTTTGCACGGTGACGGTGGCAGTGCCGACCGTGGCGAGCAGGCCTGCGGGTAGGATCGCGCTAATCGATGTTGCGGAGGACGAATTCAAGGTGAGCGTGGTGGGGCCGCCGCCGGGGGGAGTGAAGCGAACTACGGGCGTGCCTCCGGCATTGAGGTT
This sequence comes from uncultured Solibacteraceae bacterium, assembly GCA_964500255.1. GTDB lineage: Bacteria > Acidobacteriota > Terriglobia > Bryobacterales > Bryobacteraceae > F-183. The sequence continues at coordinate 54 of CAZCPL010000019.1, read as the reverse complement.
GGTGCCGGTGATGGTGAAGGGATTGACGGTCGCAACGTTCTGCAGCGCCGATGC
>CAZCPL010000018.1:0-46284 GCA_964500255.1 uncultured Solibacteraceae bacterium | reverse complement strand
AACCAGCACGGTAGCATCGGTCGGCGCAACCACTTCCACCTGCTGCTGGACACGCCGCAAAGATCCGCTGCTGCCGACGATTTCACCGAAGTTTTTGCTGGGCTCGAGGTTGGCATCGGCAGGAGCAGTTTCGTCCGCATGCTGAAACTCCTGAATGAAGGAAATCCAACGGAATGGCGAGAGTTTCAGCACCGCGGTGGCGACCAGCACCCGAATCCGGCTGCCGTCTTTGCAGGTCAGTTCTTTCTCAACAGGGGTGCAGGCACCGAACCGCAGGCATTCCTCATGAGCGAGTTCGTCGAGTGGAACATACTCGGGGGGAGTGAGATCGAACCAGTTCATCCGGCCGGAGTCCAGGTCGTCCCGGTTGTATCCGACCAGTGCAAGAAAGGCATCGTTCGCTTCGGGAACCTGGTCGAATTCGCCGGAAACGATTCCCGCCACCGCCGTTTTGTGCGGTACCGGCCTCGCGCGGGCAACGCTGCGCTGCAACTTTTCGTCCCGCTCGTGACGGCTGGTGAAGTCGCGCGTCAATCGCCCAAATCCCTGCAATTCGCCCAGTTCGTCTCTCAGTGCCACCGTCACGACGTTGGCCCAGAATCGCGAGCCGTCTTTCTTCACCCGCCATCCTTCCACTCCGAAATGGCCTTCCGCCGAGGCTCGCTTGAGTTCGATCTCGTACCCGTTTTCACCCGAGTCGTCCTTGGGGTAAAGGTACGAAACGTTGCGCTTGATTACCTCAGAAGCCGAATAGCCGAAGATGCGCTCGGCACCGGGATACCATGCGGCAATGCAACCCCTGGTATCGATCAGGAAGAGTGCGTAGTCTTGCGTCCACGATTCTATGTGTTCGGGGCTTTCCGGCTCTGCTGCTTTGTTCCGAAGGACCAATACATGGCGCTCCGGCAGAATTTCCAGTTGGGATGCGATGTCGACATCTAAAAAACGTCCGTTCGGACTCTCGATATGGCCTCCGCTAGCCATTTTTCGACCGATGAGCTTTGTTCTCGGTAGGCCGAACAGTTGACCCGCGCCGACGCTGCCATCCCGATATTTCCCCTCGCTGTCGACAAGCACAATTGGGATGGAAGGATAAAAAACAATCGTGCGAAGGAGCTGTTCCATTTCCGCTGGACCGTTCTCGATCAACCAGCGACTCACCATTGATTTTGAGCTAGCCGGACTCATCATCTGTAACCTTTCCAACCATTCAGGGCCGTTGTTCCGAGCAGAGACCTAACCAAGCTTAGTCTGTTTCGCGTGTGAGGATCTGGCGGCAGTCTGTTCGCGATAGGCGAACGGGGGTGGAGCGAAGTCCCTTTGCTGTTTTCACATAATACTGGGAGCACGCCCATGGCCATTGTGACGTAGCGTGACCGGATTCGGTCAAATCGAGCCACGAACCGGGTTCAGGCACAGTGCAGTCAGGTCAGAAAGCAAGGCTTCGCCCCCACACATCACCGAGTCCGCACCGCCCCAATAGATTTTGACAGTTCCGTCGGGCTCGGCGACCGCGCCGCAACTGAAGACGACATTGGGAACATACCCGGTCACTTCCCAGGGGTCTTCCGGTTGCAGAATCCACGAAGCTCCCACGCCGAGCATCTTCGAGGGATCTTCGAGGTCGTGCAGCGCCACTCCCAGGCGATATACCGCTCCGGCCATCGTCTGAAAGACGCCGTGATAGATCGAAAGCCAGCCCTGGTCCGTTCGGATCGGTGGCGCGCCAGGGCCGATCTTCATCTCATCCCAGTGGTATTGAGTGGGCCGCATGATGAGCTTGGAATCGCCCCAAAAGCGCAGATCCGGCGAGAAGGAAATCCAAATGGACCAAGGCGCGATCTCCGAATGAGGGCGATCCAATCGCGCGTACAACCCGTCAAACCTCTGCGGAAAGATAACGATGTTGCGATAGTCGGCCTGCGTGATCAAAGAGAAGCGCTCGATCTGCTGAAAGTCTTTGGTTTTGGCCAACGCCACGCGCACGCCGTTTCGCGAGTAGGCGCTATAGGTGATGAGATACTCGCCATCGAGAAACGTCACTCGCGGATCCTCGACGCCATACTCTTCATAGGCGGCAAAAGGCCCATCCTGGATCGGCGTGAGAAACGGAGCGGGGTCGGCCACGAACTTGATGCCGTTGGCGCTGCGGGCGAGTCCGATGATTGAGCGCCCGGTGCGCAAGTGCGAGCGGAACAACATGATGTACTCGTCTCCATGCTTGACGACGGCCGCATTGTGCACGGTTTCGACTGGATACGGGATTTCCGCCTTGGTCAGAATCGGGTTGGCGGCGAAGCGCTTGACGAGGTTCATCCGGTTGCCTTCCTCTCGAAGATTGCCCGGTAAACCTGCTCGTATCCGGCCACCATGGTTTCGATCGAGAAACATCGTTGCACTCGCGCGCGGCAGGCTTCGCGGTCGATCTCGTGCACCCTTTGCAACGCCAGCACGGCCTCATCGACACCGTTGACGAGAAACCCGGTCTTGCCGTCTTCGATGACTTCCCGGCAGGATCCCAGATCCATCGCGATCACCGGAACGCCGGCGGCATTGGCTTCCGCGAGTACGAGTCCGAATCGCTCGGGGATTGTGTTGAGATGCAACAGCGCCCGCGCCTGTGCAAACAGTTCGTTCTTGCCGGCGGCATCCACCGGACCGATATAGCGTATGGTGGCGTTGAGATGCGGTTCGACGTGTTCGTTGAAATAAGCCCGATCCTGCACGATTCCGGCGATCAGCAACGGCAAGCCAGTGCGCAGAGCGACATCGATCGCCAGATGCGCGCCCTTATCCGGATGGATGCGCCCCAGAAAGACCAAAGCCTCGCCGCCTCTCGCCCGCAACGGGTAGAGAGACAAATCGATGCCGTTGTAGACGGTTGCCAGATAGTTGAGCCCCGGTGCGCGATCGGAATTGCTGATGGAGACAAAGTTTCCATCCCGATATTTGTTGTAAACCGGCATGATCTGCGCGGAAGAGAAGCCGTGGACGGTGGTCAGCACCGGAGTGGTCACCAAACGCGTGTACGCCAGCGCCATGAAATCGTAGTGGCTGTGAATGAGGTCGAATTCCGCGGCGTGCTCGAAAACCTCGGCGATATGGAGGCACTCGGCGACCTTGGGATCGATTGAGCGATCCTCTTCATAACCACGGTCGATGACCGCGTGCAGCCTGGCGCCGGTGATGGAATCCCCGGTCGCGAACAGTGTGACATCCCAACCGCTTTTCACCAACCCTTCGGCAATGTTGCCGGCGACGGTTTCCCAGGCACCGTAGTGGCGCGGTGGCGTTCTCCACGCGACCGGAGAGAGCATGGCAATGCGGCCCTTCATGCCACCGGAACCATGGCGGCGAGAACTTCCGCCAATGCCACCGTTGCGAAGCCCGTGGCATGGTCTGCGAGGCCATAGGGAATGATCAATTCTCCATTATGGACCAAGGCACCGCAAGTGTAGACGACGTTCGGTACATAGCCTTCGCGTTCGTTCTGATTGGGCTTGAGCAAGGGCTCGGACAGACGGCCGATCACCTTCGAGGGATCTTCGAGATCGAGCAGAAACGCACCGATACAGTACTTTCGCATCGGACCCACGCCATGGCTTAGCACCAGCCAGCCGGCCTCGGTTTCAATGGGAGATCCACAGTTGCCGATCTGGATGAGTTCCCACGGAAACTGCGGTTTGAGTAGCAGCGTGGTCTGATTCCAGAAGTGGACATTGTCCGAGAACATGAGATAGATGCTTTCGTTATCCTGTCGCGAGAGCATCGCATAGCGGCCACCGATCTTGCGCGGAAAGATCGCCATGCCTTTGTTCTTCGCCGCCGGTCCGTTCAGTGTAATGAACCGGAATAGCATAAAATCGTTGGTTTCGAGCAGTTCCGGCATCACGACTTGGCCATCGAAGGCAGTGAATGTGGCGTAGTAGGTCCGCGATCCATCGTCGTTGTGAAAGCACACGAAGCGAGCGTCTTCGATTCCGTTACGCTGCGATGGCGTTGCGGGAAAGAGAATCCGCTGCGACAGTTCCTGCTGCGGGTGAAACTGCACTTCGTAGTTCGATCGCGCCAACATCCAGATGCCTTGCGATGCCGCTTGATCGAGCGGAGACATACCATCGGCATAGCGAAACTGTTCCGCCTTCAACTCCGCCCGAAGCTGTTCGAGTGTGAACGTGGCGGCAAGTACATGCATCATCCGATTGGTGAAGTCGCCGCCCAGTCCAAGTTCATTGAGCTTTCTTTCGAACAGGTCTTTTTTATAGACCGGAGTTACGATCTGGCGGGCTTCGCTGAGAAAGCCGCTGGGCTTGAAGACCTCGATGACCCGATCCGCATGAATGACGCCCGTACGAAAGGTGATCGACGAGATATGACCCTCGCCGGTGGCACGCAGACTGAGAATGAATCGCAATTCGCCGGGTGCGAGTCCGCTCTGATCGGGATGGGCGACAATCGAAGGGTTGAAGAGCGCAGAGGATTCCAATGAATATTCAGCAAGGAAATAGGCACCGATCAGAAGCTTTTGCCGTTCGGTGACTCCCTGGTCCGCCCAGAGGTACTCCCGGACCTGTTCGTAGCGCTCTAAAAAAGTCTTTTGAATTTCATGATGCCGCTCGGAAAAATCCAGGCAAGTCTCATCTAGCAGCAGTTTCACCTGGTCATCGGGCAGCGATAGAATCCTGTCGACGATTGCGGAAACCCGCTGAGAATTGCCTGGGATGAATGGCCGCAACAGCACCCGGGACTGATCCGGGTTGAGAATTGCGGCCGTGCGCTTGACGTGGACCTGCAAGATCAGGATCCCGCGGCGAAACTCGCCCGGTTGTTCTGTGCTAGACGCATCTCAGCTAAAGACAGGAGAAACGCGAGTGTGGATTCGGCACCCTGATTGCCATTGACGCGATCCACATGCAAGCCATCGTGGCAGCCTCCGGATTCCGGAGAATACAGATCGAGGCCGAGATCGTTCCAGCCGAGAAACCAATCGAACGCGCGTTGCGCATGATTGTGCCACCTATAGTCGGACGTCGCGCGGTAGGCTTCCAGGCAGGCGGAAACGGTTGCCTGGGCCTCCACCGGCTGCTGATCGAAGTCTGCTCGCGGACCTCCGCGGCGATAGAATCCATTGCTGCCGATCGGCCGGAAATGGCCATGCTCGGACACTTGCACTTCGGTCAGCCAGCGTAGGGAATCGAGTCCGCGATGGAGCACCGCGTCCTGCCCTGTGGCGCGTCCGGTCACGATCAACGCCTCTGAAAGTTTGGCATTGTCGTAGGAAAGTTCGGTTTCGAACCAGGGCCAGTCGGGTTGGGCAGCCGCATCGAACTGAGCCATCAACTTGGCGGTGAGCAGCTCGCGGGTCTGACTGACGAAGCTATCGCCGCCCAAACGGCGCAGGTATTCGTGGATACCGATCAAGGTGAAGGCCCAGGCGCGTGGCGATGTGAAGCTTGCCACGGTAGGCAACGCGAGCGCGAATATCTGCCCGGCCATCACCTGAAAGCTGCGCACGGGGGAACGTCCCACAGCGATGCCAAGGGCCCAAAGAGCCCGGCCCTGGCAGTCTTCCGATCCCTGTTCGTCAAGCCACCGCCGATCGAAACTGAGGTGGTTGTGAAACCGCTTGGTCTCGCGATCGAAGGCATGATGCAGAAAGGCTGCGGACGTACTTGCGAGATTGCGCGCCGCATCGCGGTCTTCACCCAGTTCGCCAAGCAGCACCGCAAGGATGAAGGCGCGTGCATTGTCGTCGGTGCAATATCCTTCTGAAAAGTTCGGCACGCTGAGAAACGCGTGTTGAAAAACGCCGGTCGAATCGGTCAGGCGCGACACGTGAGTGAGCTTGATCTTGGGCAGTTCGCGGGGCTTCTCAGCCAGTGTGCTGCGGGTGAGCGACTTGCGGGATAACTGCGTGGCCTCAACTCTTGACCGCTCAAACGAAGACATGTATTTCTGCGCGATCTTGCTCCACACCATCTCTCGACCCAGCTTATAAGCATTCTTACGGATCGCGTGACGGCGGTTGTCGTCGCCCAAAAGCGCAAGGACTTCTGTGGCGATGGCGGAGGAATCGCCAAAGGGGACAAGCACACCGCGATCTTCCGACAACAACTCGGCCGCATGCCAATAAGGTGTGGAAACAACCGCTTTCCCCGCACCGAAGGCGTAGGCCAGAGTTCCGGAAGTGATCTGCGCTTCGTTGAGGTAGGGCGTGAGGTAAAGATCCGCGGCACCGATGAATTCGGTGAGATTTTCCAGATCCACGAACTGGTTGTAGAAAACGACATGCTTCTCGATCTTGTTCTTCCGTGCAAGAATCTCGAGACTGTGGCGGTAGGCGTCGCCATGGTTGCGCAGCTCGTTCGGATGCGTTGCGCCGAGCACAATGTAGACCACCTCGGGAAACTCCGCCACGATTTTTGGCAGCGCGTTGAAGACGTGTTCGATCCCTTTGCTCGGTGAAAGCAAGCCGAAGGTAAGCAACACGATGCGGCCTTCGGCACCGAACTGATCTTTGAAATACGTGGGGTCGACAAAGCCCCCATCCGGGATGCCGTGCGGGATCACGTCGATCTTTGCCAGGGGAACATCGTAAACGTCCTGCAGAATCTGCCGACCTCGTTCGGCCATCACCACGAGGCGGGTGGAAAGCGCGATGACGCCGTCCATAACTCGCCGTTGGTCGATATTTGGATTCATGAGAACCGTGTGCAGAGTGGTCACAACAGGCATTCGCAACTCGCGTAACAGGGCGAGAATGTGACTTCCCGCGGGGCCGCCGTAGATGCCGAACTCATGCTGCAAACAGACGGAGTCGACATTGCCGATGTTGAGAAAATCCGCAGCGCGCAGGTAGGATGACAGGTCCTGCTCTTCGATCTCAAAGCGCACGGCAGAAGGATACTCATAGCGATCGTGGCCGTCATTGACAGATACGGCGATGCATTGGCTGTTGGGATGCGCGGCAGCGGTGGCCGCAAGAATATCGGCGGTGAAGGACGCGATACCGCACTTGCGCGGAGGAAAGTTTCCCACGAAAGCAACCTTGCGAACCGTTTCTGGCTCTTTCGCCAAACGCAAGCAGGGTGCCGCGTGAGCAGGCTGCGTCGAAACCGTCGCACTTAAGGCCCTTTCGACTCTCGAAAATTCTGCGCTCCGCTTTGGAGTAGTTGTCATAGAACCCTTTCTTTCCGATGTCCGATATTTCCTATAGACGACAGCATGCGTGTCGTCGCCGCAGAGCCAAAGAGATCGAGATGGCTCCAGCGGAAGTTCTTCGCTGGAGCCACCCCACAGCCATCCCTTAGATGACCGGTCGCTTAATGAGTCGCACGACCACTTGCTTTGTCGCCTTCCGCCCTTTGGAATCCGTCACCTCGAGCTCGAAGATGAAGTCGCCAATCAGTTGGTTCAACTGCACGATCGTGGTGGCGGAGTTCGGCGTTTGGATTGCGGCCTGTGTCCCCGGCGAGGTCCAGCGATAGCTCAGCGGCACGTCGCCCGTCGGGCTCGTAGCTGTGCCATCCAAGGTCAATTGGCGAACGTTGGTCTCGATGATCGGGCCGCCGTTGATCACGATCACCGGCACGTTCGGATCGGGGCCAACCGGCCCTGCGGGCTGCGTCACAACGACGGTCAGCGTGCGGACGTCCCTGGTGTTGCCGGGTCCCGTTGCTGTGCAGGTATAGGTTGTATCGCGCTGCGGATACACCAAAGTCTGCGCGGTGATGTTCTGCCCATTGTTCGGTTGAATGTCGATGGAGACCGCGTTTGACGCGAGGCACGTCAGCAACACTTTGGATCCAGGTGCCGGTGAAACCGGCGGATCCGCTATGAAGCTCGTGATCCGGACAACGGGGGCCACTGGATTCACCGTCACCATCGCCGATGCGGTGGTGGATCCCGATGAGTTCGTTGCGGTCAACACATAGGTTATGGTGACCGCCGGTGTCACGTCACGAGCTCCATTCAACTCCGTCGCACCGAGGGTAGAGATCGTCACGGAATCCGCGCCTTCCGTCGACCAGGTGAGCGTCGACTTGTCACCCTGATTGATGATCGTGGGATCCGCTGAAAAGCGGATGACCCGAGGCAGACCGGGGCGCGAGTTGACGTTAATCGTGACGTTGCACGTGGCCACCTGACCGCCAAGGCCGGTTGCGAGCACGCTATAAGTGGTGGTCGCGGTTGGTGTCACCGCTACCGTTCCGCTCGGCTGCACGTTGCCGACGCCAGGTGCGATGGTGACGGATGTTGCGTTCTCCGTGAGATACGCAATCGTCGAAGTCTCACCCAGAATCACGTTCGTTGGCGTTGCAAAGCAGCTCACCACGCGTGCCACGGGCCTGTCCACAGTGATCGTCGCCGTGGCGGTCTCTTCATTCGTGCGATTCTTGGCCGTAAGCCGATAGGTGATGTTGTCGTTCACGATCACTTGCGAACGCCCTTCAGCGGCAACCGAACCGATAGAGGAAATCGTCACTTCATCGGCATTCAAAACCTTCCAGGAAAGTTCCGATGTCGCACCCTGTTTCACGAGGGTGGGGTTCGCGATGAAGAACAGAATCTGCACTCTGTCTTCACTGCGTGCCGTGATGCGAACCCGTGCCGCCGCGGTCAGCCCCGACTCATTGCGAACGAGCAACCGGTAGACATATACCTGTCCCGCGGCTGCCGTGAACGTAGTGGTGGCACTGGTGGAAGAGGAAAGGGCAACCACTGGACCCGCTTCCTGTATCCACTGATAAGTCAACTTTTCGCCGTTCGGATCGTATGAATTCGAGCCGTCCAGGCGGATCGTGCCGGCAGGTACACCGACCTGATCGGGACCGGCATCGGCGACAGGAGGCAGAATTCCGCCGGTGCGGATGGTGCGGCTCAGCAACTCGTAGCGGACGCGCGGCACCTGCACGGGCACTGGGCGTCCGGAGGCGATGAAGTCGCGAGGACGAAGCAGATTGCCAATCTGTATACCGAACACAGCGCGACCCGTAGATCCCTGACGGCCCATGAATGTCTCGTTCACGCCGCCTTCGGCTGTGAAGGCGAAGTGGTCGCTGACGGGGAAGATGAAGCGGAGTGTGCCGCCAACGCGATCGGACGATCCGAAGGCCTTCAGGTAACCGATGTTGCCTTCCGCGTAGGTGTTGCCGACAAGGCCGACAGTGGCGCTGACGCCGGCCTGATCGACGATGCTCAAGTAATCCTGCCGAATGAGATTCGCCGCAAGCGCTCCGTTCGAAAGGACAACGCGGTTCGAGCCGATGATCGGTTCATCCATGAATCCCTTGGTGCCGAAGATGCCGACACGACCGCGAGAGAACAGATAATCAGCAGTTAACGCCGCTTGACCGAGTGTTCCACCCGCAAAGTTGTTCAGTTGAACATGCTTGAAGGACGCGAAAAGTCCGGCTTGAAAGCGCGCGATGCGATGGACGAGTCCGAGGTCGAACTGGGCTTCGCGCTGCGTGCGGAAGTAGAGGTATTCGCCCTGCGCCTGTACCGCGAAGTTATCCCCCATCGGTGCGAAGAATCTACCGGATCCGGTAAAAGTGACGCGACCGCTGGAATCCGCTCCGGCATTCATGCCAAGCAGTGAAAATTTGTTGAGGAAGTTTGAGCCCGAGAATCCAGTGGGCCGGTTTGAAGCAGAGGATGAACCGGTGCCATTGCCCATGCCAGATCCGGCACCGGTGGCGGAGGAGGCACCACCTGAGGCGCTGTTGGCATTCGCCCCTGTGCCTGTGGATCCTGTCGTTCCAGTTGCGTTTGCGCCCGCCATGCCTGCGCCGCCGCCTGCCATCATCGCTTTATGTTGTGCTTTCAGCTCATCCATATCGCTTTGAAGCTTGGCGTTCTGGCGTTGCACCTCTTTGAGTTGTTTGAGGATTTCGTCGAGCTGATCGAGCCTTTTGAGGACATCCGAGCAACAGTCGCGCATCCCACCGCCTGCGACTTGATCTCTCAATGCGCGCACGGCATCCGCAGCACCACCTGCGCCTACGATACGCCCTTGGCCGTCAAGAACCGTCAGAATCACCCGGCGATTGATCCAGCGCGCTTCGTCTGTACGCGAATAATATGGCTTTTCCGGCGTAACCTTCGGATCGGTTTCGCCCTTTGTAACAATCTCGATTTGGGACGGACCGCCAACGTATTTCGCTAGAAAGTCCCGCACAGAGGCCGCGCGGCGCATACCGAGATCGCTGTTGAAGCTTGTGGATCCCAAGGCATCGGAATGACCGGCGACGCGCACCTTGTAGGTGGGATTCGCTTTCAGCAACTCCGCGATGCGCAACAGGCTCGGAAATCCGTCTACCAGAAGCGCCGAGTCAAATTCAAAGTTGATCTCTTCCCAATCGTCTTTGGTGGCCGTTTGTGGGGTTTGAGCAGAGGCTGGAACCAGCCAGGCCGAGATAAGTACCAGAGCAGTGAGCGCCTGCTTCGTCATACAGCGCATCCGAGGGAGAGAAAAGAATCACAAGTCATACCCGATGGAATGCAATCGAGGGGCCAAGCTGCAGTCGGTAGTTTTGTTGTAGTTGCCAAACGGTCGGTGACCGTATGCGGTCAGACGTCCATGCGCGGTCGAGAAGCCTCACCGGCTGGTGGCGTATCCCGCTCTGGCACGTACGGTGAGCTTGCCGGATTTCCCGCTACCGGCGACCACCCGGATTTTTCGAAAGCTACCCACCTTCGCACGCGCGTTGCTGGATGAGTATCCAATCGTGTACTGGTTGCGTATGTCGCGGGCGATCGTTTCGCAGATGGAAACAACCTCTTTCATTTCTTTCGGAAAAAACGCTTCGCCCCCGGTGGTCCGCGCGAGTTCGCGAAGCACTTGCGGGTTGCGGTCCTCATCGTCGCTGTCAAAGATTCCAATGGTGTAAACCAGCGCGGTGGATTGCGCCGCCATCTGCATCACCTCGTTCTTGCGGTGGATGCTCGCGTTGTCGCCGCCGTCGCTGATGACAATCAGAGCCCTCTTTTCGAGGCGGGCGATTTTCAAGCGCTGAAACGCCTCTGCCGTCGCGTCGTAAAGAGCCGTCATACCGGCAGGTGGCATCTTTGCGATCGCATGGGAAAGTTCGTCCAAGCGATTGCCGAACAGGACAGGCCCCGGCATGCTCAAGCTGACTTTTTCGTTGAAGTTGATGACAAACATCTCGTCGTCGACGCGACTGGCTTGAACGAAGGTTCGCGCAGCCGCGATCACGTCGTTGAGCTTTGCCCGCATGCTTCCGCTGTGGTCGATGACGAGACCGACGGTGACCGGGGCGTCTTCGTGACGAAACAAGCGGATCTCCTGCAAGACGCCGTCTTCATAGACCTTGAAATCCTGCGAACGGAGGCCCTTCGCCGCCTGGCCCTCAGCGTCACGAACCGTTGCATTGAGCACCACCAGATCGACGTTCACTGCGATTTTGAAAGGCGTTTCCTGCGCGCTATTTCGCGCGACGCCACTCGCCATCAGCATGACGAGGATCGCTCTCACGTTGCCTGGATTGTGTAATATTCGGGCTGCCACATCGCATCCTGTACTTGCTGCATGATATCGGTCAGCTTCGCTCGGGCCAAGCCCTCTGCATCCGCTGCCACGGCCACTGCCACGGCGACGGTCACGGAAACAGAACGCAAATCGTCGATGTGAGGCAGTAGAGAAGACCCTTGGGGGCGCACCGTCACCATGCTGGAAACCGCATTGGCTGCGGCCGCGAACATCCCATCGCTGATTCGGCTCGCCTGTGAAACGATCACGCCAAGCCCAAGCCCCGGATATAGCATGGCGTTGTTGACTTGCGCGATGACGTAGGTCACACCCCTGTAGGTAACAGGGGAGAACGGGCTGCCAGTGGCCACGAGACCGCGTCCTTCGGTCCACAGAATGAGATCGGAGGGATTGGCTTCCGCGTGGACGGGTGGCCCGGAAAGGATGAAGATGACGGGCCGTTCCACGTTCGAGGCCATATCCCTTACAATCGCTTCGGTGAAACTGCCAGCGGCCGCTGAAGCACCGATCAGAATCGTCGGCTTTACGCGCCGCACGACCTCCGCCAGACTCACGCCATCGTCGGCGCTCTCGCGCCTCCAGTTCTTGGATTCCGCCGCGGGACGGGCGTAAGTCAACTGAAAGTCGTGCAGCGGGGTGCGCATTTCGGTTGTCAGCAATCCCTGGCGATCGATGCACCAGAACTGACTCGTCGCCTCTTCATGGGTTGCCCCTTCGCGGACCATTTCATCGCGGATCTGATCTGCAACACCCACTCCGGCGGTTCCCGCGCCGAAGATGACCACCCGTTGCTTGCGAAGGGCGGTTCCGCAAACGCGGCCAGCCGAGATTGCAGCAGCCAATGTAATCGCACCGGTTCCCTGCATGTCATCGTTGAACATACAGACGCTGTCGCGATAGCGTTCCAGGATTCTGCGTCCGTTGCCTGGGGCAAAATCTTCCCACTGCAACAAAACGTTTGGATACAGCCTGGTCGCGGTCTTGATGTAGGCTTCAATGAATGCATCGTATCGTTCCCCGCGTATTCTGGGATGACGATTGCCAATGTATAACGGATCGTTTAAGAGACTCTGGCGGTTGGTGCCGACATCCAGCATCACGGGGATCACGCGGGTTGGATGGACACCACCGGCCGCGGTGTAAATCGCCAGCTTTCCAATGGATACTTCGATACCGCCAAGGCCCCAATCGCCGATTCCCAAAATTTGTTCCGCATCGGTGGCAAGAATGAGATCGATGTCACCCGAAGCGGCCCCGAAATTGGCGAATGCCTCTTCGATGCCATCCGCGTGGTCAATCGAAAGATAGACTCCGCGCGGTCTGCGGCACTCGTGATGGTACTGCTGCATCGCCATCCCAACCGTCAGGTCGTTGACGATGGGAACCATCTCGCGCAGGTGCTCTGAGAAGAGGCGGTAGAACAGAACTTCGTTGCGGTCGTGAACCGCGGTCAAATAGATGTTCTTGCTGACCGCATCGGGCAAGCGCTCGTATTGAATGTAGGCTCGCTTGACCTGAGTTTCGAGTGTCGTCACTTCTGGCGGCAAGAGGCCGACGAGCCCTAAAGCTTTCCGCTCGTCCAGTGTAAAGGCAGTCCCTTTGTTCAGTAGCGGCGAGTTCAGCACGGCCATTCCGCGGGCCTTGGTTTCATAGAAATCGTCGCCACTGCGTCGATGCTTCGGCGCCGAGGCCAAAAGCGGAATGACTCTGGGTCTCATGAATTAAACCTCTTCTGCCAAATTTTAGATGCAAGCTTGCGACCACAGGCGGTCATTGGGATCCGACTTTCGGTCCGGTGGCAGGTGTCGTTCTAGGCGGCGACCTCTTCGACCATTTCCACTTCCTGACCGGTGGGAATCCAGGCATCTTCGCAAGTCACGCAACGCAGGGCCCAAGGAATCGCCTGGAGACGTTTTCCGGCGATCGGTTCCTCGCATTCCGAACAGATTCCATAGACACCTTTTTTGATTCGGGCGATGGCGTCGTTCACCTGCTGAAGGCGTTGGAAATCAAGACGATTCAGGAGCGATGCGACAAACTGGTCATGAAACACCGGTGCCAGATCTTCGAGTGCGACGTTTTCGGGCCTCTTCAGGGTGTCGGCTTTGTCACCAAATCCCGATAGCATCTCTGTTTTTAGCGACAGCAGCATCCGCTTAGGATCGAACTGCTGCATTGTCTTTGTGCGTGTGATCGTCTTCATCTCGAGTATTGCCCTTCAGATCGAATTGCCGGGTAACACGCCGGCTGCCATGACGCAATGGGTTACTGCATTCCTGGTTCCATCGCCACATGCCGGGAAAAGTCAATGAATACGAACTTTGCGAGCCACACGCGGTCTCGGGCGGGTTGACCGACTGAGGTCATCCGGCTGCCAGCAGCCACTATCTGGTATTCGAACGACTCATTCCCCGACCCCGGCCGGACTCGGACCGCGTTCCAAAAACGTCGACAACGCGATATGCGTCCGGGTGCTGTCGATCCCCTCGATCGACTGAATCTGGATCAGCAGTTTCTCCAACGACTGCGTGTCGCGCGTACGCACCTTCAATAGCATCCCGCTGTCGCCGGTGAGGGAGTGGATCTCTTCCACGTCCGGCAGCGAAGACAGCTTCGAGACATGCGCCACCGCCGCCAGACGCTTGGAAAACACGTGCACAAACGCCAGCAGCGGACGCCCGATTCGCGCCGGGTCTAACCGCGCGTGCGTTCCTTTGATCGTGCCATCCAGCCGGAACTGTTTCACCCGCTCATGCACGGCGGGCGGTGAAAGGTGCAGAATCTGCCCCATCTCCGAATAGCTCAGGGTTGAATTCTCAGTGAGCAAGGTTAACAGTTTTCGGCCAGTTTCATCGAGCGAGGGCTCATGCAGGCGCTTCGGGCGAACGGAGTTCGTTTTTTCAATCATGGTCTGGCGGTCCGAATGCGATTCGACGTACTGATAGTAATACAGAAAGATTTTCAGCCATGAGCCTACTTCATCCAACAAACATCAGAGAACGCGAAGAACTGGCGGCATGCGCTCAAGGAGTGTTAGAAGCAATTCTGACGCGCGATCCTGCGTCGCGCAAGGTCTTTCCGCAAACGCACGCCCGCGATCTAGCGGCGCTTCGGACGATGAGCTTGCCCGCAGAGGGCCGACCGGCGAACGAAGTCGCGAAGGAAATGGAATCCACCGTCTTCGCGCAGCAGGCCACGGTCGATCATCGCCGCTACTTCGCCTTCATTCCCGGCCCGTTCTCGCCATTATCCTGGATTGGCGAACTGCTCACCGCGGGCCACAATCCGCACGCCGGAAGCTGGCTACAGAGCGCCGGACCCAGTTGTGTCGAAGGCGAGATGATCCGCTGGATGGTGGCGCAACTCGGCATGCCTGCGGAGACCGCCGGTGGACTCTTCGTATCCGGCGGGTCGATGGCCAACCTCACGGCGATGGCTGTGGCGCGCGATCTGCGCCTGACTGAGGCCCAACGGCCGCTCGGCGTCGCGTATGTTTCCGACCAGACGCATTCGTCGAACGCAAAGGGCATGAAGCTGTTGGGATTCGCCAGTCGGCAGATTCGCAAGATCGGATCCGATGCCGGATTCCGGATGAATACGGCTGAACTGCGCGAGAGAATCCACAGAGACCGCGCCATCGGCTTGCAGCCGTTCGCGGTGATTGCCACCGCGGGAACCACCAATACGGGATCGATCGATCCGCTGCAAGAGATCGCGCAGATTGCGCGTGAAGAGGGATTGTGGATGCATGTCGACGGTGCCTATGGCGCGTCCATCTGCTTGTCTCCGACGCACCGTGAGTTGCTGAAGGGCATCGAGCATGCGGATAGCGTGGCATGGGATGCGCACAAATGGATGTTTCAAACCTACGGATGCGGCGCGGTGCTGGTGCGCGACAAGAGCCATCTTTCCGATTCGTTTTGCGTTCGTCCTGAATACTTGCGCGATGCCGAAAGCAACGCGGAGTGCCCGAATTATTGGGAACTGGGTCCGGAACTGACGCGGCCCGCGCGCGCGTTGCGCTTGTGGTTCACTCTGCAGGTGGCCGGAACGCGAGCGATGGGTGAAGCGATCGCTCATGGTGTGCAGTTGGCGGAATGGGCGGAAGACGAATTGCGACACAACCCGGGTCGATGGGAAATCGTCTCGGACGCCAAACTGGGGATCGTCAATTTTCGCTTTCTTGCGCCGCAGTCCCACGATGCCGCGGCAGCGGACGAGTTGCAGCGCAAGATCGCGAGACGGGCGATGGAAGAGGGCCAGATTGGCGTATTGACGACGGAGCTACGCGGGCGTACCGTGCTTCGAATCTGCGCGATTCATCCGTTGGCGACCGAACGGGATATGCGGGAATCCGTCGCGTTGTTGGACGAATACGCAAAAGTCTCGGTGCGAGCGCTGGAAGAATCATTGGCGTTTGCGTAGCGCAATCAATGCCGCCCCGCAAAGCAACAATGCCCAAGCGGAGGGCTCTGGAATGGAGTTTGTCTGGCCAGAGACGAAGAGCCCGGTGGGATTGGTGTTTGCGGCCGATCCTGCAGCCCGGCCCGCGCTATTGGCGATCAAGCCGGTGCTGCCCGCCGTCGTGTTGAGCACGGTGCCTATGAGCACCGAAGTCGCACTCAGGACGCCGCTCAAAGTGAAAAAAGTGCCATTGGCCGTTGAGAAGCAGTTGCCGGAACAAACTGAGGTTCCGCCGGTGAACGATCCATTGGTGATGGACCGCGCCAGTGTTCGGAACCCAGTTCGAAGGCCTTACCGTTTTGATCACCGTGAGATTGCCGTTGACCATCCACGGATTTGAGCCGTCGGTTGAGATACCGATGCCGAAGACTGGTAAGAAGTGGGGTCAAGTTACTTCGCGACCGGAAGCTTGCTCGCCATGGACTTCAGATTCTCTGGCGCGTACCGGCACGCCGCATCCGCCATACGGTCCAAAGCGGATTGGTGCACCGCTTCGCCGTCGGCCAAATGCTGGCCGATCGGACGCGCATAAGGACCCATCAGCCGATACATCGCCGTCATCGAATTCTGGAGCACGGAATTGAAGTGCGGCTCAAAAAACTTGAAATACGTGACGTCGATTTCGAGTCCCAGAGTACGCGCCTTGGCGGCAAGCCAATGCAGGGCTTCGTTGGCGAGTCCGTCGGGCGTATATCCGCCACCGATGTTGCTGTGGACACCGGCGAACCATGCCTGTTCGAGCTGTCCTGTCCAACCAGCGGGGCGCGTCCAGATATCCGGCGCGAAGGGTTTGCGGCGTTCGTCGATCGCCATCGCGTGAAAGGCATTTTCAACAGCCGGATGCAGCGTGACGTCGTGATACTTGTATTTATCTTTATTGAAAAAGTGTCCCAGCAGGCCGGGCACGCCGAGCGCCCCCACGGTATCCCACACGCCGATCATGCGAATCGGGGGACAAGGACGGGCGTCACGGACATTGTGAAAGGCCTTGTTCCAAGCCTCGGAACCGGGTTGGGAATTGTTCTCGTAACAGGCATAGATGTCCGGAACGTAGTAATCGTCATCCTTTTGAAGCAGTCCGACTTGATTCATGAAGCCCACCAGCGTGCGCACGGTAAATGCTCCGCGGCTGAATCCAAAGAAATACAACTCGTCACCCGGCTCATAGTTGAAAACGATGAAGCGGTAGAGGTTGCGAACGTTGGTCTCAAGGCCTTCGCCGAAAGCGCCTCCGGTGAACTTATCGATGCCGCCATCGGTGCCAACGCCATCGTGATAAAAAACAATCTGATCGATACCGGCAGCGGATCGGGGCAGAATGGCGCGAGCGATTTTGGTGACGTTGGTGGGCCGACGTTTACCGGTAATTTTGTCTACCTGATCGGGCTCGTTCCAGGTTCCGTCGGCGCACAGGACAATACGTTTCATGAGCCGTAGTCTAACCGATCTGGAGCACTAACGTTTGGCAGCGCCCGCAGCTTGGGGCACCATGATCCGTTCGTAGAGCGACAGCAGCTTTTTCGCGCCTTGTTTCCAACTCAACCGCTCATCGAAGAAACGCCTCGCACCTGTCGCCAGGCGCGCCGCTAACTCGCGGTCTTTCACGATCTCGTGCACGGCGTCGGCGATGTGGATCGCGTTCGCTTCGGGCACGATGTAGGCGTCTTCGCGATGCCGCATGCTCAGCGCGATGTTGGATGCGGGCAACACCACCGGGCGGCCGGTGGCCAGAAACTCTGGCATTTTGCTGGGAAATCGATAGTCGTTGAACTCTCCGGGCCTGCCGGGCTGCACAAACAGATCTGCCATCGACAGAACCCACGGCATGTGTTTGTGTTCCACCAAACCCAATTCCACGACATGGCGGCGCGCCCATGTACCGTCGCCTTCGAGAAACGGATGAAAGTCGCGCCCCGCGCGGACCAGCGTCACCGGGCATCCCTCGCGGTTGAGCAGCGCCAACGCAGTATACAAACTGCGCACCTCGGCGGCATTGGCGGCGTGCACGTTGCCGGGATACACAATCACCGTATTGAGCGGTAACGAAAGCTTCTTGCGGCGTTCATAGTCTATCGGTACATTGCGGAACAGTTCCTCATCCGCGGAACACCAGACTTCTTCGATGGGCTTGCCTTGGGGAACCAATTCACTCAGGCGATCGACGATGACCGTGGCGGCGTCGGCGCGTTCCATCAACTGGCGATAGCGGATGGGGTGCGAAAGATTGAGCGGAACTCCGGCATCCAGATCGGCAAGCGAGGCCCGTTGCAGATCGCGCCATTTGCGTCCCATCAAGCGCGCGGTAATGTGCTCTTCATTGTCTTCGAGATGAATGACGAGCTTTGCGGATCCGCCGGTGACGGGCAACGCTTTCTCGATGAATTGACGGTTGATCTCGCGGGGAGTCCACGCGTGGATCACGTCAGGGCCACGACCGTCCTTGAACCGCAGTTTGCCCGCAAGAACATCCGCGAACAACAGCGGTCGATAACGCGGTTCTCCGCCGATGGTGTCGACGGAAGGCAAATTGTCGGGTACGCAAACCGCCGATTCCACGCCAAGGTCAGCCAAGGCGTTCGCAAGGCTGTGTACATGCGATGCGCTGTTGGCGGTGAAGTCGTGATAGAGAACGAATAGTACGTTCATGCGGACATAAGTTTCAGAGTACACTGCTTGGCATGGCGTCCAACAAAGGAATCACCAGAAGACAACTCGCCACCGCGGCAAGCATGGCGGCAACGATCGGCGCGCAAGAATACACGGGCCCGTTGGATGGCTTGTCGGCCAAGATCTCAGCGGACAGCTTCGATCCTGTCGCCTGGACTCGCAAACGTTGGGAGTCCGCGCCCCTGCGGATGACTTTTCGCGAAGCGCAATCGCGCAAGCAGACTGAGAAATGGCAAGCACATCTGCGGCCAAAGGTCCTCGAATTGATCGGTGGATTTCCGAAAGACCGGACCCCATTGTCGCCACTCTTGCTTGAGAAACGAGACTTTGGCGGGTATACGCGCGAGAAGTTCGTGTTCACTTCGCAAATGGGTGTCCAGGTACTAGCTTACCTTCTGTTACCTGCCAAACGCCAGAGTTCGGGCCCTGTGCCGGTGATGATTTGTGTGCCTGGCCATGGGCGGGGCGTGGACGATATCGTGGGGATCGACAGCAAGGGGAGCGATCGCACGGATAAAGATGGCTATCAACGCGACTTCGCATTGCAGGTGGTGGAATCGGGAATGGCGGCGCTGGCGATCGAGCCGATGGCGTTTGGATGTCGGCGCGATGCGCCCACCAAGAAGAAAGGGCTAGGCGCGTCGGCTTGCCAGCCCGCGGCGGGCGCGGCGTTGCTGCTGGGCGAGACGATGATCGCTTGGCGCGTCTGGGATGTGATCCGTGCGATTGATTGGATCGAGACGCGCAGCGAGTTGGATCCGAAACGTGTTGGTTGCATGGGGATATCCGGCGGCGGCACTTGCACGGTGTTCGCCGCGGCGCTCGAACCGCGCATCAAGGTGGCGATGGTGAGCGGCTATCTGAACACGTTTCGCGATTCGATTTTGAGCATCGCGCACTGCATGGACAACTATGTGCCGGGGATCTTGAACTGGTGCGAGATGTACGATGTCGCCGGGTTGATCGCGCCGCGGCCCTTATTTATCGAGTCTGGAGATCGGGATTCGATTTTCCCGGTGGAAGCGAGCCGCGAGAGTTACCGCAAGGTTCGGCGGGTGTATGAGGCGCTCGGTGCGGGGGATGCGGTGGGGCAGGAAGTGTTTGCGGGTGAGCATAGCTTTCACGGGAAAGAGGGAATTCCGTTTCTGAAGCGGATGCTGGCCTGAAGCAATGCGCTGCTTGCCGAGCAGCGTGACCGTGGAGGATTTCAGTTTGCCGTCCGGCTCGCTCCGGCCTAGAACAGAGGGAATGCCAGGATCTTTGCGACGGTAGCCGAAGGATCGTTGTTCGTGATCTCGACGCGATAGTCGGCACGTGCATAGGCGGGCAAGCGCTGTTCGTAAAGTTTTTCGAAGCGGGCCGAATCTCGAGCCAGCGGCCTCTCGGCGCTCTTTCCGGCGAGGCGCGCGCGTATCAGTTCGATCGAACAGTCGAGCCAAACCGTGACGCCGTTTTCCTGCATTAGCTTGTAGCTCGCGTCTTGCGCGAAGGCTCCTCCACCAAGCGCCAATACGTGCGGACGCCCGGATTGCACGGCCCGGACGCGTTTGCGCAGGCAATCGGTTTCGATCTCGCGGAACGCCGCCTCACCGCCGGTGTCGAAGATGTCAAGGATGGTGCGCCCTTGCGCTTTGACGATGTCATCGTCCAAATCCGCGAAGTTCCAACCCAATTCGTCGGCTAGGCGTTCCCCAACGGTGGACTTGCCGCTTCCCATGAAGCCGACTAAATAGATGCCAGGGGTGCGCTTGAGCTTGAGGATCATCCGTAGAAGGGGATAATGGTAGCACGTGCTGTTACCTCTCTTTCCTTTACAGTCGGTGCTGTTTCCGCGGACGCCGCTGCCGCTCCGTATCTTTGAACCGCGGTACCGCGAGATGATCGGTGAGGCGATAGAATCGCGCACCGAGTTCGGCGTCGTACTCGCCGGCAGGGAGGGCATTGCAAATATGGGATGCAGCGCGATCGTCGACCGCGTGGTGATGCGCCACGAGGATGGGCGACTCGATATCGAGACATCCGGACGCAGGCGCTTTGAGATCGAAAGTATCGTCGAAGAACGAGCCTTTTTGCAGGCGAAGGTTGAATTCTTCGACGACGATTCGGTTGGAGTTCCGGTGGCGGATGTCGAGAATTGGAAGTCTCTGTGGCGTGAACTGTCGGTGGTGGCGGGTGTCGAAAGCGAACCGCGTTGGGACGATCCGCAACTCAGCTTTCAGCTTGCGGCGGCGATTCCTGAACTCTCTTTTCGCCAGTCTTTGTTGGGGATCCGCAACGAAGCGAGGCGGATGCGCGAGATAGCCGAGTTCTATCCTGCTTACCTGATGCAGCAGCGGCACGTTCATCACGTACAATCGGTGGCGCCGCGCAACGGCCACGGCAAGAAGAAGATCGAGGAACTGTAATTGCGATTCGATAGCCGCCAGCAGTTGATCTTCGACGCCGACGACACGCTGTGGGAAAACAACATTTACTTTGAGCAGGCGTTCGATGAGTTCGTGGATTTTCTCGGACACTCCGCGCTAACGCCTCCGCAAGTGCGCGACATCCTCGACGAGCTCGAAGCCGCGAATGCAAAGATTTACGGCTATGGTTCGCATCGCTTTGGCAAGAATCTGCAGGAGGTCTACCAGCATCTGGCGGAACGCGAGATCCGCGAGCAGGATCTGCGCATTGTGATGGGATTCGCCGAGCGCATTCTCGAATCGCCGATAGAACCGATGCCGGGGGTTCGCGAGACCTTGGACTATCTTGTCGAACGCCATGAGTTGACGATCTTCACCAAAGGCAATCCCGACGAGCAGCGAATGAAGATCGATCGCAGCGGGCTGTTGCCGTACTTTGTGCACGCCGAAGTGACCTGGGAAAAGAATCCGGATGCCTATCGCGGCTTGGTGGCAACTCGGGGTTTGACGCCCGAGACGACCTGGATGATCGGGAACTCGCCAAAGTCCGATATCAATCCTTCATTGGCGATTGGGCTGAATGCGGTGTACGTGCCGCATGAGCGCACGTGGATCCTGGAACGCACGCAAATCCAACCGGGGCGCGGGCACCTTTTACAGGTAGACCGGCTCACGGATTTGCTCAATCATTTCTGACGCTGAGGCGTTCGACGAATCCTGTGTTGGAAGGCCCAAGGCCTGGGTGTATTGACCCAAGCGCCCGGTGGAGGCGTGGGTCAAAGCACCCAGAGACCCTGAAAGCCGTTGATACCAGGGCCGACAGCATTGGCGAGGAACTTGCATTCTTCCGGGCGGGAGGCGCTTGCGCTAAAGCATGTTCTTCGTCTTTATGTTTATCTGGGCGTTCGCGATATTCGCGGGAATCACCATGGTCTGGCTGTTGGCTTGGGCGATCCGCAAGGGCGAGTTCCAAAATCTGCGCGATGGCGCGCGAATGATCTTTGACGACACGGAGCCAATTGGCACCGTTACCGACTGTTTTCCCGGCGAATCCGGAAAGCCAGCGAAGGTTGGGGCCAAATGACCACCAATCTCAATCAAGCGGATGAGATTCGGGCGAGAATCGAAGCCGACTCATCCAGCCGCATCGTTGTCTCATTCTACTGGGGCACAGCGCTGATCTGGTTGACGATCGCGACCCTTGCCGGGCTGATCAGTTCCGCCAAGCTGCACTCGCCAGGATTTCTGGGCGATATCGAATGGCTCACCTTCGGTCGCATCCGGCCTGTTCACTGGGACGCTGCGATTTACGGTTTCGGCGGTCTTGCCGCATCGGGCACTCTGCTGTGGCTGCAGGCCCGCTTGTGTCAGGTGCAGTTGCCTTTTAAGCACTGGTTGATCGCCGGTGGAACCATTTTCAACCTCGGCATGTTGTGCGGCGTTGTTTCGGTTTTGGCGGGCTACTCAACGGGCGTTGAGACGCTGGAATTCCCGGTGTGGGCGATGACAATGCTGGTGATACCTTACGTGATTATCGTGGTGGCGAACTTCACGATGTATGCGCGGAAGAAGACCAAACACACGTATGTCTCGCAGTGGTATCTGATGGCGGTGACGGTTTGGTTTCCAGTGTTGGTGTTGTCGGCGGAAGCCTGCATCAACTTTGGCGCGGTGGATGGCGTCGCGCAGGCGATCGCCAACTGGTGGTACGGACACAACGTCGTCGGTCTCTTTGCGACGCCTGCAGGCATTGCGGCCGCTTACTATCTCATCCCCAAAGTGATCGGCAAGCCGATTCATAGCTATCATCTGTCGCTATTGGGATTCTGGACGAATGCGATCTTTTACAACTGGGCCGGCACGCACCACTTAACCGGTGGCCCGCTTCCCGCCTGGACGATCACGATCGGCGTGGTGGGCAGCATGATGATGTTCATTCCGGTGATCACCATCGGCATTAATCATCACATGACAATGGTGGGAAGTTTCCACCTCTTGCGCACAAGTCCGACGCTGCGGTTTGCGGTGATGGGCTCGATGATGTACACGGTATCGAGCTTTCAGGGATCTCTCGAAGCGCTACGCAGCCATCAGGAAGTGACGCATTTCACGCACTATACGATCGGGCACGTGCATCTGGGCATGTATGGATTCTTCGCGCCGTTGATGTTCGCGATGATGTACTATGCGATGCCGCGGCTCATGCGGCAGGAGTGGTCGAGTGCGCGTTTGATCCGCATCCACTTCTGGTGCACGCTCATCGGTACGGCGCTTTACGGTGCGGCGATGTGTTTCGCCGGCGTGAAGCAGGGGCTGATGATGAACGATCCAGCGATTCCGTTCTTGAAGATCGTCAGCTTCACGATTCCCTTCCTGTGGTTGCGTACGCTCGCGGGGTTGATCCTGCTGGCGGGAACGGTCGCGTTTCTCATCAATTTCGGGCGGATGCTGATGCGCTACAAGGTGACGTTTGCGGATCCGACGCTGTTCACCACGGAAAGGAATTGGGACGCCCTGCTGGCATCGGGCAAGGAGGAGAAACCCGCATGAGCCGAACACTATTTCTCGCACTCGGTATCTTTCTCACGATCGCAGCTTCGGTGACCGGCTTGGTGATCTTGCCGAACTGGCAGTTTCAAGCGTTGAAGCCGGTTGCCAAAAGCGGTGGGTTGCTGTATCCGGAACAGTACTTCGGCGATAACAAACGGGGGCGCGAAGAGTACATCGCCCAGGGCTGTATTTACTGCCATTCACAGCAGGTTCGTATGAAGGGTTATGGGGCCGATATCCGCCGTGGCTGGGGCAATCGGCGCAGCGTTCCGCGCGACTACATTTTCGACTTTCCGCATCAGTTGGGCACGATGCGCACGGGTCCCGATCTGGCTAGTATCGGTGCCCGGCAGCCGTCTCGCGATTGGCATTCGCTGCATCTTTACGATCCCCAGATTACGTCGCCGGGATCGATTATGCCCTCATTTTACTATCTGTTTGAGGAAGTGAAAAAGGGCATGCCACCGCCTGAGGGATCTGTGAAGTTGCCGGATGCGGCGAAGAATCACGCAGATGTCGGATACATCGTTCCGAAAGAACGCGGTTCCAATCTGATCGCGTACCTGAAGCGATTGAATCAGTCGTTTCCCTTGCCGGAGGCCCAACAATGAGCGAACAAGAGCGATCGCAGGAGACGGTACAACCACATCCGGATGTGGATTCGGTGTTTCAGATGCATGCCGCGGCGATGCGTGAAATGCAGGAGCCGCGCGATGGTGTGAGTCCGACGCCGGTTTCCTATATCGTGATCTGTTTCTTCTATCTGTTGTGGGGTGGATTCTATATCGGCTTCTATGGCGGGACGTGGAAGGGCGATGGATTGGCAGAGCGGCCACTCGGTGGGCCGCCGGTGGCTTTGCCGCCCCAGGATCCGATGAAGCTGGGGCGCGAAGTTTTCAATTCGTGTATGCAGTGCCACCAGGAGACGGGGCTTGGCGTTCCGGGAAGCTATCCTCCGTTGGCCGGATCCGAGTATGTGATCGGCGACAAGCGGCGTTTGGCGGCGATTCTGGTGAATGGCATCGGCGGAGAGCTCGTCGTAAAAGGGCAGACTTTCAATAGCGCCATGCCGCCGTGGGGGACGCTTGACGATGAAGAGATCGCTGCGGTGGCCACCTACATTCGCAACACTTGGGGCAACAAGGCGGACCTTTTGACTCGTGAGTTTGTGGGTTCGGTTCGCAAAGAAGTGGAAGGCAAGGGTGAGTGGCGTGCGGCGACACTCGACGCATTTGCGAAGAGCGCGCCTCCTGCCGCGGCAGCCCCTGCGGTTGTTCCGGCTCCACCAACTGCTGTTCCAGCGGTGGCTCCGACCGCTGGAAAATAGATGGTCAAGCAGGTCCAACTCGAAGGATGCGGGTGCGACGACCACGCGCCCGCATCGCTTTGGTGGCGTATCGGCGGCAGCGCCTTTCTGGCCATGAATGCGATGGTTTTGGGCATCGCGGTGAATGGTTCCGAGGTGACCGCCGAAGAGCGCTACACGCTGGAATTGTCGATCCTATGTGTTACTTTCCCGGTGTTCGTATTGCTTTCGGCGGAGCTTTTGCAAGCGGCCTGGCAGGCTGCGAAGCAGTTGCGGATGTCGATCGAGCTTCTTTTCCTGACGGGTATCGGGGCGTGCCTTGCGGCTTCAGTGCTGTTCTTTGTCCGGCGCACCGGTAACGGATATGCTGACGTCGCCGCGATGCTGTTGGTAATTTATGCGTTGGGGCGACAGATCGGCGCGTATGGGAAGCAGCGAGTGTTGAATTCGCTGAGTGAACTCGCCCCGCAGAATCGCCAGGCGCGGAGGCTGAATCCGGAAGAGATGGTCTCCGCATCAGTGATCGAAGCAGGGGATCGCATTCGTGTTTTGCCGGGCGAAAGCGTACCTGTCGATATCCGTTTGTTCGAGGGCGCGGCGTTGTTGCATGAGGCGTCAGTCACCGGCGAGAGTCTCGCGGTGCGCAAAGGGCAGGGCGATCTCATCAAGGCCGGATCCTTTCCGTTGGACTGTTCCATCGATGGCGAAGCCGTTTCGCGAGGAAGCGAAACGAGTCTCGATGAGGTCCGCGGACTGATTGCATCCGGGCTTGCGCGCACTGGGGTCGAACAGGGCATGGCTCTCCATTCGCTGCGGTGGTTCCTTCCTTTGGTGCTGGCGTCGAGCCTGCTGACGTTTGCGTGGCATTTGCAGAGCAAGCCTTGGGATCAGGCCGTGTTCGTGGCCTTGTCTGTGCTGGTGATCGCGTGCCCCTGCGCTTTGGGATTCGCGACACCATTGGCCGTATGGATGGGGATCGCGAGATTGCGCGAGATCGGAATCCTCGCGCGTTCTGGCGAGGCGATGGAAAAGCTGGCGGAAATCGATACCGTAATCTTCGATAAAACAGGAACACTGACTTTGCCGGAACAGTATGGCGTCACGTGGCGCGTCACGGGCGCATGGCGCGAGCGCGAGCGGGAATTGAGTGGCATGCTGCGCGAGGCGGAACTCGCCAGTCGGCATCCGCTATCGCGGATTCTGGAACCGCTGTGGATCGATGGAATACCGCGGCTTGAGTTTGCAGGGCTGCGAGGCGTCCGGCTCTTGCCTGGGGCGGGCATCGTCGCGCA
Source organism: uncultured Solibacteraceae bacterium (assembly GCA_964500255.1). Lineage (GTDB taxonomy): Bacteria > Acidobacteriota > Terriglobia > Bryobacterales > Bryobacteraceae > F-183. Next base: position 20,088 of record CAZCPL010000018.1, on the reverse strand, counting down.
GTTTCACGATGGACGCGAGCTGTTCGCTGGGATGGAAGACCGCGCATCCGGAAAGCTGGTGGTGACGGTGGACCGCGAGATGGCGGCGATCATCGACCTGAAAGAAACACAGGCGACTGCAATCATCCCGGCAGTGCGTGCGCTTGAGGCGCTTGGCATCGATGTGGTGCTTGCCACTGGCGACGCGGAAGAGCGCGCGGTCGAGATCCCCGTAGAGACGCGGATGTCGCGGCAGAGTCCTTCGGATAAACAGGCTTTGTTGTGCGGTCTTGCCACAAAAGGGCGAAAGGTCCTATTTGCGGGCGATGGACTCAACGACACTGCGGCAATGGCTTGGAGCCACGTTGCCTGCGCTGCGCCGGAATGCGCAGAACTGGTGCGCGATCTCAGCGGGCTGGTGTTTTTACATCGAGATTGGAGCCGTTTAGCAGAAGCGATCCGGGTTGCACGCAAGGTGCGGAAAGTCGTGCGTGCGAACATTGCCTTCTCGCTGGCTTACAACTTGATCGGTATGGCGGTGGCGGCCACGGGATGGTTGCATCCGGTGGCTTCGGCTTTGTTGATGACGGCATCCAGCTTGACGGTGATCATTTACACGATGCACCTGATGGATTGGGAGTCTGTGTAGCCATGCTGTTTCCCGCACTCACTGTGATCTGTGGCGTTGCCCAAGTGGCTCTGCTCTATCAGCGGTCGCCGTGGATAGCAGGTGCGTTCGGGGGCTTCGCCGCGGTTGCGATTCTGATGCTGTTTGCGGCGACGCGTCTGCATTGGGTTTCGCACCTGGATATGTATCTGTTGATGCTCGGGCCGGGGGGATTGGGCATGATGCTGGGCGGCTGGCAGGCTGGGCCTTTATGCCACAGCGCCACGTGGAGCGTGTTTTGGCCGATGACAGCGGGTATGTTGATGCTCTCGGTTCCTTTTTGCTGGTACTTGGCGCGATGTGTCCTCGAAGCCCGCAGACAGGGGCGAGGGGTCCAAGCTCTGTTGCTCGACATGGCAGGAATGCAGGTCGGCATGTTGCTGGGGCATCTTCCGTCAATCATGCTGCCTGTGATGGATCCGCGCTTGATCTGGCTGCATCACGCCCTGATGCTGATTGGGATGTCGATGGGAATGCTGGTGGCGGCGGTACTGCAACAGGGCTGGCGGGAGAGGATTGTGGAACGATAACTTACGTGCTCCCGCGGCGAGGTCGCGCCACCTCGTCGCCTCTCGCCGCAGGAGCCGGGAATCTACTGTTTTTCGACTGAAAGTTTGTTGTCCACAGAGAAGGATCCAGAAACCAAGCGTGCCTGCATGTTCGCGATCGTTCGGTCGGACTCGACGGCGACAACCCCTATGAGTTTCACATTGCCGTTCTTCACGATGATGTGAATCGGAGGAACAGCCTGTAGTGAATAGCGGTTCAACGCTGTGTGTCCATAGATGGATCGATAGGTAGCGAGGCGAATGCGATCGTCGTTGGGCGAATTGGGCAGCACTTCGATTTCGTTGGCCACCCGGCTCACGCCTTCGATGTCCTTGACGACTTGCTCAGCCGAACTCTTCAATGTCGGCCTGGTCACCGAACCGAACAGCGTCACCGTGTCACCGTCGACGCGATAAGACAGGTCATCGAAGACCCCATAGTAGGGAAGCATTACGAGCTCATGGCGAACTTGACGTACCAGACGCGATTCCTTTTTCGCCCCGGTACGATCATCCGCCGCGGTTCCTGGAGCCGCCGTGAGGGCGGCCAGAAGGCAGAGGGAAACAGCTTGCTTCATTATTTTTTCTCCCAACTTGAGTAGCGCTTGAGGGTTGCGGCCAATTCACTGCCCGGTGACTTCGGAGTCAGCACGTGATGACCCCGCATGATCTCCTCGTTGGAAATTCGTTTTCCATAGATCTTTTCGTTGTCGTCCATGTCTTCGCGTAGTGTGCTGCCTTCGAGCGAGACACCCGCAAAAACTCCACGCGAACGCGAGTAGCCGAGCATTTCTGCGCGCATGGATGCATCCGTCTCCGCCTGCACTGTCCGTCCAACCGGACCCGCCATCGCACTGGCTGCGCCACCGATTTTGAACTCACTCTTCAACAGCCGGTCAGCGCCCCGTTCGTTCATTACCAACAGGACAAGATCGGTTTCACCGCCCCCGATTTGAAAGCCTACGCTGCCGCCCTCAATTCGGACCGTTGCCGGGCCGCGCCATCCGCCGCCCTGCTTGCGGCACATGATGACGCCCTTGCCGTACTTTGCGCCGACGATGAAGGCACCCTTTTTCATGCCGGGAACAATCACAGCGCAATGTGAGCGATCTAGAAGATCCTGGGGGATCCCGGAATCCTTGGTTGTCATGATCTCATTGAGAACAGCAGTCGATTCCGTGATTCGGCCGACGGCCTCGGGCTGCTTGTGGTCGCCGAAGGCGCTTGCCATGGCGAAAAGCGAGCCAACTAGCACAGGTTGTATCAGTTTCATAAATCTCCTAAGCGATATCTCGCTGCACTTTACTGTGCACGTTGGGTGCCATTGAACTTTCCCCGATTTCCCGGATTCTCCTGTACGCATCCGGTAAAAATGCCCTGGAGTCTGTCAATTCGTTGCAAGAAATCTTCTCGAAGGGTCAACGAGCAGCGCCGAACTGAGGCTCTTTCGAACTGCCTTGCACCTTGATCTTGAGGAAAGTGCCTGCGCCGTTCTTGGCGAAGAACGGATCTACCGGCTTGAGAGCCCATCGCTTCCACCCCGTCATCGTTTGGGAAACGCGCGCTTTGAGACGCAGCGATCCCTTAAAGTCGAGCGTATCGGCATCCATGTTGTAGATTCCAGCCAAATCCACCTGCGACCCCGGAACCTGAAAAGTAAGTCTTTTGAAGTCGATCCGTTCATCCTCGAGGTGAAACTCTCCCGCCATGCCGGAGAAGACATTGTCGATGGATTGGCTCTTGGGCTGTCCCTGGCCTCTCTTGCTCAGCATGTCCACTTTATCTTGCACTTCGTCCATCAGGAACTGTCCCTGTCTGATTTGAAAAGAGCCGTGGAGAATGAGTTTCTCGCTGACGGTGCCGGTCACCGGTGGAATTGTGATTTTCGAAGTCATTTGAATACGACCCGCCATAAAAGGTTTCGCCTTCGTTGCCAAACGCAGCATGTCAAGCATTTCACCGTTCGGCATCTTGACATCGAGTTCAATGCTTCTCCTGGAGTTGCCTTCATGCTTGACGACGGCTCCGCCGGTGGTGAACTCGCTACTGTTTAGCCGGGCTTGAACTGGCTGCAGAATCGTATTCCCATTCGTTCCATCGACCCGCGCCGCGTATGAGACATGAAGATCCATTGGAGTTCCGACCCGTTTCAGCCTGAAGTTCGGCACGTCGGCCTCGCCCGAGGCCTCGATTTCACTGAGTGTGCCCTTGAAAGTGCCGGTGGAACGGAGCGTGCCGGCGATGGCAGCGAAGACACCTAAATCGGCGTCGGAGAAAGTGTAGTCACCTGTCAGGGGCGTGTCGCTGGGAGATTCGGCATTCCAAGGCCCGAAACTGCCAGTAGCTTCAATCGTCCCCGGGGGCTTGGGATTTGTGAGCCGCGCCTGATAGCGCAGCGATTCATTCAATTGAACGGAGTCGAGAACGACCCGATGCAGTTCAAATTCGAGCGGTATCCTGGCCTTATTGCGTGGAAGAATGACCAACTTGGAATTTACGATAATCACCTTCTCGAGGAAGATGCCACCCGGATCGGCTGCTTCTTGCGCTGTTGCCGTATCGGATTTTCCGATTAGGTTGGGGCGTTCACCCCTGGGCGGCACGGTGATGACGAAGTTGCTCATTTCCACGAGTGCGACCTTTTTCTGGGGATCGAAGACGCGGCCTAAATCGACTTGAAAACGGAGGCGTTTCATAGCGAACATCGGGGCGACGTCGCGCCTGCCGCGATGGCGAAGCAGGATGTCCTCACCGACGATCTCCGCAATCACCCCGCGGCCCCTATTTGCGAACAAACGCAAGAAAGGAATCTTCGGGACATGAACCGTCAGTTTTCCAACCTCCACCTCGCCGTCGAAACGGCGGCTCAAATACTGAATCGCCTGTTGCCGAATGTAGGGGTCGAATCGCTTCGACATGGTGGAGGCAACCATGAAGATGGCGAGTGTTCCAAGGGCTATCGATGCGCCGATGGCGACGAACCAAAGCTTTTTCGAGGACATGAATCTAGTGGGCTCCGATGGTGTGGGAAAAATGAGCCAGTACGCACGTGTCATCGCCATCGCACGCACCGGCTCAGAACAAACACAAGCAACAAATCAACAGCAATGGCGATTCATCTATCCTAATAGCACGCGTGGTGCCAAACGCTACTTCGCACCTACCGATTCGCGATGTGAGGAATCGACCCGGGCTTGCTCCCTTGAGAGTTGCTCTTCAATTGCATAGGCCTTTCCGAATTCTGCCCCCAGAAACAACACCGTCGCGGAGAAGTTCGCCCATAAGAGGAGAATGATCACCGAACGTCCTGGGCCGAAGACCGACCCGACAGTGGACTTTCCGATGTAGATGGCAACGAGTTCCTTGCCTGCCGCAAAGAACAGCGACGTGCACAGTGCGGCGATGATCGCCTGGTTTTTAGTCACCGCCGCATCCGGAACATAGCGATGAATGAGAAAGAACAAACCGAACAACAGGAGCAGCGAGGCTCCGAAATTGGCGATGGTCAAGACCCATTCCGGGGCGGGCAGAAGGGTCGCCACGAACTCGCCAGCTGCCGCTGTGACCATGCTTACAATTGAAATGGCGAGTACAAGAGTACAGAGAGCGAAAACCAGCAGCAGGTCGCGGCTCCGTTTCAAAGCCGTTTCAAGGAAGCTTTCTTCACTGTCTGGGGCTACCCGCCAGATCAGGTTGAGCGACGACCGCAGTTCCTCCGCAACGCCTGTGACGCCGTAAAGCAGCACGGCAAGTCCCAACAAGGCGGCGAATGCGGATTCCCGCGGTGGGAAACCTGCGCTGAGCACGCTGTCCACAACATCGGCGACAGAACTGCCGAAGATGCCGTTCACTTTGGATTTGAAGATCCAGCGAGCAGACGTTGAGCCCAGAAACCATGTGGCTAAGCTCATCGCAACGGTGATCAGCGGTGCAAGCGAGAGCAGGGAATAGAAGGCGAGAGACGCACTCATTCCGCTGCCCCGATGTTGATTCCACCCGGCAATCGCGGATGAGAACATTCTTCCGTACATCATTTCCTCACTGAGAGCATTTGACCGGCCAGATATTGCGTGGCAATTGGTCCGGTTGCGGTAGAACGGGTTTGGCCAGCGTCGTGCAAAGACAGATTTCGCGGAATGAAATCAGTTTTCGCGAGAGGAGTTCATGATGATTCAACGAGTGAGCCGAGCCTCATTGTTTGCGGCACTGTTTGGATGCTTGGCCTTTGGACAAGAGACGAAGCCGGCCGACAATACGGGACACAACAAGCGAGATGATCAGGCCGGTGCTGTGACCCCGGACAAGCAAGGCACCAGCCCAGCCGACCGCAAGATGCTGCAGGCGATTCGCAAGTCGGTCGTCGCAGAGAAAGACTTTTCAACCTACGCTCAGAACGTGAAAATCGTGGTTCGCGAAGGAATCGTGACGCTTCGCGGTCCGGTCAAGAGCGATGGCGAAAAGCGCCGAATCGAAGAACTTGCAACGCTGGCAAGTGCTGCGAAGGTGATCAATCAGCTTGAGATTTTACCTAACTCTAAGAACTAACGAAGTCGAAAGAAAGAGACACATCATGTCAAAGAACATTTCTGTATTTGGAATTTTCAGCAATCGGGCTCGACTCGAAAGCTCCATCGAGAGCCTGCGACAGTCCGGATTCCGCGCCGTCGATATCTCCGTCCTGATGCCTGAGAATCTGGGCAACAAAGACATGGCCGTGGAGAAGGCGAGCAAATCTCCAGAAGGGGCTGCCACGGGTGCCGCATCCGGAGCCGTAGTAGGGGGTGCGCTCGGTTGGTTGGTGGGAATTGGCATGCTTGCAATTCCTGGCCTCGGGCCGTTCATGGCTGCGGGACCGATCATGGCCGCACTGGCGGGGGTTGGGGCTGGAGCGACACTTGGCGGTGTCACCGGCGCGCTAGTGGGAATGGGCATTCCGGAATACGAGGCAAAGCGTTTTGAGGGTCGCGTGAAGAGCGGTGGCATCCTGGTTTCCGTCCACTGTGACGATGGTGACTGGGCAAAGAAGGCGAAAGATCTTCTTGAGCGAACCGGTGCCGAAGACATCTCTTCGACGTCAGAAGCAACCGCTGATTTTGGTGCAACCGATAAGCCGGTGCCCCGCCATATCTAGGTTCCGTGCTCACTCTCATGGCGAGCCTCACTGGTTCGCCATGAATCCATTTCTCTGGGGCTCTCTGGAGCCCAGCCAAACAAGGAGCAAGTTCAAATGTCGAAAATGAAAACACTTCACGATCTCTTCACCGAAGAGATCAAAGATCTATACTCCGCGGAAAAGCAGTTGACTCTCGCCATTCCAAAGATGCGCAAGGGCACAACGGATCCGCAGATGGCCGATGCTTTTGCCGCCCATTTCGCCGAAACCAAGTATCAAGTGGCACGGCTTGAGACGATCGGCCAGGAACTTGGCATCACGGTTTCCGGCAAGAAATGCAAGGGAATGGAAGGCGTGATTGCAGAAGGACAGGAAGCCCTGGACCAAAGCGGTGATTCAGCCGTCTGCGATCTGGCGATTGCCAGTGCCGCCTGTCGCGTGGAGCATTATGAAATGGCGGGATATCAAACCGCAATCGCATTGGCGGAGCGTCTCTGCTACGATCATGCGGCCAATCTGCTTACCGAGTCTCTCTTGGAAGAACAGGCCGCCGACACCACCATAAAGGAACTCACGAGTCGGATTATGGCTGACCTGGAAGATGCGCAGGTGGCGTCACAGGTTCCAACGACGACTTCCAGGTAACTTAGAAGCAGGCGAAGTGACCGCATTTGATCGGGCGATGTCACGCGCGACCGTTGCCTCGGGTGATACTTGGGTTCGAATCGGACAAAACCTAACGAAACAACCGGCTCTCACTGAGGGCCGGTTGTTTCATTCCAACTCGTCAAAGATAAAGCTACCACTCGCGGTAAAGCTGCGGGAACTCTTTCTTCAACTTTTCAACCTTCGGTAAAGAGTTCACGACAACGTAGCGATGGCGGGGATTGTGCTTCACGAAGTCCTGATGATAGCCTTCCGCCGCGAAGAATGCCGGTAGTTTTGCAAGCTCGGTCGCGATGGGCTGGCTGAAGACCTTGGCGTCGTTCAACTGCTTCATGTACGCTTCGGCGATGCGCTTCTGATCGGCAGTCTTGTAAAAAATCGCAGAGCGGTACTGACGCCCCCAATCCGGACCCTGCTTGTCCTTCTGGGTCGGATCGTGAGCCACCGAGAAGAAAATCTTGAGTACCGTTCCCATCGAAATCTTCGCGGGATCGTAGACCACCTCGATGGCTTCGGCATGGTTGGTGCGACCGCTGCCGACGTTTTCATAGACAGCCGATTCGGCGTCGCCGCCCGCGTAACCGGACGTCACGCTGAGCACGCCGGTCACATGTTCAAAGACCGCCTCGGTACACCAGAAGCAGCCGCCGGCCAGCACGATACTCTGCTTTCCTTTGGCGGCTGGCAGGTCCACCGCGGCATCGGGCAGAGTTGCGGCAAAAGCCGTTAGCGCGAACAACGCGAATAGTATCGTCTTCATCTGAGTTCTCTTTCTTACGCCTTGCCGCGCGGTGTGAAGTTGAGCGACGCGGAGTTCATGCAGTACCGCAAGCCGGTGGGCTTGGGGCCGTCTTCGAAGACGTGTCCCAAGTGGGCATCGCAGCGCGTGCAGACGTTTTCCACGCGAACCATTCCATATGCCTTGTCGGGTGCGTCGGTGACGTTCTCTTTGGCGATGGACTGCCAGAAGCTAGGCCAGCCGGTGCCGGATTCGAACTTGGTTTTGGAATCGAACAGCGCGGTTCCACAGCAGATACAACTATAAACGCCGTCGTCATGGCTCTTCGCATACTTGCCCGTTCCGGCGCGTTCGGTGCCCTTCTTGCGGGTCACCATGAACTGTTCGCCAGAGAGTTGCTGCTTCCACTCCGCATCGGTTTTGATGATTTTTTCGACGGAGACGACGCCCTTCTTGCGTCCGGCGGCGTCGATCTCAGCGATCTTCACCATGCCGCCTTTTGCCGCGGCTGCGAAAGCCGCTGCCGCGATTGTCGTTCCGAAAACTGCTCGACGTGTGATCTTCATTGTTTGAACCTCCTGCCCGATAATACGATGCACCATCCTCAACGGATGATCCCATTCTACGCACTACATACCTGCATTTTCATTCGCATCTCCGCGAGGCCATCCCCCTCGCGCTGCAACTTCAGTCCGCTCTTCTCATAGAATCGTGCGAGTGGAACAGGTACAATCGCTTGGACGAACTGGATGCCCGGAAGGTTGCCGATGGCTTTAAGTCTATACAGCAACAGATAGCGTCCCAGACCTTGACGCTGCATGTCACGGCGCACCATGCCCCAGTGCAGTTGGGCTTGCGATGCACTAGCTGTGAATCCACCGCAGCCGATGACCTGGCCATCGTGTTCCACGACGAAGCAAGTGCTTTCGGAGGATTGCAGGAACGCGTCGAAGTCCTGCTGTTGCACGGGATCGGAAAAGTTGGAAGCAAACACAGCGACGCAGTCTGTGTGGTCGGAGTCGAGATAGGGCCGTATGTCCATCCATAGAATGTTACCCTCGATCCCGTGAAAGATTTTAAGGATCGAGTCGCCGTGATCACCGGTGCCGCGTCGGGCATTGGCCGCGCGATGGCGTTTCGCTTTGCGCACGAAGGCATGAAACTGGTGCTCGCCGATATTGAGCAGCCGACGTTGGACAACACTGCGCGCGAACTCGCGGCCGCTGGAGCGTCAGTGCTTGCCGTGCAAACCAACGTCGCGAAGTTGGCGGAAGTGGAAACGCTCGCCAGCCGCGCGATGAACAAGTTTGGACGGGTGGATGTGCTCTGCAACAACGCGGGCGTTGGATCCGCACCCCGTCCTTGTTGGGAGCAGACGAACGCGGATTGGGAATGGGTGATTGGCGCGAACTTGTGGAGCGTCATTCACGGCATCCGGACGTTCGTGCCGTTGATGATCCGTCAAGACAGCGAAGGCCACATCGTGAACACCGCGTCGATGGCGGGGTTGTTGGGGTTGGGCAATTTCGGACCCTACTACGCGACGAAGCACGCGGTGGTGTCGATTTCCGAGTCGTTGCACTTCGAACTGGCGTTTCGCGGATCGAAGTTGAAAGCGTCGGTGTTATGTCCGGCGTTTGTGAATACGCGGATTGGCGAGAGCGAGCGCAATCGCCCCGACCGTCAACCCGTGAGTTTAACGCCGCTGGAACAGCAGTTCGGTGAGGCTTTCCGAACGGCGCTCCATGCGGGCATCCCGCCTGCAGATGTCGCTGAGAAGGTCGTGGAGGCGATTCGCGAGGAGAAATTCTACATACTCACGCATCCAGAGAGGAAGACCGATTTTGCGTGGCGAGCGGGTAATATCCTTGAAGAGCGGAATCCGGATCCGCAGGCGCTGTTGGCCGCATTGTTGAAGCGGTAATGCCGAAGCGGTAAGCGGGGTACACTGAAGAGGTCTCCCCCACAGCAGCTAAAGCATCCACAATGGCATCTGATAAGTTCCATGACGAATGCGGCGTATTTGCCATTTATGGCAATCGCGACGCGGCGAATCTCACGTATTTGGGGCTGTACGCGTTACAGCACCGAGGGCAGGAAAGCGCCGGTATCACCAGCAGCAACGGCGTCGACCTGCGGACACACAAATCGATGGGCCAAGTGCAGGACATCTTCACTCCACCGGTGATCGCTACCTTGGCCGGATCCGCTGCCATCGGGCATACACGGTATTCCACAGCCGGCGATACGAATCTATTGAACGCGCAGCCGTTTTCAGTGGATTGCAATAAGGGCAAGATCGGCGTCGCGCACAACGGCAACATTACCAATGCTGGAGAACTGCGCCGGGAACTCGAAGACGAAGGCTCGATCTTTCAGGCGTCCAGCGATACGGAGGTGATTCTGCACCTCGTGGCGCGCAGCCGCGAGCGCACGCTTGCCGGTGCGCTGCGCGATGCTTTGCTACAGCTCGAAGGCGCGTTTTCATTGGTGTTTTTGGCGCAAGATCGTATCATCGTGGCGCGCGATCCCCATGGCTTTCGCCCGCTGGCGATGGGCCAGATGGAAAACAAGAGCTATGTCTTCGCTTCGGAAACCTGCGCGTTCGATCTGATCGGCGCCACTTATCTGTGCGATGTCGACCCGGGCGAGATGATCATCGTCGGGCCTGAGGGCATGACTCGCGAACGCTATACGCCGAAGCGCGACACCGCGTTCTGCGTGTTTGAACATGTGTATTTCGCGCGCCCGGATTCGCTGGTGTTTGAGCGTCCGGTGCAGCGTACTCGCGAGATGCTGGGTCGTTTCCTGGCTCGCGAAACGGGCGTCGCGGCGGACGTTGTGGTTCCGGTGCCTGACTCGGGCGTCGCCGCGGCGATCGGTTACGCGGCGGAATCCGGAATTCCGTATCGTCAAGCTCTGATCCGAAATCATTATGTGGGGCGCACGTTTATTGAGCCTTCGCAGGCGATCCGCGATTTTGGCGTGAAGCTGAAGTTGAATCCCGTAAGGCATCTGATCGAGGGCCGCCGCGTGATTCTAGTGGACGATTCAATCGTTCGCGGGACGACGTCGCGCAAGATTGTTCGCATGGTTCGCAGCGCAGGCGCGCGCGAAGTGCATCTGCGCATCTCCTGTCCGCCGACGATTTCGCCATGCTTCTACGGTGTCGACACACCGGTGGAAAAGGAACTCATCGCAGCGAACGCCACGCTCGAAGAGATCCGCAAGTATGTGGAAGCCGACACCCTTGGTTATCTCTCGCTGGGCGCGCTGCGGGAAGCCGTTGACGATACGAAGCTGGACTTCTGCTACGCCTGTTACACGGGTAATTATCCGACCGAGCTCGTGAACATCGAAGAGCTCAAGTCTGCCCGCGCGAAGTGCTGACGGCGCAGCAACTCCTGGATATCATCGAGCGGGCTTTGCATCCGCCGTCGAACGAGTGGATTTTTCTGCGCGAGGTTCGCATCGGGACAGGGTTTCGCCGAGGGTCGTTGGGGCAGTTGCAGCGCCTCGATGCTTTTGCGTTGAACGCCTATGCGCATACGGGGATGAAGCGCGTCTGTTATGAGGTGAAGACCTCGCGTGCGGACTTTCTCGGTGAGTTAAAGCAGCCTCTCAAACGCCGGATCGGCATGCGATTTTCCAATGAATTTTACTTTGTGACTCCGGTAGATATGGTGAAGGCGTCAGAGATCCCTCACGAGTGTGGGCTGATCGAGGCTGGCTTTGCGGAGCCGGATATCTGGCGCGAGATCATCAAACGGCAGAGCGGTTTCTTCCACTACGATGCGGAAGCGAAGGCGTATTGCGTGTTGACGATCCCCGCGCCATGGCGGGATACGCCCGGCCCGACGTGGCAATTGATGGCGGCCATGCTGCGACATCAGAGGAGAGAGTTGCAGGAACGCCCTCCGGAACCGCCGACGCAGCAGAAGATCGTATTCGAAGGCTAGTCGAAGCAACGATGCTTTCGAAGAGTTCGTCGCCGAGGAATTCGCGGTCCCACGGCGTGTGTGTTTCGTCAAAGTCGAGCAGTTCCTGCAAGAACAGATAGGAATGCGAACGGTGGCCGCGTTGAAGCTTGCCGAGAGCATCGTTGGGATGCAATCGAAGTTCCTCGGCGGTTTCACCTTCATTGAGCACCTCACACGCGCCCGCAAGATCGAAATCGGCAGGCAAGCCGCGTGGATTTGCAATTGGATCGTACGTCTGCGAGCAAGCCGAAGAGTTCGTAGTTGCGCCCGCGGAGTGGCCGTGACCAGAACTCGACGTTGCAATGTAGTCGGCCTCTTGGGTGAAGTGCTTTCCTGCGGACCGCACGTCGAGCGTCACATTCTCGGAATCGAACTCACGGGATGTCGGAGTTGCGGTGCCTCAATGCCAGCCTCACCGGCAACGAAGCGGCCGGTTTGGTTGAAGACCTCGTAAACACGAGAGGTCCGCTAGGATACCAGCGACGAAGCCCAATGCAATGATAGCGATCCTCCCGCGCGAACCCCGTAGCGCAGACATCGATCGTCCGAATAAGAGCCAGGAGGCAGCAACCTCGCCGAGGACGATCAAGACATCCCCTGCATTCGAAGCCGCCATGTAAGCCGCTCCTTTCCAAAAACTCCGGCCCGTCATGTCATCAGAACTCTAGGCATTTGGGCAACTCCCAGACGGTGTTCAGCGTTGCGCCCGGCCGATCCCGGAGACGCGACGAGAAAACGTGAAACTGACCTCCTGCCGCCACCTTTCTGGTCGTCCACTTCCCGGCTGCAACCCCTCGCCACCATCCCTGCCTACCCAAACGCTAACATTTCCCTTCAATCACGTGTGTCTGAAGTCTTTGGCCGCCAGATTGCTCAGTAACGGTTGCCGGAGCAGAATTTTTGTAGTTTTAACTGCATATTGCCAACCACAGGAGAACGGCGAACAGGAAGGCAACCGGCAACCGCAGATCCAGGAAGGTTTCGAGCAAACGATAAGACATAAGGTGTAATAGGGTTTTTGCCGTTTCCCTTATTTACGGTCTTGGTGGTGGCGTTAATTCGTCAAACAAGAACTTCCCGCAAGGGCCGACATCATTACTAAAGTCTTCGTGAGAGAAACCTTCCTGGCTGCGGTCAGTGTTCGACTGGAGGCACTGTTACGTCTCGAATCTCAACTCCTCCCCAAGAACCGTCGCCCTCGAAAAGAATATTCTGTACCCTGGTAAATCAGTCCCAACCTGTCGTTTGCAGTTCACTTTCGAGCGGAATTGATATTCATTTCTGGCCTGACGAAAACGGAATTAAGCTGGACTTGGGTGGACGCCCATGGACGGGTGGTTCACTAGCCGAGAGAAGCTTGTCGCCAGCCCGTAAGGCCCTGGTCTTGCGTGACAAGACCGCGAAGTCGGATTGGGGAAAAGTAGAGGGAGCCCCGTCGAGAATCCGGGAATGGAATGGCGCTGCAACTTTTCCTGTGTTGGACGTGAACGGAAGGATCATCACTTGGTCCGCCGCGGTGGAGCGCAGTTATTCCTACGGCCGCGCACAAGCTCTCGGGCCCCGACGGCACGGCCCCAACGGGCGAGGATCTCGCCAATCCTGCCTTGCCGACGCATGTTCGATGCGCGCGAGTTCCACAGATGGCACTCCGAGGCCGCAAGTCACTTCGAAGCCTAGTGGGTATAAAAGAACGGAACCGTCGTGACACCTTGTCTCCTGGCGGGGTCAACGGCGCATACGCTGCTGCGCGAAAAGGAACGGCCCACAAAACAGGAGCGTTGCCCTGCGGACCAGCCCAGCGATGGCACAACTTCGATAGGGCGGCGCTCGACGTTGCAATGTTGTCGGTCCCATTCATCGGCCGGAAACGTGTTGTGAACTGCCGTCCATTGATTCGATTGTGGGTCAAGGACTTCAACCCAACTGAATATCTCGGTACCCATTCGCCTCCTATGGCCGCACCAACACCTTCACGCCGGACGCCTGCGCGCCTCCGAAATAAACGCGTTGCGTGGCTTTCACGAAGTCGCTCTGCTTGGCGTCGAAGATATTATCGATGAACTTTTGCGGGTTGCGATCTGCCAGCGGGAACCAAGAGCTCTGCACTTGGATCATGATGCGATGGCCCTTGCGGAAGGTGTGATAGATATCCGGCATGGTGTACTCGATGATTTCCACTTTACCGGGCGTCATCGCTTCCGGCTTCTCAAAGCTCTTGCGGAAACGTGCGCGGAACACTTCGCCGCGAATGAGTTGTTGATAGCCCGCCATGCGAATGCCCGTGGGGTTGGGGTCTGGATCCGGATAGTCGTCCGGGTAAACATCGACAATTTTCACGACGAAGTCCGAATCGGTTCCCGATGTGGAGACGAAGAGCTTGGGCGTCAACGGTCCGGCGATGGTGAGATCGGCGGAGAGAGCCTCGGTCTGATAGGTGAGCACATCGGTGCGCGTGGAGGCGAAGCGCTGGTCTTCCACCATGTGTTCGCGCGTCATTCCGGGCGCTTGTCCGTTGATGAAGGGAACCGGCTTCGCGGGATCGCTGATGTATTCGTCGTTGCCCGCTGCCGTCGCGGCATCGAAGTTGAGCTTGCCGTTGGCGTGAAAGTGCAGCGTGGCTTGACGCATGTTCGTTGGCGGCCACTTGTCCTCTTTGCGCCAGACGTTGGTGCCGGTTTCAAAGACGTAGGCTTCCGGCAGTTTGGGATCCGCTTTGTCTTTGAGATAGAAGTTGAAAAACGGTAGTTCGATCTTTTCGCGGTAGTAAAGCGCCGTCTTCGAACCGAACTTGACATGTCCTAAGAAGTCGCCGTCACCGCGCGCCCAACCCCCATGAAACCAGGGTCCCATCACAAGCATGTTGAATCCGCCGGGGCTGTTCTTTTCGTTGTTTTCGTAGACTTTCAGAGCACCGAAGAGGTTCTCGGCGTCGAACCATCCGCCCACGGTCATGACGGCATGCTTGACGTTCTTGATATGCGGACGCAGGTTTCGCTCCTGCCAGAAGGCATCGTAGTTGGGGTGCTTTGCGATGTCGTTCCAAAACGCGACATCGTTCTTAAAGAACTTCTCGTTGGCATTCGCCAGTGGACCCATGTCGAGAAAGAAACGATATCCATCGGTGCCGAGCACATCGGCGGGCCGGTTGGCCGGCGGCCGAGTGGGCGCTGGGCGTGGGCGTCCAAAGCCATTGAAGAAGCGGAAGGCGTGCGGTAGATACAACGTGCCGTTGTGATGAAAATCATCGCCCACGAACCAATCGGAAATCGGGGCCTGCGGTGAAGAAGCCTTCAATGCGGGATGCGCGTCGATCATGCCAGCAGCGGTGTAGAAGCCCGGATACGAGATGCCCCACTGGCCCACGCGCCCATTGTTGTTGGGCAGATTCTGGATGAGCCATTCAATGGTGTCGTAGGTGTCGGTGCTTTCGTCGATATCCCGCGGGCCGCGTTTGACGGGCTTGTGCGGTGTCATGTTCACGAACTCGCCTTCGCTCATGTTGCGACCGCGAACGTCCTGGTAGACGAAAATGAAGCCCTGCTTGGCGAATTCGGCGTTGGGTCCCAGATCGGTCTTGTAGTTATCGCTTCCATACGGCGAGACCGTATAAGGTGTGCGGTTGAGCAAAATCGGATATTTCTGGTCGAGATCTTTGGGTAGATAGACGGAAGTGAAGAGTTTCTTGCCGTCGCGCATGGGGATCTCGTACTCGTATTTGGTGTAGTTGGCCTTGACGTATTCGAGTCCTTGAGCGCCAGATAAAGTCGCGAAGGTGAGGAAAGCTGCTATCACACGCATATCCGTTGAGTCTAACGCGGTGAACGGGCTATTATATGGGGTTATGAAGTACTCGTTCGTTTGTATGCTCGCTGTTCCGGCGATTCTCTTCGCGCAAGATCCGCCCCCTACGCCTCCGCAGGAGACGCCGCCAGCAGCGGTCGCACCTGCTGGAAGGCCGGTTATCCCGGGCCTCGGCGCGGCATCGCAGGATCCGCAGCCTTACGAGAAGGTCATCACAAAAGATGCGAAGTCGAAGGCTGGCATCTTCGCGGTGCATCAAATCAAAGACCGCTACTACTATGAGATTCCCAAGAGCCAGTTGAATCGCGAGTTTCTGTGGGTGTCGCAGATCGCACGCACGACACTGGGAGTCGGCTACGGCGGGCAGGCTCTGGGCAGCCGCGTCGTGAAGTGGGAACGCAATGGCAACAAGATTCTACTGCGCGACGTGAACTACGATGTGGTCGCCGATCCGAAAGAGCCGATCGCGCGCGCAGTGCAGGCTTCGAACAACAACGCGATCATCATGGCGTTCAACATCGCGGCTTTCGGCAAGGAAGAGTCCGCTGTGATTGAGGTGGGGCGGTTGTTCACGTCCGATGTGCAGGAATTCAGTGCGAGACAGCGCTTGCAGGCGACGATGATGGATGCCTCACGATCCTATATCGAACGGGTTTCCGCGTATCCGGAAAACATCGAGGCGGAGGTTTCGCAGACGTACACAAAGGCTGCGAGTCCGCTGGGTGGCGGGGGACCGCAGCAGCCGGCGAATCCGTTTACTGGCGCGGGAATGCGCGCGGGTAGTGCGACGGTGGTCGTGCACTACAGCATGGTGAAATTGCCAGAAAAGCCAATGATGGCGCGGGTCGCAGACGATCGGGTTGGATACTTCGGCATGAGCAAACTCGACTATGGAGTCGACGAGCAGCGTGCGCCGCGTCGCCGGTATATCGCAAAGTGGCGTCTCGAAAAGAAAGATCCGTCGGCAGCGCTTTCCGAGCCGGTGAAGCAGATCGTTTACTACATCGACGCGGCGACACCCGCGAAGTGGGTTCCATATATGAAGGCCGGTGTGGATAAGTGGCAGAAGGCGTTCGAAGCCGCGGGATTCAAGAACGCGATCGTTGCGAAGCTTGCGCCGACGCCGGAACAGGATCCGGATTTCAGCCCCGAAGACGCAAGGCATTCGGTGATCCGCTGGTTGCCTTCGACGATTGAGAACGCATCGGGACCGCATGTTTCGGACCCGCGCACCGGTGAAATTCTCGAATCGGACATTCAGTTCTATCACAACATCATGAACCTGCAGCGTTCCTGGTATTTCCTGCAGGCGGGTCCAAACGATCCGCGCGCGCAGAAGTTGCCGATGCCCGACGACCTGATGGGCAAGCTGATCGAGTTTGTGTGTGCGCATGAGGTTGGGCATACGCTTGGGCTGCCGCACAACATGAAGAGCAGTTCGCTGTATCCGCAGGAAAAGGTACGCGATCGCGAATGGGTGAAGAAGATGGGCCACTCCCCGTCGATCATGGATTACTCGCGCTTCAACTATGTCGCCCAGCCGGAAGACAAGATCGACGTCGATGATTTGGTTCCCGGCATTGGGCCCTACGATGTGTATTCGATCAAATGGGGATACATGCCAATCGCCGGAGCGAAGACTTCGGACGAAGAAAAGCCCGCGCTCGATGCGATGATCCGCGAGCAGGAAAAGACGCCGTGGTTGCGCTTCTCGGCGTCGGCTGCGTCCGGTTCCGATCCCGGTGAGTTGACCGAAGCGGTGGGCGATGCGGATGCCGTGAAATCCACCGGACTCGGCCTCAAGAATCTGCAGCGCGTGGCGAAGATGCTGGTTCCCGCGACGGCCACCAAAGACGGCGAGTCCTATGACGATCTCGCGGAACTCTACGGCCGCATGCTTGGCCAGTGGACGCTGGAGTTGAATCACGTTTCAGCAATCGTCGGTGGGTTCGACAATCAGCAGAAGCACGTGGGACAGCAGGGCCCAGTGTATACACCGGTTGCGAAGGCCCGACAAATGGAGGCGGTCAAATTCCTCAATGAAAACGCCTTTGCGACGCCTACTTGGGCGATCGACAAAGAGATTTTGCGGCGCATTGAGCCCATCGGGGTGCTCAGCCGGATCCGCAATGCGCAGAACAACGTGCTAACGAGTTTGTTGAGCAGTCCGAGGTTTGCGCGTTTGGTGGAGCAGGAAGCATTGGACGGCGCGGCGGCCTATGCGCCGACGGATTTCGTGGCGGATGTCCGTAAGGGCATCTTCAAAGAACTCGATTCGCCTGCACCGCAGATTGACGCCTACCGTCGCAATTTGCAGCGCGCCTATCTCGATATGGTTCACACGAAACTGAATGGACCGGCGCAGACAATGCCGCAGGGGCTGCCCGCTTCTTTCGCTGGAATGTTTGCCTCGAGTGGCGATGAGAAGCCGACGCATCGCGCCGATCTGGGTGCATTGAAGGCTTCGCTAGCCGGTGCGCTGGCGAAGGCGAAGGACAAGACGACGAGAGCGCACATTGAGGGATCGATCGATCAGATCGCCAAGATTCTCGATCCGAAGTTCGCGCCCGCGGCATCGTCGGCGGCGAGCGCGCTTCGCATTTTCGGAATCGACGAGTGCTGGCCCGACTACATCATCCTGCCCTAGTTTGTGACGTTTCCATGAAGTCCGCCGCGCGCCGGAACACCGGCCACGGCGGACTTTTTTGCTATAGTGGGGCGAAGTGAAGTTCCCCGCCGTTTTCTTCTTTTACCAGCCCTCACCCCGTCCATGAGTCGTGTCCACATGGGAGTTCAATGCTTACAGCTACAAGTACGGTGAAGACGTCTGTGCCGTTGCGGCGCGGCGTGGAATCTCTGTTCGGAACCAGAGACGAGAACATCCGCCTGCTCGAAGAAGGCCTGCGCGTTAAGACGAGTATCCTTGCGGAGACGCTGGAAATCGAAGGAGAACCAGCGGGAGTCAGCCGCGCGGAAAGCATCCTTGAAGATTACTTCGCGCTGATTCTCGAAGGCCACGCATTCAACAACGACGAACTGCACAGTTGCTTGCGGGTTGTGGCCGGCGATCCCACGACATCGTTGCGCGGAATGGTGATGAGTGGAAAGCAGCGTTCATTCGGCAAGAAAGTTCTGACGCCGAAGACGATCAATCAACGCCGTTATCTTGACGCGATTGAGCGTAACGATCTGGTGTTCGGTATCGGCCCCGCAGGAACCGGCAAGACTTATCTTGCGGTTGCGATGGCGGTGTCGGCGATGCTGTCCAAGCGCATCAGCCGTATCGTTCTGACGCGCCCCGCAGTAGAGGCGGGCGAACGGCTAGGTTTCCTTCCGGGCACTCTACAGGAAAAGATCGATCCGTATTTGCGTCCGCTCTACGACGCGCTGTTCGACATGCTCGATGGCGAAAAAGTGGAAAAACTGCTGGAACGCAATGTGATTGAGGTCGCGCCTCTCGCCTTTATGCGCGGACGTACTCTGAACGATTCGTTCATCATTCTCGACGAGGCGCAGAACTGCACCAGCGAGCAGATGAAAATGGTGCTCACGCGCCAAGGCTTCAATTCGAAAATGGTGGTCACTGGCGATCCGACGCAGATCGACCTTCCGCATGGCAGACGCAGCGGACTGGTCGAAGCACAGGACATTCTCAAAGGCATTGAGGGCATCTCTTTTGTGCCGTTCGACGATCGCGATGTGGTGCGCCACTCTCTCGTTCAAAAGATCGTGAAGGCTTACGAGCTTCATCATGAGCTGACCGGCGTGGGACGGCAGTTGGCATTGCGTCTCGATACCGACAAGCCCGCAACCTAAAAACACATGTCATCCGACGGCAGTAGTACCCTGATTTTCGATCCTGCGTCTCGTCCCGCTTTGGCGCGGCGCGTGACCCAGCGCTCGCTGATGGAGTTCGCGGAGATTCTGCGAGTGAAGGTCGCCCGAAAGCGCGGCTATACTTGTTTGATTACCGGAGACGTGGAATTACTTCGCTTGAACAAGCAATTTCGCAAGAAGAAGTATCCGGCCGACGTGTTGTCGTTTCCTTCGGATTCGCTGCAAGGCGAGTTGGGCGAAATGGCGATTTCGTCGGATCGCGCACTCGATCAAGCCGCCGAGTTCGGGCATGGGGTGGGCGATGAGATCCGGATCCTGATGTTGCACGGCGTGCTGCATTTGCTGGGTTTCGATCATGAAGCCGACAACGGGGAAATGGCTCGGGTGGAAGCTCGCTGGCGAAAGACTCTGGGCCTGCCGCTGTCACTCACGGAGCGCGCCCGCGCATGACTGTGACGCTCATCCTGCTGCTGCTTGGTTTGGCGGCAATGTTAATTCTGACCTCTCTGCTGCAGTCGCTCTATCTGGAATCGATGCGGTTGCGCACTCGAGAATCCGACTGTCTCGATCTGTTTCGCGATCGCATCGAAGATGCCATCGGCCGCACGGATGCCTACGGGTTACTGGCGATGTCGATCTTGAAACAGTCGTTTGTGGCGTTGCAGGGCGTGCTGCTCTTCGGTCTCTTCCTGAACACGGCACCCGCTGTTTGGGAGGCCGCCGTTTCCGCTTGTGCGGCAACTCTCGCGATGATGCTG
>CAZCPL010000017.1:31217-46368 GCA_964500255.1 uncultured Solibacteraceae bacterium | reverse complement strand
GCTCTGAACCGCGTACCGGCCTTGGGAACGTCGTCGTGGTTTGCCGATTCAGCGAAGTGTTTGCGCTCGAGACGGCAGAATTGCGAGGTGGCGTAGCTCGGCGAGACGATCAGCACCATCGCCGCCGATTGACCCAGTTTTCGCTGGATCTCTTCGGTAAAGTCCTGCGCGCCGTCGAGACGCAGCTTGTCCCGCCAGATTTCCGGGGCGCGGCCGAGTTGCACATGGACGCGTTCCAGCAGCGCTTTGTGGAAGTTCGCCACCCAGCCGTTCTGATCGTCAGCCCATGAATAGCTGAGAAAGACGTCGACTTCTACACCGGGAACAAAAGGCATCGCCGCTTCATTATTATGACATCGCTCAGCGGTGGAACATCTAGAAGAGATCGATTTCCGCCGCCTCTTCCATTCCAAAGATATCCGGCTTGTGCGCTGCGCCCGGCGACGTGATCAGTGTGAGCGTTTTGACCGCTTCCGGCAAATGGCTCTTGAATCGGAAAGAACTGTCACCGATGTGCGAGTAGTCATCCACAAATAATACTTTGGTGTTTCGGGGCAGGGACGTCACGGCGGGCGGCAGATAAAGGTCCCATCGCTCGGTCTGGATCAGGTCGCAATCGCGAAACACCATGTCGGACTTTCGCGGACCGTCACGCTTCAGCCGGAATCCGACGATCACCGGAATCCGGTACGTCAAACGACTGAAGAACATCTCCGCCCACAGTCCACCGCGCGAATCGAAACAGACCATGACTTCTGGGTCGAAGCTCCTGACCTCATCGCGAATCTTGTCGCAAAGCGCCAGCATGTCGCGGTAAGTGAAGTGCCGCAAACGCCGCTTCGATTGGACTTCGGGATTCCGTTTCTTGATTCGGCGATACACCGCGTAATCGGCGATGTCACTGCGTTGCAGTTTGTCGCCGATTGTTTCCAGTAGGTCGAGGTAGCAATCCGCGGCGGTATCGCCAGTCCAACCGGTGAAGTCAATCGCTTGATCCATGCTGAACGGCGGAGGCATGGAAGTTTCCACATCGCCTACAAAAACGGAAACTAGCCTGTCGCCATGCAATGCCTGTTCGGATTCCCATTTCACCCAGCGGGATGCCTTCGCGCGAGGGGACCAAATGGCGATCACGAGTTGAGCGAGGTTCAATTCTTTCTGAATGCGTTCTCCAAAATCATCCCTGGCCTTGATGTCAAGATCGAGCCACGTGTCCAAGTCAAGCCGTTTGAGGCTCTCGTCCACGAGCAAGGCCAGATCGCGGTCTGCGTGCGCGTACGAGATGAATACCTCAGCCATACCACTCACACTCCTTCATCAAATGCAGCCACTGTTACTGCTCATCGGCCAGCGCTGTTTCGCACTGCGCCATCATTCGCAAATGTTGTTCCAAGCTGGAGGGCCGCTCCAGTTCCATTCGGATTGAGCCGAGTCTCCTGCACAACGCCTTCATGCGAAGGTGATTGCGTCCCGACTCGCGTCCACTGCGGTAAATGTGAAGCGTCGCGCCAAAGGCCGGTACGAGCGCGGCCAGGACTGCAAGGATCTTGCTGATTTGCTCCGGCAAGTGCGATGGCTTGGTGTCCTTCTCCGCTGCGGCCACCGCTTGGGGCGCCTTCCGCTCGCCCTGTTTCTCGTGTAAGACCAGATCGATCAGCACGTGCGAAAAAACAAAGGCCAGGACAGCAAAGAACAGAATCGTTCCGTAGATCTTGGTCTGTACATCCTTCTTCTCATGTTGATGAG
Source organism: uncultured Solibacteraceae bacterium (assembly GCA_964500255.1). GTDB lineage: Bacteria > Acidobacteriota > Terriglobia > Bryobacterales > Bryobacteraceae > F-183. Next base: position 44,622 of record CAZCPL010000017.1, on the reverse strand, counting down.
CTTTCGCCGTCGCATGCCTGGCCTGAGAAACAAGACGTTCTCTGAAATAATAGCCGCAGATTGCCTCGTCAAGATCACGATTTCCCGACAAGGTCGTGGAACCGATCGCGGGAAGCTCAAACGATTCCAGCACGGTTGGCAAATGGTCCGATGCAGCCATGCTCAATGTTCGGACCTCATTCGCCAACTGCGCTTCGACATCGGTCACCGACCGCTCTTGCCACAGTCCCCGGTCGAGTAACGTCCGGAATTTGAGTGCGCGCATCTGCTCGGCACGCCATCGGTTCAGAAGCCAATTGTCCTTCCATTTGTGCTGAAAGTCCCTCAATACCAGCACCGACGCAATACCAACCAAAGAGAGTTCCAACAACGGGATCGTCATGCCGCCCCAAGTCGGATAGCCCGCAACCTGATAGACCGCGAGAACGATCGCCACCACAACGCAGATCGTGCACCAGAGCGATGACAGCAGGTACTTTTTTCGAAAATGCGTGGCTGCCGTATCCCATAGCTTGTAGCTATCGCCAAGAATTGCGTTCAAGCTGGAAAGGCGGTCTCCCAATTGCTGCGGTAGTTTAGCCGCGTCCTCCGGGGCATCCACCACTTCGCTTTCCGGTAGTTTCACCGGTCCTTCTTTGGAGGCGAACCTGTGGTCGTCAGGCGGAACGATTCGATACCCTTTCGAAAGGACGAGCTTGAGGGTTTGCGTCAAAGTCGTCCGGTCATAGTCCTTCTCCGCTTCGCTCAACTCTTCGTACGGCACCAATCCGGGCGCTTGTTTCTTCGAGTCGTCTCGCTCGGGGCCGTGGGTCCAGCCCTCCGACATCCGTTTTGCGGACCAAGCTTCGTGCACCTGTTTTGCCAAAAACTCCGTTAGATCGCCAACCGGCCCAAGCTCAATATCACTGGTGTCGATCGGCTGAGGTTTGTACATCATTGAAATAGCTACCTCGGCGCTCACGAGAAGTTGACCACCTGTGCTCATTTAGAGTTGACCACACCGAAAACAGGCTCTGCCACGTGGCGCGGCGGGGGCTGGCGACATCATCCGCGCCGCAGGCGCGTAAGTCTTCTGTTTCCGTTGCGGCCTTGTGTGGCATCATCATCCCGCGGCGCATGCCGCGTGGCGTGGCAGCGTGAAACGCGCTGCCGAGCGGTGGTCTGGTGGATCACTTTTGGCGAGCATAGGTGGGTCGTTACTCGCGAGTGCCGAAGATAGCATATCGCGGCGAGCAGTCCGAAGTTGCGAGGATCGGCCCGGCGTTCACGAACCCCCGAAATTTCTTATCTCCCCCATCTTCAATCGCTTATGGGACTTTGCGGCACAAAGCCTTGGTGGCGTATTGTTACTATCACCTCGTAAAGGCGTTGAACAGATCCACCCGCGATCCGTCCAACGCCATTTTCGTTGAGATCAAAGAAAGGAGACCCAAGCCAGTCATGTCGCAAATCATCCCCCGCTCCCTTGCCGCAGGAGTGGCAGTACTCCCCCCATCCCATCCTCGCTCCACGACAAAAACTCACGGTCCGAACCCAAGCATCCCGACGTCAACAAAAAATATTGGCAAACGAAGCCAATTCCAGACGATTGTCCCCAGCGCAAACGAGTTCAAGAAGCCCTGCTCACAAAAAACATCGCGGAACGAATTCATTTTTAGGCGCGGCTTACAATCCGAAACACATAATATTCGGACCCGCAGCCACCGCCACATACTGCTTGCCATCCACGGTGAACGTCATCGGACCCGCCTTCATCCGCACATTGGTCGGAAACTGCCACAGCGTTTTGCCATCGCGTTGATCCACCGCCGTGAAGCCCCCGTTGGGACGTCCGTAGAAGAGCACGCCACTGGCTGTTGCGAGCACGCCAGTCCAGGTTTTCGCACGTGCGGGGCCCGGCTGCGGAACCTCCCACGCCACCGCGCCGGTGTCGATGTTCAAGGCGCGAAGATAGCGCTGGCCCGTCTGATCCGGGTAGCCCGTTGGCTTGCCGGTGCACTCTTCGAGCGTCATCACAAAGTAGAGCCGCAGGGCCGCCGAATAAGCGGTGGCGTCCCAATTGGCCGCATCCGCGGGGCAGCCGCGCGGATCCACAACGACGGGCTTTCCATCGGCGGCGATGCTCGAAGCCCAGTCCACGCGCTTCAAAAACGGCTTCGCCAACAGGACTTTGCCATTGGTTCGATCGAGCACATAGAAGAAGCCATTGCGATCGGCATGCAGCAGCAGTTTCGCGGGCTTGCCTTGATAGGTCGTGTCGACCAACACATTCGGCTCGGTGGCATCGCGATCTTTGACATCGTGCGGCGTGAACTGATAGTGCCACTTGATCTCGCCGGTCTCGATATCCAACGCGAGCACGCAATTCGTATAGAGATTGTCACCGGGGCGATCGCGATCGTCGCTATCCGGCCACGGATTTCCAGTCGCCCAATAGAGCGTCTTCGTCGCCTCGTCGTAGGATCCGGTGAGCCAGGAGGATCCGCCACCGCCCACGGGCTCAGAACCTTTCCAGGTCTCGATCCCTGGCTCGCCTTTGGCGGGCACGGTCCAGCGTCGCCACGCCAGATTGCCGTCTTCGGGCTTGAATGCCGCAATGAATCCGCGGATGCCGTGATCTCCGCCCGCAACGCCCACGATCACTTTCTCATCCACAACCAACGGTGCGATCGTTCCACCATAAGGCTGTTTGGGATCGACGGCCATTGGCACATCCCACATCAGCTTGCCATTGGCGCGATTCAGTGCGATGAGACGCGCGTTGTCGGTGACGAAGAAGACTTTGTCGCGCAGGATCCCCACGCCGCGATTGGTGCCGAGTTTGGCGTCGCCCGCGAGTCCTCGGCTTTGGGGACGCGAGTAGTGCCACAGGGCCGCGCCAGTGGTCGCGTCCAAGGCAAAGACCTGATTGGGTCCGGTGACATACAGAACTCCGTCGGCCGCGAGAGGCGTGACTTCGAGTCCGAAATGCGCGATGGGAAAGATCCACTTCAACTTCAACGACGCAACGTTGGCGGTGGTGATTTGGCGCAGTGGGCTATAGCGATTGCTCGATGGATCGCCGTCGTAAGTAAGCCAGTCGCCAGCGCGCGGAGATCCCCACTTGAGATCGTTCTTGGATTCCAGCGCCGTCATTGGACCCACGATCGTATCGTTGTTGATCCGCTTCAAATGCCTGGTGAGCAGCGCCATTTCCGCAGCCGGAACATCGCTGAAGGCAGGCATCCCGGCTGCGGGATTGCCTTGTTCCAAATAGCCCCGGAGTTGGTCGGGTGTCTGTTCGGCGACGCGCGGATTGAAGGCAAGTCCTGGGCCTTGCGCCGATCCTCGCGCGTCGGCCCCGTGACAGGATGCGCAGCGCTTCACAAACACGTCTTGCGGCTGTTGGGCGATCAGGAGCGCCGCGCAAAATAGGAACATGCCTCCCAGTTTATTCCCAAGTTGAGACGCGCGGAATGGAAGTGGGCGCTTCGAGCACTTGCTTCCAGAACGCATAGTAGACCGGTGTCTTGCGATAGCCCGAGTGATCGGTCTTTACTATTTTCTGACAGTCGACTGTATAGACATTCGGACATTCATCACGGATGAGGTTCGGATGCTGCGGTCCGTTCTTGCCGAGCGCGCGGTCGAGACTCAGGACAGCGTAGAACTTCAACACCGCGTCCTTCTTCGAATGCAGCACGTAACAGCGTTTCGCGCGCGAAAGCACCTCGTTGAATTCCTGCCTGGGCTCAAGGCACTCGTTGTCAACAGCCGGGGCGGTGAGCATGAGGTTGTCGACCTTCACATCCGTTTGCGCGGTGAGCCCTTGCAACGCGACTCGCGCGCCGAGCGAGTGCGTCTGCACGTCAATGGACTTCGCCTGCGAAAGCAGTTTCATCAGGTCATAGAAGTACTCAGAGGCATTGTTGGCGTATCCAACGGCTGCAGGGAAGCTGATACGGGTTCGGAAACTCGGCCAGGCGAAGCCGATCACTTCGCTGTAGTTGGAGGCGGACATCAAACCCTCGGATGCGAGTCCAGTCTCGATCACGTTATAGGCGGCACGCACGCCGCTAATCGCACTGCGGTAGCCGTGAATCAGAATGACAATGTGCTTGTCTTTGACCTTAGCGGCGAGTTGGGCATCGGTCATGCCTTCCACTTTGTTGGCGTCGGCAAAGACGCGGTCGGAATCGAAGTTCTTGCGACAGCTGACGAGGATCATACTCTCTTAGTGCATTTCGCAGCTAAAACGTTTCACCGTGCCAACCTCCGTTTTTTTCAGCCAGGGTATCGCCTCGCGGTCCGTCAAGCCCGATGTTCGCGCAAAAAGGGTCCGGAAAGCCGTGGAAGGCCCATTTTACGGACACTTCTCCAACAACGGCAACACATATCCCGACGTGGAAAAACAGGTTGCCCGGTGTCCTTACAAAACACCGAAGCTGCTGTTCAGTGGGTTCGCAGGCGGCAGGTTCGACTAGATTCTGAGCGAAATCACACGGAACAGCCCGTCTTCCGGCAGAGGCATGGCCGATATCGACAACGAGGGCGACGGCGACATCGTTATCTGGAAGTGCAATGAACCGCTCACCGTGTTGCGCAACGATCGCTGCGCGGGCAACTGCGCGCGTCACTGCGCTTTATGCGGCCAAAAGCAGACACAGGAAGTCCTCAGCCAAGCCAGCTTCCATTCGTCGAATGGACCCACCCTGTACTTCGGGCTTGTGCCGCAACTGCCGATCCGCAGATTCGCTGGCCGGCAGGATCGAAACTCGCAAGCCGGTTTCCGGGCGAGTGCGTTAGCCTAAAGGCGATGAACACTCCTGCCACCTACGAAGACGCAAATCTGATTTTGCGATTGTACGAAATGCGGCGCGAACCCAAGATGCGCCAAGCGCGCGCCTGGTTCACCAAGAACATCCACTGCTCGACGCTCGCCGAGTATCAGTCCGTTGCACCTTTGGGATCCGATGAGAACGCCTATGCCCGGCAAGTCATCACCTATTGGGAAATGGTCGCGTCGTTGATCACCAGTGGCGTGCTCAACGAGCATCTCTTCTTTCAAAGCGGCATGGAACTGCTGTTTGTGTGGGAACGGGTGAAGACAATGCTGCCGGAAATGCGCGAGACCTACAAGAATCCCGCACTATGGAAGAATATGGAAACCGTAGCCGACCGCTTTGCAACGTACTTGGGCGTGGAAGCATACGAGGCGTTCTCCGCGCGGGTAAGAGGCACGAAGTAGCCCGCGCATGCAGCGTGACCTCGAGTTTTTCGGAGGCGAAGATGTGGAACTCGAACTGGTCTACATCGCACGCAAGCTCAAAGAAGCATTGAAACTCGAGGGCCAGTTCACCGAAGCCGGACATGACTATCTGGTGGAAGCCGACAAATACCGTGGCGGCCTGATCTTTCAAACCGAGCGAATTGGCGCGTTTTTCTATGTGCTTCCTGAAAAAACGGAAGAGATCCGAAAGTTTCTTGCGGACCTCGGTTATCGAGCGTACGTCGCTGGTGAAGGCGGCTGATGTTTATTTGCGACGGCGAATCGTGCCGACCGCGAGCAGCGCAAGCGCGGTGATTGCATAGGTTGCCGGTTCGGGGGTCGCAATGGTCGCTGCGGCGATCCTATCGCCCAGTGAAGCCGCTGTGGTTCCGCTAGGAAACCGCGCGGGCTGTACGTCGATTTCGATGTCGATGTCATCCATCGGCACAACGGATAGGTCGATGGTTCTGGTGTCGGTATTTAAGGATGCCGAAACCGGGTCGGGGCTGAGCATCGGCCCCGCCAGCGCAAAGCCAGCTAAAACCAAGGAAAGAGTGAGAACGCGCGTTATCATACTTGCCGATTGTGCTCCGGCGGTCGGTTATGGGGAAGTAGGCTAAAGGTCCTGAACCGTTCACCGCCCGACCGGTACTTCGCTGACGAAAGATTTGATTGACCGACTATCCTGAAAGCATTCATGAAGCATACCGAACGTCATCGCAATACATCGATCGGTTGGCTCCGGGCAGCGGTGCTGGGTGCCAACGACGGATTGATTTCCACCAGTAGCCTCGTGGTCGGCGTCGCTTCGGCTGCCCACAATGTGCGAGATCCGATTCTGCTTGCGGCGGTAGCGGGCTTGGTTGCCGGCTCGTTGTCGATGGCTGCGGGCGAGTATGTGTCGGTGAGTTCCCAATCCGATACCGAGCAGGCGGACCTTGCGCGCGAGCGGCTCGAACTGGAGACAACGCCGGACGCAGAGTTGGCCGAACTCACCAATATTTTCATCGATCGCGGACTCACCCCTGCTCTCGCGGCACAAGTCGCCGAGCAACTGACAGCCAAAGACGCGTTGGCCGCCCATGCGCGTGAGGAATTGGGAATGTTCGACCAGACCATGGCCAATCCGCTGCAGGCGGCTTTGGCATCCGCGGCGAGCTTTGTTGTCGGTGCGCTGCCACCAGTGCTTTTGGTGCTGTTTTTGCCTTTGGGAATCCTGACCCCTGCAGTCAGCGGTGTCACGCTGCTGCTGCTCTTGGCGCTGGGCGCGCTGGCGGCCCAGCTTGGCGGTGCGGGGCTCATGAAAGGCGCAGTCCGAGTGGCTTTCTGGGGCGCGGTGGCAATGGGTTGCACGATGCTCGTGGGCCGGTTGTTTGGAACCGCCGTCTAAACTAGAGGGAATGGTTGTGCTCTCTGTCCTTCTGCTCGCAGCTGCGGATCCCTCGGCTCTCTCGCAAACCCCTTCGATGAAGAGGGCGCTCGAATATGCCAAATCCATCGAACCCCAAACCATCGCCGAACAGCGCCGCGTCTGTGAGATCGCCGCTCCCACCGGGCAGGAGGAAAAGCGCGGGATGGAATTCAAGCGCATCTTTGAATCGCTGGGGCTCAAAAACACCCGTATCGACGGTGCGGGCAATGTGATTGCCGAGCGTCCAGGCAAAGCGGCGCGCCCCAACGTTGTGATCGCCGCGCACCTCGATACCGTGTTCCCGGAGTTCGTCGGACTCAAAACCAAGCTTGAAGGCTCGATCATTCACGGGCCGGGTATTGGCGACAACTGCCGCGGGCTCGGCGTCGTCATCGGCATGATCCGCTCGCTCAACGAGGCCAAAATCGAAACAGCGGGCACGCTCACCTTCGTCGCCAACACCGGCGAAGAAGGGCTCGGAGACCTGAAGGGCGTCAAGCACATGTTCGATGTTTCGCTCAAGGGCAAGATCGATTCCTTCATTTCCATCGACGGTACGGGCCTGCGCATCACACGTATCGGCGTGGGCAGCTACCGTTATCGCCTGGCGTTCAAAGGCAAGGGTGGACACAGCTTTGGCGCATTCGGCAATGCGAATCCGGTACATGCAATGGGACGCGCCATCGCCAAGATTGGCGACTTCGAAGTGCCCGATCATCCCAAGACGACGTTTAACGTGGGGCGCATTGGTGGAGGCACCTCTGTGAATTCGATCGCCTTTGAATCGTGGGCGGAAGTGGATATGCGTAGTTCCGATCCGAAGTCGCTGAACACAGTCGACGAGAAGTTCAAGAGTGCGGCGGTGCAAGCGATGAATGAAGAGAATGCGCGTTGGAAGGATAAAGGCAAGATCGGTGTCGAAATCAAAATGTTGGGCAATCGACCAGCGGGCGAGACCGCTGAAAGCGCGCCGATTCTGAAGACGGCCTTGGATGTTTCGAAGGCCCTTGGATTCTCAGACGCCACAACCGTCGGCGAAGGCTCGACGGATTCCAACTACCCGATGAGCCTCGGCATCCCCGCGCTGACGATCGGTGGCGGCGGCAAGGGCGAAGCCGCTCACTCGCCGGAAGAGTCGTTCGACATTACAGATTCGTGGAAAGGTACGCAGCGCGCCATCCTGTTGGCCGTCGCGTTGGTGAACTAAGATGCCGAAGTTGATTGAGAGTTCGACGCGCATTCCGGTACCCGGTGGCAAGATCATCGACGAACATGTAGGTCGCCTGAACACGCAGACCGAGAACATCAGCGTGGCGCATATGAAGAGTCCCGCGGGATGGTCGGAACCTGGCCAGAAGCCTGAGTTCGATGAGTACACGATTGTGTTGAAGGGTTTCATGCGCGTCGAGTACGAAGGCGGCTCACTGGATGCGCTCGCGGGTCAATCGATCTTTTGCGGGAAAAATGAATGGATCCGCTACTCAACGCCGGAAGGTGCGGAGTATGTCGCGATCTGCCTGCCGGCGTTTCATCCGGACACCGTACATCGAGACGACGCTTAAGCCGATAAACTAAATACATTGGATACGCGTAAGACCGCACTGTTCGTTGTTTCGATGGCGATCTCGCTGGCCTGCCTGGTTTGGGTGTTGTCCGGATCGGAATTGCGCGAGTTGCCGGGCGAGATCCGGAGCCTGCACTGGGGCTGGGTGGGAGTGGCCGTCGTTGCGGACATCCTGGTTTATTGCTTGCAGGGCTGGCGCTGGTCACTGCTGCTGACGCCTGTAGCGCAGGTTTCGGCGATGAAGTCGATCCGCGCGATCTATGTGGGGCTGTTCGCGAATGAGATTATCCCTTTTCGCGCCGGTGAGGCGATTCGCTGTTATTTACAGTCTCGGTGGACAAAGCTGCCGTTTTCGGTGATTGTGGCCTCAGCGATCATCGAGCGCATCTTCGACGGACTGTGGCTGGTGATCGGTTTGTTCGCGGTGGTGCGTTTCGTTCGCGACCTTCCTGTGAGTTTTGTGCAAGGCGGATCGGTTCTCGCAACCGTCGTTTTGATCGGTTCCAGTGTGCTTTTTGTCGCAATGCTGCAGAAAAACCGGGCGCTGCGGAACCTGGCAAGCCACGGCTGGCAAAAACATCTGCGGGTGCTGATCGAAGATCTCAATCTGATCGGATTCTCGAAATACCTTGTCTATTCGGCTCTCATGAGTCTGCCCTATTTGCTCATGCAAGCCGTAGTGATCTGGTCGATGATGCGTGCCTACGCCCTGGAGGACACTTCGCCGTCGATCGCAATCGTGATGATGGTGCTGCTGCGGTTGAGTTCCGCAGTGCCGCAGGCCCCGGGGAATCTAGGTGCATTTCAGGCTGTGGCAGCGATCGCACTGACGATGTTCGGTTACGATCAGGCCCTGGCTAAGCGGTTTTCGCTGGTGCTGTGGGGCGTCGTCACGCTGCCATTGCTGATCACTGGATTTCTCGCGCTCGCGGTCACCGGCGCTAAGCTGAGTGAGTTGCGCAAAGAAGCGGAAGCATCGCAGATCTAATGTCAGGGCAGTCATGGTACGATCTAGTTGAGTGACCGCTCGCGGAGAGGTGGCTGAGTGGTCTAAAGCAGCGGTTTGCTAAACCGTCACAGGGGGAAACCTCTGTCGCGGGTTCAAATCCCGCCCTCTCCGCCATAACTTTAGAAGAGCTTGCCTGTTTCGGGCAAGCTTTTTCCTTTTGGCGGCAAGCTTTTTGAATTTTTGGAGGGGGGAAGAGTCAATCCGCCGCTTAAAGTAAGCTGGCGGCCCTAACGGGATTCGAACCCGTGTCTAAGCCTTGAGAGGGCTCCGTCCTAGGCCTCTAGACGATAGGGCCGAACTGAATGGCAAAACCAATCGGTACAAACCCAGTATACAGACCCTCGACTTGGTATACAATCACGTGCATGCGGAAACTCATGTCCTTCGGATGGTTGTTGACGGCCCTGGCTGCGGATCCTCCCTCGCGGCGTTCCGACGAGATCCCCTTCCAGAAACACACTCTCGATCTCGGTTCCAACGAAACGTGCGCCTGGGTGGACATGAATAGCGACGGCAAGAGCGATCTCGTTTCCGGCGAGAACTGGTATGAGGCACCCGCGTGGAAGAAACATAAATTCCGCGAATTATTCTATACCAACAATTATATAGATGCGTTCAGCGACCTTCCGCTCGACGTGAATGCCGATGGCCACATGGATCTGGTGACGGTTTCCTGGTTCGGCAAGAAGATTGCCTGGTGGAAGAATCCGGGGAAATCCAAGACGATGTGGGTGGAATCGGTGATCGAATCCACTTCGCCTGTGGAGTTCGCGTTCCTGGTTGACCTAAACAATGATGGTAAGGCGCAAGAGGTGCTACCTCAGTTTGGAGATCCGAAGCAGCCGTTGGCCTGGTATGAGGTCAAGGACGGCAAGTTTGTGAAGCATCAGGTGAGCGACAGGAGCTACGGTCACGGTATAGGCGCAGGTGACGTGAACGGCGACGGCAAGAACGATGTCCTGACGCCGAAAGGCTGGTTTGAGGCTCCTGACTGGAAGTATCACCCGGATTTCGACTTCAAAGAACACCTTGCCTTTATGCATGTCCGGGATGTAAATCACGATGGACGCCCGGACATACTCACAGGAAACGCTCATGACTACGGAGTTTTCTGGATGGAGCAAATGTTAGACGGTAAGTGGATGAAGCGTGCGATAGACAGTAGTTGGTCGCAACCCCATGCGATCTCGATTGTAAGTTGGCAAGGTACCGATGCATTGTCCTTCATCACAGGAAAGCGATTTATGGCACACAACGGTGGCGATCCGGGCGAGCGGGAACCACTCGGAATTTACTGGTATGAACTGCTCCAGCCGCCCGGCGGCAAGCTCGAATGGGCGCGCCATGTGATTGATTACTCAACACGAACCGGCGGGGGTATGCAGTTTGCGTTAGAAGACTTCGATCGTGATGGCGACCTGGATTTTGCCGTCGGCGGCAAAAGCGGCGTGTATCTGTTTGAGAACACAAGTAGGGCAAGCACCCCCCCTAGTCGGGGTAGGGTGCGTCCTTAGTACGAAAACCTGGGTTCGTGTGACACTTTCTACTGGCATTCCTAAGGGGAATGCATTATGCTAGTACTGTTGGAGGAGCATCGATGCTCCAAGATCCTAGGAGGACTATCTATAAAATGCGCGGATTTATGAAATTCGCTTGGATGCCAGTCATCGCGATGACGATGTCGGCTGCCACGCTTAACTTGAACACGGGAGCCGTTGGCTCCGGCTGGACGGTTGCTCAGACTTCCGGTTCCCTGAACGGACCGGCACTCAACGTCTCGGGTTCCGCAGTTGTGTTGACAGGAACGCTGCCCTTCGCCGCGAACCTTCCCGGTTTCGAAGCTTTCTCTTGGGTCAATCCATTTAGTGGAGCGGCCTGGGTCGGCCAGCTCGCTACTGACGGTCAGTTCTCGAACGGTGGGGCAATCACCTGCGGCAACCCTTGCGGTGCGGCTGGCGGATTCTTCACCTATACCTACACGTTTGATGGCGCACTCGGCGGCAACCTTGTTCTTAGTGGCTTCACTGGCGACAACGGCGTCCGCTCGGTGAGCGTTTCCCAAACTGGTGGCGCGAACCTCTACAACTGCACCGTTGGAGGTCCTGGCACGCTGTGCGCAGGTACCCAGAATTCGATCACTGCTACCACCGGCATGCTGAACTTCAGCGCTTCGGCTGGCCGCATGATCACCATCACTGCGGTGGTGGAGAACTTGGACGGACCCGGTCGTAACCCCAGTGGCTTTATCCTCGCTGGTAGCGCCTTCGTCAACGATCCGGGCAACCCGGACATCCCGGAACCCTCGACCTACGCGATGATTGGCCTCGGTGGCGCGGCGATGTTGTTCGCCCGTCTCCGCCGCAAGTAGTCGCAACTTCTAATCTTACTCAGTCCGCGAAACCCCTGGGCCTATGGCTTGGGGGTTTTGCTTTTCCATCGCTCATAGCCCTAAGGCGAGTAGAGTACTCTACCTATCCAGATTCCAGTCCCATCGGACGATCTAATGAAGGATATGGTGCGTGTCCTCCGACTCCTCCGCTGGATTCTCTTCTTCGAAGGCTGGATCCTCCTCGCCGCCCCCGCTGCCGTCCTGCAGTGGTCCACCCGTATCGTCGACCTATTGCCAAAGGGCGAGTGGAATCCAACTTCTTATCTCACTTGGTTTTCCCTGGCATCCTGGGCCGCCGGAGCACTCTGCCTCGCGACATTCTGGGGTATGGGCGCGCAGAAGCCTTGGGTGCGGATCACCGGCCTCGCTGTATCCCTCTTTAATCTCGCCATTTTTCCACCACTTGGTCTGACAGGCCTCGTCGCCATGCGGCGATTCACCCGTTACAACCTGCCCGAAGAGACCGACGAAAATGCGCTGGTCGAAGAGACAAAAATGGTGCGCATCGGGCGCATCACGGCAACGCTGGTGCTACTGGTGGCCGGATACCGCTGGATCGATTCCTTCGCGGAGCAGTTAGGGGCGGCTGGTCCTGGTTTTGGCTGGCAAACCCTTTTGCTTTTGCTGTGCGGTCAATTGCTGGTGGCGCTTTCCCACGATACTGGCCACCTGCTGATGGCCCTGGCATTCGGATTTCGATTTCCGGTTTTCCGCATCGGGCCCTGGGCCTGGTCCGCTAAAACCTCGGGAGAACCGCGGGCTGCTTCGGTCCAATTGGAACGGCTTTTCGCGCATGACAGCTACCTTGCGGGATTCCCCGGCAATCCGGCGCATGTCCGCTGGGATCTGGTTGCCGTAGCCCTCGCAGGCCCGATCGTCTCGTTGTTACTCGCCTTTTCGCTATTTCTGGGAATGCTCAACGTTCCCGGAACGGCGGTGGCGGCGGATGCTCAGTTTCTGGGAATCCTCGCCCTGCTCTTTGCCCTGGACTTCTCGATGCAGATCTTGCCGTTCGGCTATTCGGATGGGCGCATCCTCGTAGATTTGCTGTCGAACAATCGCCGTGGCCGCAATATGGTGCTGCAGATGACCGCTGCGGCAGCCCCAGAAAACCACACGGTGAAGGGAATTGCCAATCTTGCGCTGCAAGTTTCCGGCGCAGTCGGCAATCCGATTCATGCGCTGCGAGAGAATCTCAACCAATTGCTGCGTCGAGGTGTGGTGGGGGGTGTCGACCTCGCACAATCCTATCTGGAACTGGGTGTGGCGGAACTGATGACTGGCCGTTATGCCGCGTCGCTGGAACATCTGGAACGCAGCCTTGAGTACCTCAACGCGTTTCCTCAGGCGTCGCGCCATGCGGTGCCGTGGTTGTGGCTTGAAAAGCTGTACCGATACCAGCAGCGCGGCGTGGAATCCCACTATGCATACGGTCGTGCGGTGCAGTATTGGGAATCCGCCAAAGAGTCGGCTTCCAAGATGAACGACATTTTCGAGGCGCGTGTCGCCTTGGCAAGCCTGCACATGGGACAAGGCGAACTCGGAAGTTGCGTCGAAGAACTGGAAGAAGCCGAACCGCATTTGCCACGGGATAAGGCGTATCTGTTCGCGGTTGGCCGCTTCCATCAGGCGGCGGCGGTGAGTGGATTCCGTCTTCGCTGGGCCGATCGTGCCAGAAGCCATGCGATGTCTGCTGCCCGTGCGTTCACCCACAAGCGCCTGGATGCGTTCCAGCGCGGGCTTGGGTTGCTGCACCTGGGGGATTTGGCCTTGGAACTGTGGCA
>CAZCPL010000017.1:15754-31207 GCA_964500255.1 uncultured Solibacteraceae bacterium | reverse complement strand
GTTCCAAGGCCAAATCCCCCAGGTGCAGCAACCCAAGCGGTTGCAGGTCTCGGCAGCTCTGAAGCCGCATCCTGGCTGCGCCTACAAGGCGGCGAAATCCTGGCCAAGAGCGGTCACGCAACCGAGGCTCTTGCAACTCTCGACGCCATTGGCGAAACCGACTCCGAGCAGGAAATGCGGGTCGCGTCGATCTTGGGCTGGGGGTCTTTGCTGGGCGGCCGCCATCTCGATGCGATGGAGTATTTCGAGGCCGCTGCTGCGACGCTCGATCCTCGAGAGAAGGCTCGCCAGGATGTGGCGCAGGCCAGGGCGCTCATGCATGCGGGTCGCCACGGAACGGCGGTGGGTGCCGCACGCGGAGCCTGCGACGCATTGATGCGTGAGGAACATGGCGAGGCGGGCATGGCGCTGCTGTTGATCGCGGCCGACGAGTTCCGCAATGACCCGATGCTGACCGCGCATCCCTTCTTTGAAGAAGGCTGCCGTATTGTGCGCGCGGCGCGATTCATGCCGCCACCGGATAAGTGGATCGGCCTACAGGATGTGCTCCTACATTACGATGCCCTGGGACGCAGCCTTGAGGCGGGCGAGATCCGCGAGGAAATTCACCGTGTGGAAGCCCAGATGTCCTGGGATCTGCCGGTGACACCTACGCTCTCAAAGTGTTCCTGATGAGTTCTCAATCGATATAAATCTTGCAGTAAAAGTGTAACTCGGTTATCGTTGGGAAGGCTCTGCCTTCTCTCGGCAGCCAAGGAGAATTCACTAGATGCCAGGTTTGCTCGATTCCCTGATGGGCCTTGTCGGTCCTCAAATTGTTAATGCTCTTGCCTCGCGGTTGGGCGAAAACGAATCCGCTGTGAAGGGCGGACTGCAGTCCGGGTTGGCGACGGTGCTTGGATCGATTGCGACCAAGTCCGGCGATTCGAATGCGATGGGCCAGATCTTCGGTATGATCACTGGGCCAGCCAGCCAAGCGATTCTTGGCAGCATCTCCTCACTCGCCTCCAGCGGGCCGAGTGGCGCTGTTTCCGACATGGGACAGAAGCTGCTGGGCATGCTGCTGGGCAGCGGCCAGAACGATGCGGTGAGCGCCATTGCGAAGTCGTCGGGTCTGAGTTCGGCCTCGGCCACCGGCATCATGGGCATGGCGGCTCCTCTAGTGATGGGCTTCCTCGGCAACAAGGTCAAAAACGAAGGACTCAACGTTGCTTCACTCGGAAACCTGCTGGTTGGCGAGATGCCGGCCATCAAGAATATGCTGCCTGCGGGGCTTGGTTCGATCGTGACCGGCCTGGGATCGGTCATGGCGGCGGGCGCGTCTTCTGGTTCGTCCGCTGTTTCGTCCACACTATCGGCCGCCCATGCAGGGTCTCGTAGTACGGCCAAAGCAGTGGAAGAGGCGGGATCTTCGAGCAGCAAGTGGCTGGTGCCGCTACTTTTGGCTGCAGCCGCACTTGCGGGACTCTTCTGGTTCTTCAGCCAGGGTTCCGGCACAACGGTGAAGGACGTGGCCACCACCGCAGCCAAAGGCGCGGTGGACGCAACGAAAGACATAACGTCCACTGCCACAGGCGCTGCCAAGGGCATGCTCGATGCGCTCGGTGAGTTTTTCAAGCGCAAGCTACCGAACGGAATCGAACTGAGCATCCCCAAGCTGGGCGTGGAAAACAAACTCATCGGCTTTATTGAAGATGCTGCTTTAGCCGTGGATAAGACCACCTGGTTCAACTTCGACCGCTTGCTGTTCGATACCGGTGCGGCGACCTTGCAGGCTTCCTCGCAGGAACAACTTGCCAACGTCGCGGCGATTTTGAAAGCGTATCCGAAGGTGGAAATCAAGCTCGGTGGCTATACCGACAACGTTGGCGATAAGGCCATGAACAAGAAGCTGTCCAGCGATCGAGCCAACACCGTGATGGCGGAGTTGGTGAAGCTTGGCGTGGCTGCAGAACGTCTGGGCGCGGAAGGTTATGGAGACGAGTATCCGATTGGATCCAACGATACCGAAGAGGGTCGGCAGCAGAACCGCCGTATCGCCATGCGCGTGACGAAGAAATAGTTCTACTTTCCACTTCTGGAAGGCGCGGGCGCGATTCCCTTTGCCGGGGTCGCGCCCGAATTCTTTCGGGAAGCGAGGGGCCCAGCTCATGTCCGCCGGAGCGGCCACTTTCCGCCATCGGGCACAGCAGGTTCGGCTTCAGTTGTATGAACGCGCTCGCGGTAGTGGCGGAAAGTTGGAGCCAGTGACCCGCAAATGAGTGGCCTGTGTTTGTATTATTCTAACGAGTACAAGGAGGACATCCACACAATGTCTGTAGCAAGAGTTACTGAAATCATCGCCTCTTCGAAGAAGAGCTTCGACGACGCGGTCAAGATCGGTGTCGACCGGGCCTGCAAGACCCTCGACAACGTGACCGGAGCCTGGGTGCAAGACCAGAAGCTCTCGGTGCAAAAGGGCAAGATTGTCGAATATCGCGTGAACCTCAAGATCACGTTTGTGCTGAAAGACTAGTTTTGGCAAGGGGGTGGCCGTTTGAATTCGCGGTCGCCCTTTCTGCTTCAGTTTCGTTACGATAGAATGCATGATGACAGGGTTTAAACTCGCATTCACCTTCCTTGCGATGAGTCTCATCGCGTTTCCCCAGGGAACAACATCCCGCGTGATCGGAACTGTGCAGGATCCCAGCGGCTCTCCTGTTCCCGGCGTCTCCATCAAACTCACCAGCGAAGAAACGAATCTCACGTTTGAAACAAAGTCGGCCGAAAATGGTGCGTACTTTTTTGAGAGCGTAAAGCCGGGTACGTATACGGTATCGGTGGAAGCGCAGGGCTTCAAGAAGTTCGTTTCGCGCGGCAATCGGGTGCAGATCGGACAGCCCACCACGCTGAACGCGCGGTTGGAAATCGGCAATGTCGTCGATGTGGTGGACGTTGTGGAGACTGCCCAGCAGGTGCAGACTTCGAGTTCCGCCAATCTTGGCAGTACTCTGAACCAGCGCACCATTCAGGACATCCCTATCGTCGGCGGCCGTGGCCGCAACATCCTTTCCGCATTGACTTACCAGCCCGGCGTCGTAAGCGGTGGGAACACTGGGGGAGGCGTCCACGTGAACGGCGCACGCGACCGCTCGTGGAACTATACGCTCGACGGCATCGACGTCAATGAGACATCCGCAGGTGGCAGCAACTCGTCGCCCGTGCGCACGAATCCGGACATGCTGCAGGAGTTTCGCGTGATCACCGCCAATCCCAGCGCTGAGAACGGGCGCAATTCCGGTGGTCAAGTATCGATGGTGACGAACTCCGGATCGAACCAGTTGAAGGGATCTTTGTTCTGGTTCTATCGCACACCCCGTCTGAACGCCAACGAATGGGAAAACAACTTCAACCGCGTCGGCAAGCGCAACTTTGTGCAGAACATCGGTGGCGTCAGCATCGGCGGACCGATCTTTAAGAACAAAACATTCTTCTATTACAATGTGCAGGGCTTGGCGGCCACGCAGACGCAGGTGGTGACACGCACCGTCTATACGGCGACCGCGCGCCAAGGGTTGCTGCGCTACGTTGCGGGTGGACAGAACGGTGCGGCCGGAGCCCCCAATGCGTCGGTGGATTTGAGCGGCAACGTACTTCCGGGCAGGAACCTCAGCACGTACAATGTTGTGACTTCCGACCCGGCACGGCGCGGTTTGGATCGCACACTGCAGGCTCTAATCGCGAAGTCGCCACTGCCGAACCGTTTCGATGTCGGCGATGGATTGAATACCGCGGGCTTCGTGTTCAGCCCAGATGAAGCGGAACGCCAGCGCGATCAGACGATCCGCATCGATCACATTATCAATCCCAAAAACACCATCTTCGGACGCATGACCTACGGTTACGCGAAGACTTTGTGCGATTCCGTGAACGGTGGTTTGCGCATCTTTCCAGGCGCGGATTGTCTGGTGAACACCAACCGTACTTCTTACAATGCCGCGTTGAACTGGCGCGCGAATCCCACGCCCAACATCACCAATGAGTTGGTGGCGGGTTGGAATCAGTTTCTATTTGCGTTTCCTAATCCGTTCTTCGATCTGTCGCGAACGTCGTATAGCGCGCCAGTGGCGATCGCCGAATCCTACACGTTTGGCAACGAGCGCCAGTTGAAGACGGCGCAGTTGGTGGAGAACTTCTCGTGGTTGCGTGGATCGCACGCGTTGAAGTTCGGTGGCAACTTCCGTTACCAGCAGCATCTCGATAGCCGCGGATCTGTCGGTGGCGTGAACGTTGGCCAGATCGTCGACTTCGCCCGGGCTACCAATGTGGTGGATCCGACGGCCTTTGGAATTCCCGCGGATATCAATCAAACGGTGGATCGCGCGAACTTCGAAACGCACATCAATTACCTGCTGGGCCGAGTGGGTTCCATTACCCGCGCCTTTGTTGCCGACGGTGCGACCGATTCGTTTAAGGCCGATATCTTCAAGTTCGATGCGCGTTTTCCTGAGTACGATTTCTACATGCAGGATACGTGGAAGGTGCGTCGCAATCTGACCATCGACGTTGGCCTGCGTTGGGAATTCAAGGGCCGCCCCGGCAATCCGGACAATCGCATCTTCACGCCGAACCAGAACATCACGGCTGGTGCTCCGCCCTCGACGACTGTGCGCTGGGCACCGGGTGACTTGTATGGAAATCAGACCAAGAATTGGGGTCCTTCGTTGGGCTTCGCTTGGGATCCGTTTGGCACCGGCAAGACTTCCGTTCGCGCAAACTACCGCTTGGCATTCGATCGCATCCCGACGTTCTTGTTGAGTTCGTTTGTGTTTCCGAACACGCCGGGCACGAGCATTGGCGTAGTGAATCGGACGTTTGGACAGGGTGGCGGACGTCTCGCCGATCTGCCGAATACGACGTTGCCGACGCAGAAGCCGAGCGCGTTGGCCCAACCGATAGCCTATTCGGACGCATCGATCACAGCCGTGGATCCGGGTTTGCAGACGCCCAAGACCAATATGTGGTCGTTCAGTCTGCAGCGCGAAATTGCAAAGCGCACGGTGGTGGAGGCGACTTATATCGGGCGCCGGGCTTACAATTTGATGGGTGCCTACAACGTGAACCAGGCGGAGATTTTCCGCAACGGATTCCTTGAGGCGTTCAATGTCGTGAAGGCGGGCGGTGAGAGTCCGCTGATGAATAACCTGCTGCGTGCGGATACGCGGGTTCGTGCGGGGGAGAGCGGATCGCAGTTTGTGCGGCGTCAATACGGGCCATCGGTGAACAATAACTCGGTGGCGTTCATCGCGAATCAATTGAGCCGCGTGTTGGTTGGCGGGCAGAATCTGCCGGCTGCGAGTGGCTTGGGTGCCAACTTCTTCAATCCTTATCCGCAGTTCGGCGGCGGCTTGACGTTGATCGATTCCAATGATTGGTCGACGTACCATGCGCTGCAGGTGAGCCTGAATCGCCAGTTCCAAACCGGTGCGAGCATCAATCTGATTTACACTTTGTCGAAGTCGCTCGATACGCGCAGTTTCGATCCGACGTTCACGGCGGCGGCGGGCGGCGCGGGGCAATCGGCATCGAGTTCACCGTTCGATATCTTCAATCGCAAGCTTAATTACGGTATTTCGGATTTCGATCGTACGCATGTGCTGCAGTCGACGTTCGTGTATGAACTGCCGTTTGGCAAGGGGCAGCGGGTGATGGGTAGCGCAGGCCCGTGGCTGAACCGCTTGATCGGAGGCTGGCAGTTGGGCGGATTGTTCCGCGCGACGTCGGGACGTCCGTTCAGTGTGTATAGCGGAGAGAACAGCTTTTCCAGCTATGTCGGAGCGTTCGCGGATTGCAATGGCTGCACCCGGTCCGACGGACAGGTCAAAACCGAGAACGGCTTCCCATGGTACTTCGAACCGTCACTACGCTCGAAGTTCTCGCTGCCTGCCGCGGGGACGTTGGGCAATACAGGACGCAACTTCTTCCGTGGCGACATGTTGGTGAATCTGGATCTGAGTTTCCTAAAGCGGACTCGCATCACCGAACGGTTGGGATTCGAGATCCGCGCGGATATGACCAACTTCACCAATACGCCATCGTTTGGATTTCCAACGACCACGGTGACTTCGCCGTTGTTCGGTCGCATCGGGGGATCGATTTCATCGACAGCGCGACAGACGATGTTGGGGGCGAAGCTCACGTTCTAGTAGAGCCTTTTCAAAGATTTCTGTGGCTACCCGCCCGGCGTCCTGCGCTTGGCCCCGTGTCAAAATACGGGGCCAAGCTATTTCAATTTTTCCTTCTCAATCGCGATAGCTTGCGTCAACGCGATTTCCACCGAGGTCCCCGTATCGAACTGGACATCGGAACCGCGCATCAGTATTGCCATGAACGTTCCGGCCGCGATTCCCGCGAGTCCACCGGCACCCAGCCCCCGCAGTGACGGATTCGCAACCACACCGGCCAGCGCACCCATCGAGCCGAGCCTCGAGCCATTGTCCAATGCTTTGTCGAAGTCACGGCCTTTTTCGGAATCCTGCTGGACCGTCCCTGGCTCGCGGACCGACGTACTCTTCGCCCCTGGCACCTGCTCGATCGCCGCAGCCATATCCACCGTGTGGCCATTGGCGAAAATCAACGACGTCAGGTGAAACCTCAGTTCAGCCCTGCCTTTAATGCGGCCCGCACGCTTCACCGAATCGACGACGCCTTGCACCCATGTGCCCGCTGGAATCGCCATGCCACCCGACACGGCAATCGGGAAAGTCGTCTGCGCATAGACGGCGTCGCCGGGTTGCGCGTTCCTGGTGGACAAAGGTTGACGCAACTGAATCGGCAGGCGCGTACCGGCAGGGACAACCATCATGGGACCCGTCAATTCCGCAGCTTTGCCTTGCGGCAAGTCATCGCGCGATTTGAACTGGGCGTGGCAAAGGGCCGTGACGGCGAGCATCGCCAAAGTTTTAGGCAGAATCATTGTATGTGTGACGCGTCCCCTCGCAGAGAATGTTTCTGGAAATCGAACTCATCCAGAAGTTTGCCGGTGCGATCCCGCTCTTGAGCGGATTCGCGTTTCGACAGCAGCTTCCGAAGGTCGCGCATCGGTTCCCCCGGTTCTTCTTTCATCATCCAAGCGCCAGCGATCAGCGAATAGGCGTCGAACTTGAGTTTCTCTTCGGATCCGGGGACAGCCAACATGTCGAGCACCGGCTCGCGCAACAGTCGCCAGGCGCTGAAGTCTCCTGCGCGGAACAGCAGACCCGCGAGATGCAATTGCTGGCTGCGAGCGAGGCGTGGCAGGGCCGCGGTCGCAAGCGTCCGCCATGCGGGATCGTCGATCCGCCAGAGCGAACAGATGGCTGGATACGAAACGAGTATCTCTGGCGCGACGGCTGCATCGCGCAGCACTTCGAGCGTTCGTGGTGCAGGGTCTCGCAGGTAACCTAACGAAAACAACGCGGACATCGATCCGGGTCCGCGCTCCTCCACGATCTTCACCAAAACGGGTTCGTCGCGCGGGTTGGTGCGGCGGATCGCCGGGATCCGGTCTTTGCTGTCGTCCAGTTGGATGTTGATATCGGCCTGCGCAACGAGAGCCGAGATCAATAAGAGCGCGGTCACTCCGACCTCATGATATCGAGGGAGCCGAATCGTCCCAGCATAGAATTTCGGCGCCGCGCCTCGGGCGATCGCCAGTCCGACTGGTCGTCAAGCATGGCGAGCATTTCGAGGTGAGTCGCACAATCCTGCCACTGCGGACCAATCCGGATTCGGGGGAGTAACGCCATAGCCGTATTATTCCAAATGCGAGCGACGATCGTGCGCTACACTGGCGCTGATATGCGAAGCCTCCTTTCGATCTTCCTGCTTGCCGCCTGCGCGGTGCCCGCCATCACACCCGAAGAACGCAAACAGCTTCTGGCGCGCATGGATGGCAACGCCGAACACTTCGGAGCCATCTCACGCAAGATCTGGGAATTCGCCGAGGTCGGGTATAAAGAACACCAAAGCTCCGCCCTGCTGCGCGACGAACTGCAAAAGAACGGCTTCACGATTGTCGGCAACATCGGCGGCATCCCGACGGCCTTCACCGCCACTTGGGGATCCGGCAAACCAGTGATCGCAATCCTCGGCGAATTCGACGCCCTTCCAGGACTCTCGCAGGACAGCTCGCCTGAGCGTAAGGCGATCAAAAACGGAGCACCCGGCCACGGTTGCGGACACAATCTCTTCGGAACCGGATCCGCCATGGCAGCCATCGAAGCCAAGACGTATCTCGAAACCAACAAACTGCCGGGCACGATTCGCTTCTACGGTACGCCGGCGGAAGAAGGCGGCGGAGGCAAGATTCATATGGCCCGCGCGGGAGCGTTCGCAGGCGTTGACGTCGCTTTGCACTGGCATCCCGGAACCGCCAACCGCGTCACCGTTGGCGGCGCGCTTGCCAATATCAATGCCAAGTTCCGTTTCTATGGAAAAGCGTCCCACGCGGCGGCGGCCCCCGAAAAAGGCCGGTCGTCACTCGATGCCCTCTTGCTCATGGCCCATGCCGTCGACATGCTGCGCGAACATGTCCCGCAAGAGACCCGCATTCACTACATCGTCACCAACGGAGGAGCCGCCCCGAACGTCGTACCCGACTTTGCGGAGGGCTACTTTTACGCGCGGCATCCGGACATGGGTGCGCTCGACGGCATCTGGGATCGCCTGGTGAAATGCGCACAAGCCGGAGCACTGGCAACGGATACGCGCATGGAGATGGAAATCGTCAATGCGGTTTACAACATTCTTCCCAATGAATCGCTCTCTTCGGTGGTGGATCGACAATTGCAGATGGTGGGCGGCGTGAAGTATTCAGGCGAAGAACAGAAGTTCGCCGAGGAGCTCGCCAAAACATTTCCGCCGGATTTTTCGTTGGCCGCCGGCAGCCAGCAACAGGTGCTGCCTATGCTCGTCGCTCACGGAAGTGGCGGCTCAACCGACGTCGGCGATATCAGTTGGATCGTACCGACAGCCGGCTTCAATGCCGCGACCGCCGTCCCCGGGACACCCGGACATAGCTGGCAAAACGTCGCCTGCGCGGGTTCGAGTATCGGACGCAAGGGCATGATGGTGGCAGCCAAGACGCTCGCGTTGGCGACGATTGAGTTGCTGCAGAATCCGAAAGCTGTGCAAGACGCCAAGACGGATTTCGAACGCGCCAAGGGCAGCCGCGCCTATGAGTCGCGCGTGCCAGCCGGGCAAAAAGCCCCGCTCAATTATCGCGATAACATACGCGCAATCGAATAGGCGACACTTGGAATCCAAGTGTGGCAGAATGACCGCATATGAAATTGTTGCTGCCGTTATTTGCTTTGATTCCCCTTTTCGCTCAGGATCGTGAACTTTCTGAACTCATGAAGACGCTCGCGCCAAAACTGGTGGACCGCCCCGCGGGTCCGGTCGCCGTCTTTAAACTCGGTGGAGGCAGCGGCACAACCTCCACGCTGGGCGCATATCTTGCCGATCAGGTTGGCGCGCAATTGCTGTCTTCGTCGAAACGCGCAGTAATCACGCGGGATCAGACCGCTGAACTCGGACCTCCCAGCCAATCCCGGATGGCGGATCTTGTTCAAAAGTTCAACGCTGCCGTGGCCGTGACAGGCAACTAAACGGTGCAGCAGAACGAGATCTCGGTGACGGTATTCTTTCGCGATCCTTCCACTTTCATCGCTTTCGCGGGCGATACAGTGAAATTGCCGCGCAATGCCTCGATCGATGCCATGCTCGGCGACGCCGAAGCGGAATCCTCAGCACCGCGCGCCGGCCCCACGTCGATCTCCTCACGCCGCCAACCACACGGTCGCGTCAGGGACGACGATGAGGAGCGAAGCCCGGTCTTCCGCCCCGGTTCGCAACGCCGCGCGGCGATCGACAACGACGGCGATCCCAAAGCTGTGCCGGTTCCCACGTTAGCCAGCGGAACGGAGTTGGCGGGGCGTTTGATTGAACCGATCTATTCGGATTATGCCCGCCAAGGTCAGCGCTTTCGCGCGTCGCTCGATCAGGACCTCGTGCAAGACGGAAAGGTAATCGCCACGCAGCGCGCCGCATCCGATCCACAGAAGGCGCGGATATTCTGGTTTCGAGCGTCCCGATTTATCAGGATGCCAAGGTAACGGGTAAAGGCCGCGCGAGAAGCGGGCTGAAGTGGGGTGCCATAGGCGGCGCGATCGGTGCGGTTGCCGGGGGAGCTCCCGGTGCCGTAATCGGCGCAGGTGCAGGCGGAGCCGCCGGATCGACGGTGGACGGCGGACAAAAATTGTAACCCTTGCATCCGAGACCAAGCTCTCATTCCGAGTGGAGTAGGGTTCCTTTCCAGTAAACACGCGCAAAACGGAACCCGCCGCGGGTTTATTTGTGCTTATGGTGGACCGCTTGCCGGTTCCTTTGCGCTCAGACAATTCGCCGACCTGACCAACGTTCCGCAGATGCTCACCCGGGTTCTTCGGTGCCTTCGCCGAACGAAAACTAGCTCTCCACAACTTGCTGAAATTTATTTCTGCCTTATTTTCTTGCACTTAGCGAAGCTCGTTCACCGGAAAAAACAGCCCCACCCGCCACACTCGCGCACATAGGAGACTCCTTGTGAGCAACTTACAAATCGATCGCAAAACCTACCGGCTGACACTCGAACAGTACATGCCGGAACCCCAGAAGAAGGACCTCATCGTCCTCCATTACACGGCCGGCGCGTCCGCCGCCGGTGCCTTTGCCTCTTGGACCACGCCGGTCAAAGGCAAGCAGCAGAAAGTTGCCACTGCCTATGTGGTCGACCTCGATGGAACGATCCACGAAATGTTCCCGCCAACCGCTTGGGCCTACCATCTCGGTATGGGCGCGGCTGAAAACCCCCAATGGATCCACGACCGCCGGTCTATCGGAATCGAGATCGTCAACCCGGGTCCCCTCCGCCTCGACAAATCCGATCCCAAGCGGCTCAACTGGTATCCCCTGAACTTCGGCGTACGCTGGTGCGGCCTCGACGAAAAGTTGAAGTATGTCGAGACCCCCTGCAATGGCTTTGACTACTGGGCGAGCTTTCAGGACGATCAAGCGGCAGTCGTGCGCGACCTCGTCGCCGATCTCTGCACGCGCTTCAACATTGCCACCGCCACTCCGCCGCCCGCCAAGCGCGACAAATATGACCCAAAGTATTTCGGATCGTTCAAGGGCATCGCTTCGCATCGGAACTTTCGCGCCGACAAGAGCGACATCGGTCCCGCATGGGATTGGAAGATGCTCGATCTCGTTCTAAAGCCGCGGTGAGTGTAATCAAACCCAGCGTGCAAGCCACTGCCAGGCTTCGGCCTGCATCGCGGCATTGAACTCGTGAGGCGCATCGGGATAAAGCGAGCACTGAATGCGCTCGGGCATCCCCGCCTTGCCATAGCAGGCCTTCAACTTCTGGTAGGAGGCCTGCACCCCCGCTGGTTCAAACAGCCGGTCTTTGCCACCGTTGATCACGAGCAGCGCCGAAGGCATCGCCAGCGATGCGATATCCGGATAATCCAGATAGCGATACAAACCGGGGATCAGCTTCGTATGCCCGATCGTGTTCACGACCTTATCCTTCAATTGCGTGGGAAACGAAGTCATCCAGCAGCCAAGAACACCGGCCTTCACCCGCGCATCCGCCGCCGTCAAATAGCACGCGCGCAAACCGCCCACGGATAGACCAACGCAGCCAATCCGCTTCGCGTCCACATCCGGGCGCGTCACCAGATAGTCCACGGTTCGGATGTCATCCCACAACAGGATCCCCGCCCAAGTCGCTCCCGCCGTCATGATGGTGCGGCCCATCAACTGCTCGTTGGCACTCGATCTTTGATTGAATTGATTGATCCGCGCCTCAGTCAAGGACGAGGGACGCTCACGCCAATCCTCGGCATCGCCCGCCACCAGCATCCGCCGGTCGCCCCAATAGTGCATGTCGATCACGATCGTGACATAGCCGGCCCGCGCCAGATCTTCCGCAATATTGCGCCCCGCATAGTAGGTTGCCTTGAACTTCGCCAGCACCGGATGCTCGCCTTCCACCTGCACGAGCTTCTCTTTGCCCCACAGGTAAAAACCGCCATGATCGTGCAACGCGACGATGGCGGGATATCGCTTACCTGACGGCCCAGAAGGACTCAAAACAAACGCGGGCACGCGCAAGGCCGGCGTCGTCGAAAACACGATCCGTTCCAGCGTGAATCCATCGCGCCGCTGTGTGGAAAGCACCTCAGCCCGTGCGTCCACCTTCGCCGGCGAATAGTGCAGCAGTTCAAGATACTTCGCACGAGCTTCGGACTTCCATTTGTCGAGTTTGGTGAACCGCGGCTCAAGCCATGACAGCGATGGGTTCGAGACCGCCAGACTCTCAATGAACGAGATGTGATTGCCGACATCCTGACCACGCAGAGACGACGCGAGGCCAAAGGCGGAAATGAAATCCCGTCGAGTCATTTACTGATTGCCGAGCAGATCCATCTGTCCCAGCAATTTCTCGATGCGATTGCGGACATGCTTCCGCTCGCCCTTCATCTGATCGAGCTCAGCCTTGTACCTCTCCGCCTCCCCGTCCGCATGCTTGGACTTCGAAAGGTTCGCCAAAGCCGCCTCCTTTTCCGTGGTGACGGATTCCAGCTTTTTCTGCAAATCGGCATTCTGATCGCGCAGGGTTCTCACCAACTGCACAGCGCGCGTGATGCGTTCTTCCAGACTCGCCAGCGAGTCGGAATCTTCCGCTATGAACAACTCCATTCCTGTAGTGTACTCGCACGCGGACAAGGGGCGAAGGCGCTTTTGGCCCTCGCTCTGTTTTGCCTACTGTTGGAGATGCGCTCAACGCGATAAACTCAACAACATGCGGTCTGTTCTCTTCTTTCTGCTTCTCTCTGGCCTTGCACACGCGGCCATCGTCAAGGACGTACGCGATGCCATCGCCGAAGAACAGTTCGCCAAAGGCGACTCGTTGATCGCGGCCTATCGCCTGACCAATGGCGTCACTTCCGAAATGCTCGAAGCCCTTAGTTGGCTCGGTCGCGGCGCGCTCAAACTGAAACAATATCCCAGGGCCGAAGCCTACGCGGAGCAAACCCACGAACTCGTTCTGGCGCACTTGAAGAAACAGCCCCAGCTCGACGTGGACATTTACCTGCCCATTGCCCTCGGGGCCTCCATCGAAGTGCAAGCCCAAGTCATGGCCGCGCGAAACGAACGCGATCAGGCCGTGTTGTTCCTCCAGAAGGAACTCAAGACCTACCGCGCCACCTCCATCCGCCAGCGCCTGCAAAAGAACATCCATCTGCTGAGCCTCGAAGGAAAACCCGCCCCTGCATTGCAATTCCAGCAATACCTTGGACCCAAACCCACAACCATCGCCGCACTCAAAGGCAAGCCTGTCGTGCTCTTTTTCTGGGCCCACTGGTGCGGTGACTGCAAGTATCAAGGCCCGATCCTGGCGAAGCTGCGCGATGAATACAAAGGGCTGGCCGTCGTGGGACCTACCCGCCTCTACGGCTACGTCGCCGGAGGCCAGGACGCTCCGCCCGCCAAAGAGTTGAAGTACATCGATGAAGTCCGCAAACGCCACTATTCGATGTTGCTCGACATGCCCGCGCCGCTCGATCTCGAAACCTTTCTTAACTATGGATCGTCAACCACTCCCACGCTCGTTGTCATCGACAAAACAGGCATCGTGCGGAGCTACCATCCCGGTGTAATGACAGAAGCGGAACTACGCATGGTTCTCGACAAGGTGGCCCGATGATCGCCTTCGCCCTTCTCCTCACTGCGGTGGACTTTCAAAAAGAGGTCAAACCCATCCTCTCGAATGCCTGCTTCTCGTGCCACGGTTTCGATGCGAAATCGCGCATGGCGGGCTTGCGTCTCGACAACAAAGAGGGCGCGTTTTCAATACGCAAAAGCGGCGCCGTGATTGTGCCCGGTAAGCCGGATGCAAGCCTGCTGTTGCAGCGGGTGCTGCATACCGATCCCGCACGGCAAATGCCGCCGTCGTATTCGCACAAGAGCCTCACCGCCGCTCAAAAAGATACTCTCCGCCGCTGGATCGCGGAAGGCGCGCCGTGGAAGGAACACTGGTCGTTCCGCGCGCCGGAGCGCCCGGCATTGCCTGTCGGCGCGGCGGCAAATCCAATCGATCGCTTCATCGTCGCCAAACTCGCGGCCAGCGGACTCGCGCTCAACGCAGATGCCGATCGGCGCACGCTGGCCCGCCGCGCGACGCTCGATTTGACGGGACTTCCGCCCACGCCCGCTGACGTCGACGCATTCGTCAACGACGCCTCTCCGGAAGCCTACGCCAACCTCCTCGACCGCCTCTTCGCCTCACCGCACTACGGCGAACATCGCGCGCGCTACTGGCTGGACGCAGCGCGATACGCGGATACCCACGGCATCCATAACGACAACTATCGCGAGATGTGGCCCTATCGCGATTGGGTGATTCAAGCATTCAACAAGAACATGCCGTTCGATCGGTTCACTCTGGAACAAATCGCCGGTGACCTGATGCCCAATCGCACCATCGATCAACAGATCGCTTCGGGATTCCATCGCTGCAACGCGACAACGGCCGAGGGCGGATCCATCGACGACGAAGTGCTCGCCATGTACGCCAAAGATCGCGCCGACACCACAGGTGCCGTGTTTCTCGGACTCACTATCGGCTGCGCCACATGCCACGATCACAAGTTCGATCCCATCACGCAAAAAGATTTCTACGCCATGACAGCGTTCTTTCGCAACACCACGCAGGCCGCGATGGACGGCAACATCGCGCAGACGCCGCCGGTGATTCATGTCCCAAGCAGCCAGCGGGATCGCGAGTTTTCACTCACGTTTCTGGAAAAACGTAAGCAGTTGGCTGCACAAATCGATTCCATGCGCGCGCAGGCGAAAGCGTATCCTCCGCTCACCACAGAACTGAAGCTCGATGAGGTTGAAACATTCTCCGGCCAAGGCGGCGCATTCTCCATTGCCGGACGCTTCACCATGCCTCTGGATGCGGAAAAAAAGAACATCCGCGTCTTTGCCAAGTCTGATAAGAAAGACCGCAATCGTGGCTGGCGCGTGGATGTCGAAAGCGGCGTTGCGATCGTGCGACTGAACGGCGATCGCGATCAGGAAGCCACAGTCCGCGCTCCCGAAGCCACAAGGTTCACCGCAGGATCCACGCATCACATCGCGATCTCGCACGATGGCGCAGGTGACGGTGGCGGCTTGACGCTCTTCGTCGATGGACGCGCCGGCCAATTCGGCAACGTCTACCGTAGCGCCAAGGGATCCACTTCCAACGACGTTCCACTGGAAATCGGCGAAAACGTCAGAGGCGTGAAGTTCTTCGATCGCATGTTGCTCGAGGACGAATCCCGGTGGCTGGCAAGCTCCGCTGAGAATCCCGACGATTTAGAAGCACTGCGTTTGTAT
>CAZCPL010000017.1:10017-15744 GCA_964500255.1 uncultured Solibacteraceae bacterium | reverse complement strand
TGTATGAACTGATTCGCGGCGACGCTTTGTATCGGCGCACCGCCCGCGATTTCGCAGCGATGGACGCGGAGATGCTCCGCATCCGCCGCCAAAGCCCTGTCACGCACGTCATGCAAGAGAAAGCGGACACGATGCCCATGGCGCGCATCCTGCATCGCGGTGCCTACGATCAGCCGCGCGATCAAGTGGAACCCGCAGTTCCCGGCATGTTGCCGCCCATCCCGGCAGGCGCTCCCAAAAATCGCATGGGGCTCGCCCGGTGGCTCATCGCGCCCGAGAACCCGCTCATGTCGCGCGTGACCGTAAACCGTTTCTGGCAGGAATTGTTTGGAACCGGACTGGTCAAGACTCCAGATGATTTTGGATCGCAAGGCGAAGCGCCCTCTCATCCCGAACTGCTCGATTGGCTCGCGGTCGAGTTCCGCGAATCCGGCTGGAATGTGCAGAAGCTGCTGCGCCTGATGCTCACGTCGAAGGCTTACCGCCAAGCCTCTGTGGCAACTGCTTTGAAACTGCAGAAAGATCCGGAAAACCGCCTCATTTCCAGAGGCCCCCGTTTCCGCATGGATGCCGAAATGGTGCGCGACTATGCGCTCGCCTCAAGCGGCTTGCTGGTTCCTACCATCGGTGGACCCAGCGTCAAACCGTACCAGCCAGAAGGCGTTTGGGAAGAAGTCGCCATGACCAGTTCGGACACGCGCATCTACAAGCGAGACACCGGCGACAAGCTTTATCGACGCAGTCTGTATACGTTTTGGAAGCGATCCGCTCCGCCGCCAGCGATGGACGCGTTCAATGCCCCGACGCGCGAACAGTGCACCGTGCGCCGCGAGCGAACCAACACGCCGCTGCAGGCGTTGGTGACGATGAACGATACCCAGTTTGTGGAAGCCGCGAGAATGCTCGCCGAACGGTCGCTCGCCAAAGCGGATCCACTCAAAGAAATCGCCGCCAGTGTGTTGACCCGTCCGTTGACCGCGCAAGAGCGTACGATTCTCGACCGCGCGTTGAAGACCTACCGCGAGCGCTACAAAGCCAAGCCCGCCGCTGCGCGCCAGTTGATCGAAAAGTCCGGCGACAAAAAGGCGGATCCATCGCTGGATGCCATCGAACTCGCATCTTATACGATGGTCGCGAATCTGGTCTTGAATCTCGACGAGACGTTGGTGAAATAGCTATTTGCAGGGCACTGGCTTGAACGGAAAGTCCCGATGCCGCTCTTTGCCGTTGACCACACCGTCGATTCGCGCGGTCATGCCTCCGTCGGCGGTCTTGCGATAAATAATCCGCTGCGGAAAGTCATGCGTGGGATTCTCAAAAATCACTTCTGTCTCGCTCTGCGTGACGAGCCGGAACGGAGTCTCGCCCTTGGTGCCGACAAGGCCGGTGTAGACGACATCGTTGCCTTTGCGATCGATCCGCAAGAATTCGTTGGCAACGGCTTTGCCTCCGCGGATCGTGCGATTGATGCCCAGCATCATGCCTCCGGCGGGCTTCATCCATTGTTCTTCGATCTTGACGCCACGAGGCGTTTCGAGCGCATGGCATCCAGCCATCCAATCGAGCTTGTCGATGTCTGCGGCGAGTAACAGAAGTAAGAGCATCTCTAAGAGTGTCTTCCATCCGAAGCGGCGGTTTCTTGTATGTTTCGGACATTCTGCGTAAAGAAATCCGAAAACGCATGCGGTTCTCGCAGATACTGCGATGGACTCTGCCCCGTAAACTCGCGGAACTCGCGCGTGAAATGCGGCTGGTCGAAGTACCCTGCCTCCAGCGCGACCGCTGCGAGATCGCGCTTCCCCACTTGGGTCATCGCAAACTGCAGGCGCTGGATTCGTTGCAGTCTCTTGGGCGACAGCCCGACCAGATCCTGAAAACGGCGGCGCTGCTGCCGGTCGCTTCGTTCCAAAACCAAATCTCGACGAGGCTGCAATCGCTCAAGCAAAAACGACTCGATCCAGTTCGGATCTTCGAGCAGGCGTCGACTCGCCGAGGGCCCCCACAGTTCTTCGCAAGTCACCATCCGCCCCGTCAGTTCATTCTGCGGGATGCGAGTGAATGCCGACAAACCTGCGGGATGAAATCGTACGCCCATCACCTCGACGCGTCCCGTCGGTTGGATCACAATTGCGCGTTCCATCTGCCCGACCGCGAAAGCCAGCGGTTGCATCTCAGCCCGCCCATCGTCGAAATAGCGCAGGAAACGGTCGCCGAGATGGAAAATCACCTCAGAACATCCGTCGGGAATAATGATTTGGGGATTGCCTGGAACCGGACACGATAACATCCAGTAGCAGCGTACGTAGGGCGCAAGCTGAGAACAGGGAACAGTCTCGCGATACCGCATAAGAAAAGGCGAAGGCTCGCCGAACTCCAAGCGCATACCGCGCTCGAAGCAAAACGAGCCTTTATTTTGCTTTCTTCTGTTTCTGCTGACCGACGCGGACCTTGTTCTGGCTGGCTTTGGCATCGCGCCAAGCCTTCCAGTCAAAACGCCCGGAGGCGTCCTTAAGATAAGCGTCGACGTCGGCAGTTTTCGGAATCACAGCCATCAACGAGGCGACTTCGCCTGCTGGGCTGGTGATCCGGTAACGCTTGACGTTCGGAATTGCCATGTGTTTAGGTTAGCACGGCGCTTTGCTTTTGCGGATGCCTTGGCACCCGCATCGATCCACTTGCGGACAATCGCCAGTTCCTCCGGCGTGAGTCTTTCCAACGACAGCGGCATCGCCGGGCTGATCTCGCCAGTCAGCGACTGATACAGGCGACTTTCCGCGGACTTCCCCGGAACCACCACCGCGCCATGCGTCGCCCCGCGCATCACGGCCTCATAGCTGTCGCATTCGAACGACCCCATCGTGATCCCCGTCGCATGGCATCCAAAGCAGTATTTCTCAAAGACCGGCAGCACGTCTTCGTTAAAATCAGGCTCAGCCATCGCGAGTAGCAGGATCAGCAGCAATCCACAGTCTAACGCGATACTCTAGACGCAATATGGACGATCTTCGACACGGCGTGATGACGTTTCAGCGTTACGTCTATCCCCATCACAAGACGCTTTTTCGTCGGCTCGCATTGGGACAAACTCCCAAGGCGCTTTTCATCACCTGCGCCGATTCGCGCGTGGATCCGATTCTGATCACGCATTCGCAGCCAGGCCAGTTGTTTGTCGATCGCAATCCGGGCAACTTTATTCCGCCCTTTCACGGCGAAAACGCGAGCGAGGCCGCCGGCATCGAGTATGCGCTGGAGGCTCTCAAGATCCCCAACATCGTAGTCTGCGGGCATACCGATTGCGGCGCGATGAAGGCCGTGCTGCATCCTGAGAAGGCTATGGGATTGAAATCCGTTGCCAATTGGCTGACCAACGGTGTCGCGGCCCGCGAGCGGGTGTTTGCCAGGAAACTTCCCAAAGAGCAACAATTACAGTCTCTCACCGAACACAACGTCGTCGTGCAGTTGGAGAATCTACTGACATATCCGGTCGTAGCGGCCAAGTTGAAGGCGGGCAAACTGAAGATGGCCGGCTGGGTTTATGACATCGAGCACGGCAAGGTGCTCGAATACGATCCGGGTTCCAAAAGCTTCTCCGTGATGAGAGTTTGAGGCCGTCGGGAGTTCACGGATTCTGGCGGCGATGTTCCTGACGTTGCGGTGTGAGACACAAAGGGCTGCGAACGCACGTCGGGTAAACTAAAAGAGACCCCTTCATGCGCGCCGTCATCACCGAATGCGACATACCCCACGCAGGCGATCTCAAGATCGCTCGCGGAGCTATTGTCACACCCTCGGCTCGCGATCTGGCTCGCGAACGCGGCGTCCGTCTCATCGAAGTCGCCCAGGACCAGCTCGATATCGCTGCGCCCAACAAGTCCATCGCAATCGGTGCCGATCATGGCGGCTTCGCGATGAAAGAGTTACTGAAGCCTTTGCTCGTGGAACTCGGTCTCGCTGCGCTTGACATGGGGGTTCTTGAGGCCGTGCCTGCCGATTATCCGGACATCGCGCACAAGGTCGCCCTGGCTGTAAAAGACGGCAAAGCGACACGCGGCGTCATCATCGACGGAGCCGGGATTGGATCCGCGATGGCCGCCAATAAAGTGCCGGGAATCCGCGCGGCCCTATGCTACGATAAGGCTTCGGCGCGCAACAGCCGCGAGCACAACGATGCCAACGTGCTCACGCTGGGAGGCAGGCTGTTGACGCAATCCCAAGCGGAAGAAGTGCTGCGAATCTGGCTCGCCACTCCCTTCGGCGGCGGGCGGCACCAAAACCGCATCGATAAAATAACCGCAGTTGAAAAAACATATCTGAAGTGACCGAAGCCGAACTCGATCAACTCGTTGCGCAAATCGGTGAGGAACTGCTCATCCGTATGCCTGCTCGCGGACCCAAAAAAGAAGGTGCCGGAATTCCGCACGAAGTGTGCTCGGGATGCACGCAGCGTTGTGTGCAGACCTGCGCAAAGAAGGCCCAGGAAATCATTGCCGCCGGTGCGGATCGCATTTCCGCGAGCGACAAGCTCACCAAGGTCGACAGCGCGATCGCCTCGCTGATTGACCATACATTGCTTCGTGCCGACGCGACCGCAGGCGATATCAAACGAGTCTGCGCGGAGGCTCGGCAGTTCAGCTTTGCGAGCGTTTGCGTGAATCCGTATTGGGTTCCGCTGCTTGCGATGGAACTTGCGAATACGCCCGTGAAAGTCTGCACCGTTGTGGGATTTCCGCTGGGTGCCACCAGCACCGACGCCAAGGTTGGCGAGACCGAGAAAGCCATCGCTGCCGGAGCGCAAGAGATCGACATGGTGATCAACATTGGCGAACTGAAGGGTGGAAATCACGAAGCGGTAAAGAACGACATCAAGGCCGTTGTCGAGGCGGCGCACGCGCGCAAGGCCATCGTCAAAGTGATTCTCGAAACTTCGCTTCTCAACGACAACGAAAAGGCCATCGCCTGCACGCTCAGCAAGCTCGCAGGTGCGGACTTCGTGAAAACATCCACGGGCTTTTCCACCGGCGGCGCAACCACAGCGGACATTGCAATGATGCGCTCGATCGTGGGTCCTGACATGGGCGTGAAAGCATCGGGAGGCATCCGCAGCCTCGACGATGTCAAGAAAATGGAGGCGGCTGGCGCAACCAGGATCGGTGCCAGCGCGAGTGTGAAAATCATGGAGGCGGCGGCAGGCAGGCAAGTGGCGGCCACACCGGGCACCGGTTACTGATGCCCGCGCCCAAGGATCCGACGGCCGTCGTCAAGAAGCCGAATACTTCGAAGAAACCCCGGTTTCAAGAACGCGCCGAGTTGCTCGACTTTCTGCTCGAAGTCGCCAACGCCACCGCCGAAACCATCGATCTCGATCAGCTCTTAGGCAATGTCGCCTCGATTGTCCGCGAGGTGATTCCTGCGGATTTGCTGGCGATTTTGCTCTATACCGAGAAGCAGCACGCATTGAAGATCCGCTTCTCAATCGGACATCGCGACGAGGTAGTGAAAAACACGCTCATTCGGATGGGCGAAGGGATCACGGGTGCCGCGGCTGCCACCCGCTTGCCAATTTCAGTGGATGACGTCCGCAAAGATCCGCGTTATCTCAACGCGCTCGATGCCGTTCGCAGCGAACTCGCCGTGCCGATGATCGCGCGCGGCAAGCTGGTGGGCGTGATCGATCTGGAATCGACCAAGTTGAAAGCCTACAGCGAGCAGGATCGATCCCTGCTGCGC
>CAZCPL010000017.1:0-10007 GCA_964500255.1 uncultured Solibacteraceae bacterium | reverse complement strand
TCTCTACCGCCGCGTAGAACGTCAAAACCGGACGCTCAAGATCCTGACGCACCTTTCGCAGGAATTTAGCTCGATTCTCGATCTCGATGAGTTGCTGCGCAAGATCACGCTGACCTTAAAGGCGCTCATCAACTTCGATGCGCTGAGTATCTTTCTGGTGGATAACGAACGCAGCGTCCTAAGGGTGCGATTCAGTCAGCGCTATGACCAACGCGTAGAAATCGACAACATCCCGCTGGGCAAGGGCATCAGTGGTGCGGCAGCGAAATCGCGAGAAGTGATTCGCGTCAAAGACACTGCGCAAGATCCGCGCTACATCTCGTCTCACGCGGATATCCGCTCTGAGATCGCGGTTCCGTTGGTGGTGCAAGATCGCGTAATCGGTGTGCTCGATCTCGAGAGCGATCGCATCAATCACTTCACCGAAGATCACGCGCGTATGTTGGCGTTGCTCGCCTCACAGATCGCGAGTTCGGTCGAAAACGCTCGTCTTTACGAGGAATTACAGCGCCGCGAACAGACACTCGAAGACGACATGAAGGCGGCGCGGAAGCTGCAGCGGATTCTGCTGCCGCGGCGTGCGCCGGAAATCCGCGGGCTGGAAATCTACGTCAAAGGCCGCGCGGCTCGCGAAATTACGGGCGATGTCTACGACTTCTTCGAGCACGGCGATTCGTTTGCGGTGCTTGCCTGCGGTGACGTGAGCGGAAAAGGCGCGGCTGCCGCCCTGTATGGCGCCCTCACCAGCGGCTTGTTGCGGACGCTGGCACCGCGGCGCAAGAGTCCCGCGGC
Organism: uncultured Solibacteraceae bacterium; assembly: GCA_964500255.1. GTDB lineage: Bacteria > Acidobacteriota > Terriglobia > Bryobacterales > Bryobacteraceae > F-183. Next base: position 9,215 of record CAZCPL010000017.1, on the reverse strand, counting down.
GTTGATGAAGGCTGTGAACGAAGCTCTGATGGAACGCAAGGTCGACGCGCAGTACGTAACCCTGTTGCTGCTGTTGTGGGATGAACCCAACATGCGCTTCACGATCGCCAACGCCGGAGCGATTCCGCCCATGATTTGCCGCAATGGCGACATCATTCAGCCTAACGTCGAAGGCGTTCCGGTCGGCTTGTTGGAAGATCGCGAGTACGCCGAAGTCAGCTTCGAGGCGCAGCCCGGCGACGTCATGTTGCTCTATTCGGACGGCATCCAGGATCAGCACGGCCCTCACGAAGAAGAGTATGGCCGGACGCAACTCGCCAAGGCGTTCAAGCTGCTTTATAAGGAATCCGCACGTAAAATCGCCGAGGGCATCTTCGCCGACCTCGACAAATACATGGGCTACGAGGCTGTGTTCGACGACCAGACCATTATCGCGATCCGGATCCTGGACGACTCGGGACTATAACGAAATGAGCTTTCACTATCGAAACGGCTCGCTGCACGGCGAGCAGGTCTCACTCGAAGAGATCGCCACAGAAGTGGGCACGCCCTGCTACGTCTATTCCGCCGAAGCAATCCTGTCACGCTTTCGCACCTACAACGTGGCTTTCGGGGATACGCCTCACACCGTCTGTTATGCCGTGAAAGCCAATAGCAACCTTGCGATCCTGCAGTTGCTGGCGCGCGAAGGCGCGGGGTTCGACATCGTTTCCGGCGGCGAGTTGTACCGCGTGTTGCAAGCCGGTGGAGATCCCGCAAAAGTCGTCTTCTCGGGCGTCGGCAAGACCCGCGAAGAGATCGAATATGCTCTGCAAAGTGGCATTTTCAGCTTCAATTCGGAATCCGAACCGGAACTCAGCTGGATCTCGGAAGCCGCGGTGAAGCTCGGCAAACAGGCACGCGTCGCCTTGCGCGTGAATCCCGATGTGAATGCATCCACGCACGAATACATTTCCACGGGTCTGAAGGAACACAAGTTCGGTATCGATATCGCTCTGTCGGAAGGCGTCTACCAACGCGCATCGAAGTTGCCGGGGCTGACGCTCGACAACGTGAGCTGCCACATCGGATCGCAAATCTTGAATCCGTCGTCTCTGCTTGAGGCGATTGACCGCGTGCTTTCATTGATCGAACGGCTGCGCGCACAAGGCCTCGCGATCACCCACGTCGACCTGGGTGGCGGACTCGGTGTCGCTTACAAGCCCGGCGACGAGACTCCGTCGATCGAAGATTATGTGGGACACATCGTTTCGAAGACCAAAGGCCGTGGACTCCATGTCGCCATTGAACCGGGCCGCTCACTGGTAGCCGAAGCCGGCGTTTTGCTGAGCCGCGTCCTGCTCGATAAAGAGAATGGCGGAAAGCTTTTTGTGATCGTCGATGCGGCGATGAACGATCTCATGCGACCATCGCTCTACAAGGCGCATCATGAGATTGAGACCGTTCGCGAACATGCCGAGGGCTCGCCCACTCGCAAGGCGGACATCGTGGGGCCAGTCTGCGAATCCGGTGATTTTCTTGCGAAAGATCGCGAATTGCCGGTGCTCGCGCCCGGCGATCTCGTTGCGATTCGCAACGCTGGCGCTTACGGATTCGTCATGGCATCCAACTACAACTCGCGCCCGCGCTCCGCCGAAGTCTTAATTGAAGGTGCCACCTGGCGTATCGCGCGGCAGCGTGAATCGTTGGCCGATCTTGTGAGAGGGGAGCAATTGCTGTAACGTGTCCCTACTGTCACTGTCATTGTTTGCCGCTGTCCTCACAGCCCAACAACTACCCAAGCCCATTCAGGACCTCGTCGATGGCGATCACTGGAAGCGCGCCCGCGCACTCGCCGTCGCGAACTTGAAGCAAAACCCCAGCGATCCGCAGGCGCTGCTCTCGATGTCGATCATTGAGGAAAGCTTCGGCGATATGGCAAAGGCTCGCAGCTATGCGGAGCAGGCGATCGCCAAAGCCCCGCGCGATGCTTACACGCACGCGCAACTGGCGCGCATCTGTGCGGAATCGGCTGAGACCGGGTCTGTCTTTCGCCAATTGAACAATGTGCGCATCATGAAGCGCGAACTCGAAGCCGCCTACAGGCTAGATCCCAATAATCTCGACGCGCTGTTAACGGACATGATGTTCACCTACACGGCACCCGCTGTCGTTGGTGGAAGCAAGGCCAAGGCGCATGCGATCGCAAAGCGCATCGGCCAGCATCATCCGGATTGGGAGAGCCTGGTGGAAGCCAAGCTCGCGCAGCACGATCTGCAGGAACCTGTGGCGATTCGGGCATTGACCCGAGCACCGCACAACTTCCGCGCACAGGTGAATCTCGGGCTGGTCTACTGCTGTCTTTCTCCGAATCCACGGCACGAAGAAGCGGCGCGCATCGCGAAACAGCTCATGCAGAAAGAGCCGACACGCGTGAGTGGATACGAGATTCTGGCGCGAGTGCAGGCCGCGCAGATGGCGATCAAAGAACTCGAATCGACGCTGGCGGAAGCGGTGCGCAACGTGCCGGAAGACTTGTCGCCATACTATTGGGCTGCGAAAGCGCTGATCCAGAACAAGCGGGAACACGAGCGGGCGGAAACATATCTCCGCCGGTATCTGAGCCAGGAACCGGAGGGCCGCGCGCCAACGGTTGCGGAAGCGATGGCATTGTTGAAACAACTCGGTCGCTGACGCGGCTCAGCAGGTGATTGCACGTCTCGATCGACCTGCCTGACATACTGGATCCATCATGATTGCAAGACGCCAATTGATTCTTGCCGCGGCAGCCACTGCCACGCTGTTTGCCAAAGCCTCTCAACCAAGGACGAAGGTGCGGTTCCACGTACCCAAGGGCGCTTGCGATTGCCACACGCATATCTTTGCCGATCCCGCTGTCTATCCCTTGGCGGCGCAGCGATCCTACACGCCGGAAACCGCCTCTCCACAGGAAATGCTGTTGCTGCACAAAACACTGGGAATCGATCGCGTCGTCATTGTGACACCCAGCGTGTATGGAACCGACAATCGTGCTTCGGCGTTCGGTCTAAAGATTCTTGGACCCAAACGCGCCCGAGGGATCGCAGTGATCGCGGCGGACACAGCCGAGCGCGAACTCCGAACGCTTGACCGCCAGGGCTTTCGTGGCATCCGGCTCAATTTCGCGACTGGCGCGGCGCCGGATGTGAACCTGATGCGAATCCGGCTGAAGCGCGCGATGGAACAAGTGAAGCCGCTAGACTGGCACTTGCAAATCTATACCAGCCTCGCCGCGATCACGGCGTTGGAAAACGAACTGGGTGCCTCTTCGATACCGGTCGTCCTCGATCATGTTTGCGGCGCAGTGCCAGCCGATGGCCCCCGCCAACGAGGCTTCGACGCTCTGCTGCGCCTCGTGAAAAAGGGACATGTGTATGTGAAGCTCACACATCGATTCCTGTCGACGGCGAAAGATCCAACCGAGGGCAGTTCGATTGTGAGAGCGCTGGTCGATGCTCGATCCGACCGCATGTTGTGGGGAACCGACTGGCCGCATCCCGATTCCTCACTGCGCCGCAAGCCACAGGAAGTTTCACCGCTCGAGTCCATAGACGATGGCTCGATGCTCAACCACTTCGGGTCGTTTCTTTCCGATACAAAAACATTGCGCCGGATCCTGGTCGAGAATCCGGCGCAGTTGTATCGTTTCTAGTCTAAACGTCTCGTCGGAAAGCTACATCCCGCCCGCATCGTCCGCACTCGGACCGTAAATCGACGGCACCTTGCTGCCCGTGAGCCGCAGATACACGCTCAGTTGTCCGCGATGGTGCACCAGATGGTTGAGGATCCACGTCCTCACCACCGCCACGCGCGGCATGGTCATCATAGTCTTGCCGTTCTTGAGCAAAGACCACTGGCCAAGCAGCAGCTCGTCCGATGCCTCCGCGAGCTCAACGCGCATCGCGCCGCTCGACTGGTCGAAGCGTTCCAACAACTCCTGCACCGACGACACCTCGGCCTTCGGCTTCCAGGGAACGCCGTTCGGCTCGACATCGAAGGCATCGCCGGTCAGCGTCTCGGCGCCCCAGTCACAGAGGTCGGCCAAGTGTGTGGCCAGTCCTCCCAAACTGAATGACTTCTCGTGCGGCCTCCAGGCGAGCTTGTACTCGGAGACCGCTTCCAGCGTGCGCCGTGTGATCACCACTTCGTGGTCGAACTCCGGCAGTAATGATTCTCGAATCACTCGGTGGTTCTTCTTTCTTTGAGAGAACCTCGTGGGACTATTGGACTAAAAGATTAGCACTCTCAGCGTCCCCGTTGCGCAATGTACTTGCCCAACCGACATTTTGCGTCCAGGACACTCGATCTTCAACGTACTGGAACCTCAGCCCTCAAGTGTTCAATTTGCAGGATACAGTCGTATCCCCGTCTAAGGGTCGTTCGTCCCATGCAACGGTATAGGTCACTATTTATCAATCACTTACAGGGATACTTAGGCTATCCCTCCACTGGCATATACCTCTAGTGCTATTCATCTTTGGTATTTCCGTCCCATCGGAATCGCAACGCAGTAGGTCAGAATCGCCTAGGACCGAATAGCAAAACATGAAACGTTTCAAACTAATTTGGATCGCTCTGGTGGCCTTTGCAATGGGCGCATCCGCACAAACCCCCGTCTCGGCGAATAAGATTGCCAACGATCTCGATCAAGCCCTGAGCCTGCTCGAGGACACAGACACCCAGCGCGCAGTAGTGCAGTTCGACCAACCACCCTCGAAATCGGATATCAGCAGCTTTGGTGGGACCCTAAAGCGCATCTATGGCCACGGCACGCACGTGGCCGGCATCATTGGCGGCAATTCACAATGCTCCGAATCGAACATGACCAAGCAGTTTCGCGGCATCGCTCCGGCGGTGAACATTATCGCGCTGCGTGCCCTAAACGCCCAGGGATCGGGAACGGACAGCGCTGTGATCGCCGCGATTGACCGCGCGATTGCGTTGAAAACCACCTACAACATCCGCGTGCTGAACCTCTCCATGGGACGCGGCGTCAAGGAAAGCTATACGCTCGATCCACTCTGCCAAGCCGTCGAACGCGCCTGGAACGCAGGCATTGTCGTGGTCGCGTCGGCCGGCAACATGGGCCGCTACGCGGCGACGAAGGGCTATGGCATGATCTCATCGCCAGGCAACGACCCATTCATTATCACCGTGGGCGCACTCAACGACAAGCTCACCACCGGCCGCGCCGATGACGTGATGGCGACGTTTAGTTCCAAAGGTCCGACGCTGGTCGATCACGTTGTGAAGCCCGACCTCGTCGCACCAGGCAATGGGATTGTGTCAGCGATGGCCATGGGCACGACGCTGACTTCGACTCTGCGGGCCAACGCCGTTGCGCGGTCCTATTACATCTCGAACGGACTCGGCAATTCCTCTTCTTACTTCAAACTGAGCGGCACCAGCATGGCGGCTCCCATGGTTTCGGGCGCGGCGGCGCTGCTGCTGCACAAGAATCCGAACATGACCCCGAATCAGGTGAAAGCGAGGCTCATGCGGACGGCGAGCAAGACGTTTCCGCGCAACTCTGTGAGCGTCATAAACGGAGTGACCTATACGACCTACTATGACGCCTTCACCGTTGGCGCGGGATACCTGGACATCAACTCCGCTTTGGCCAACAACGATCTCGTCACGACGTCGCTCCCGCTCTCTCCGCAAACGATCAAAGTCGCAGGAAAGCTAATCCTGAAGGTCCCCGTCTCGACGCTCTTTGGCAACGGACTGGTTTGGGGCGGCGGCCTTGTCTGGGGCGACGGTCTTATATGGGGCGACGCCGCGATCATGGCGGAATCGACCGATTCTTTGATCTGGGGGGAGAGACTTATCTGGGGCGAGAGTCTCATCTGGGGTGAAGCGACTAAAGGAAAGGGAGACAACTGACAAATTCTCACTTGGAGACCACGACGATGAATCAGACAGCAAAATTGTACATCAACGCGGTGTTGGGACTCGGATGCCTCGCAGCGGGAGCCTCGGCTCTGAACTTTAGCGTGGCGGAACCCGCACTCTTCGCTCTTCTAGCGACGCTTGCCATCATCGGAGGCACGCTCAAAATACGTGTGCCCGGTGTGGATGGCAACATCTCGCTCAGCTTTCTGCCGATGATACTTAGCGGAGTTTTAGTCTCGCTGCCCGAGACAATGCTGCTAGCCGTCGCCGCCACACTGGTGCAAGGCACCGTGGGCGTCAAAAAGCGTAAACCAGTTCAAATCGCTTTCAATTGCGCAGCACTTTCACTCTCGATCGGATTCGGATCCATTCTCGGCCAGACAGTCTCTGGACAAGGGGTTCCGCTCATCCAACTGGCGCTGGTGGGTGCAGGCTTCTATGTGGTCAACTCGATGGCGGTCATCACGGTGATCGGGTTGGTAGAAAACAAGCAATTCCTGTCGATATGGGATGAGTGCTTCCGGGTCTACCTGCCTTACTTCGCGGTCGGTTTGGCTTGCGCTTTGATCGCGTTCACCGGATCGACATCCGATCAGCGGCGTTCGCTGCTGTATCCAGGGCTCGCTGTGCTGCCGCTGATGATGCTGGCTCGGTATTACTTTAAGACGTTCGGCTCTGGCGCTAACCAGAGAACTTAATCGAACGTGCTTGGGTCAATCATGGGGGATTTGTCAGGACGCCTGCCCGGCGTTCTGGCAAGTCCCCCTTCTTGTTTTCTATCCTGAATGAGGATGCCTCAGCAAGTCGGCCGCGATATTCTCTTTCAGGCAGCTCCGCCTTACGATCACAAGATCGCCTACGGCTCCGATCCTTTTCAGTTTGGCTATCTGCGCTTGCCGAAGTCGAAAGGTCCTCATCCAGTGGCGATCGTGATCCACGGCGGATTCTGGCGCGCCGCCTTCGATCTCGAACATTCCGGACATATGTGCGCCGCACTCACCCGGGCCGGCCTCGCGACTTGGAGTCTCGAATACCGTCGCATCGGAAATGCAGGCGGTGCCTGGCCCGGCACTTGTGACGACATCCTCCAAGGCGCACTGCATGTATGGAGTTTTGCGGATCGGTATGGGCTCGACGCCTCGCGAATGGTGGCCATCGGACATTCGGCTGGCGGACATCTGGCCTTGTGGCTCTCCGCGCAGAAAAAGCCCCGATTGCGTGGCGTGGTCTCGCTTGCCGGAGTCGCCGACCTGCGTCGGGCTTATGAATTGCAGTTGAGCAACAACGTGGTTCGCGAGTTTATGGGAGGTGTCTCCCCGGACGAGGCCCCTGCCGAATACCGCAGAGCTTCGCCGATTGAAATGTTGCCGCTGGGTGTCCCTGTGCGGCTGATTCATGGGGATGCCGATGACATCGTTCCCATCGAAATTTCAAAGCGTTACGAAGCCGCTGCTCACAAAGCCGGTGAGCGATCGACAAAGCTGGTGACGCTTCCGGGCGCGAATCACTTTCCTGCAATTACCCCGCAAAGCGTCGAATGGCCGGTGGTGGAACGAGCCGTCCTGGACCTGCTCTAACTACTAGGCGGCGTCGAGAGATCGATCGATCCGTCGAGAGCGGATGCTTGCAAGTCGCCGCGCTGCAGGGCAGTCTTCAAGCAGGACGTTCCGTTCCATTAGAATAAAGCGGTGTCCTCGCAACAGGTCTCCAAAATCCTCCGCCGTACGCACCTCTACCTCGCGCTCTTCCTTATCCCGTGGATCCTGATTTACGCAATCTCCACCCTTGCAATGAATCACAAATCGCGCACAAGCAAGCCTCCACTTTGGGAACTCGCCAGCCGCACCCCCTACGAAGGCGTGTTCCCAGACAATGCCACTCACCACACGATCGCAAGGCAGATCCTCACCAGCCTAGACCTCGACGGCGCGCATCAGGCATCGCAATCGAAAGATGGTGCCGTTGTCATCCAACGCTTCGCCCCCATTCAGCCGATACGCCTCACCTTTCAGCCCGCCACCCGGGAACTCACCATCGAACGCCAAGCCGCTTCTGCCACTGCGTTTCTCGAACGGATGCACCGCCGTCGCGGATTCCAGCACCCCTACCTGCTCGAAGACACCTGGGCCTTTTCCGTGGACCTCTTCATCTTCGGCGTCCTGTTCTGGTCGCTTTCAGGCCTCTGGCTCTGGTGGGAACTCAAGGTCACTCGCGTCCTCGGCGCTCTCGCTTTGGCTAGCGGCGTGGCACTGTTCGCGTTCTTTCTGGCGGTGCTCTAGTGAAATTCACACACCTCAACCGCCGTATCCACTTGTATCTCGCCCTGTTTCTGCTGCCTTGGTTCGTGCTCTACGGCGTGAGTTCCATCCCCTTCAGCCATGGAACCTACTTCGAGGAACTCGACAAAGCCAAGAAGATCCCGCTCTGGAAAACCATCGCCGAAAAGTCAAACTATGAGATGCCGCCACAGGATGATCTCAAGGCCTTTGCGGAACGTATCGTGCGCGATCTAGGGCTCCCACTCAGCTCTTCCTTTGGCGCATACCGGCAGAGCCCCACGCAGATCAACGTCTACGTCTACAGCTTCTGGAAGTCCTCGCAGGTGAAGTGCTTTCTCGACGAGAAACGCATCCTCATCGAAGACCGGCGCTTTCGTTGGGATCACTTTCTGACGGGAATACATGCCAAGGGCGGCTTCGAACAAGGCGGAGTCCACGACCTATGGGCCTGGCTCATCGATCTCGTCTGCTTCGGAATGCTGCTATGGATCGTCACAGGACTGATCATGTGGTGGTATCTGCCTCAAACACGCAACTGGGGCGGGCTCGCGTTTGCCGCCGGAATCCTGTCGTTTGCGTTGTTCTTGTGGAAGCTGTAAAGAATCGGGCCGGAACCGCGGCTGAGGCTGCGCGGTGTTCGGCCTTGGTTGGCATATTGCCGGAGAAGTCCTGCAAGGATAGAAGGGACCTGACCGAGGTCAGAATGGCTACAAAACGGTCTCCACCCCGTTGCGACCATTCTGGTACCCATTTACTGCCGCACCGGGCGCCACCTTCATTCCTTGGAAGACACGGTGTGAAGAGCAATCGAGGGTCCAAATATCTCACTTGAAACTACAGATCCTGGATCCGCAGCGATGTCTCATCCGTGAGACTCGCCTCAGCCCTGCAACAACCAGTTGGTAAACTCACCTTCGCCGTGGACATCGGTCAAACGCATATCGCGGCTCTGATAGCGCCAGGTCATCTTCGTATGATCGACACCCATCAACCGCAGGATCGACGCATGCACGTCGTGAATAC
>CAZCPL010000016.1:14875-46469 GCA_964500255.1 uncultured Solibacteraceae bacterium | reverse complement strand
ATACCTGCGTCCAGAAGATCCGCCACCGCCGCCGAACAGGCGGGGCAGCACAAAGAATATCAGCAAGAGGCCGAGCACAATTGCCCAGATGGGAATATCCATCTGCGGCGGACCCTCGCGCCGACCACTCGCGGGCAGCGGAGACGCGCCAGCGACTCCCTTGCCCTGTTCAATTCGGGATCCCAAACTGCGAACGCATTTGAGGATCGCATCGCCATACTTACCGGCCCGCAATTCCTCTCGCAGCGAGCGCTGCACCGAACCGACAATGCCATCGGTCAGGATGGGTTCCAGTCCGTAACCGACCTCGATTCGCATCTTGCGATCCTGGATCGCAAAGAGAACCATCAGGCCTTCGTTCGAGCCCTTTTGTCCAACGCCCCATTTGCGAAACAGCGTGTTGGTGAAGTCTTCAATCGGATCGCCATTGAGACTGGGGACGGTGACCACGGCAATCTGTACGCCTGTGCCGCGCTCAAGGCCAGCCAGAGCACTCTCGATTTCCACGCGGCTCGCGACATCGACCACGTTCGCGAAGTCGCTGACATAGCCCTGTGTCTTCTCATACGACTTTGCTTGGCCTTGGGCTTCCTGCGCCAAGGCCAACGAAGAAGTCGCCAGAAGGATGGAAATCCAACGAAGCATGGTTTTTGAGTACTAGCGGGTGGTGCTGTCAGGCGATAGATCGGCCCGCGTTACTTTGACGCCCTTCAACGGACCGAACATCGCCACGGCCATCGCCTTGGGCTGAAAGAACCGCTTTGCCAGATCTTGAATCTGCTGTGCCGTGATCGCTTCTACGCTTTGCAACATCTCATCCATGGAGACGTAACGGCCAAAGTAAAGTTCCTGCCTTGCGAGATTGTGCATCCGGCTCGATGTGGATTCGAGACTCAGCATCAGCGAGCCTTTGAGATGATCTTTGGCGCGCCGCAACTCGTCGTCCGGAACCAGCTCATTGCGTAGCTGCGCGAGTTCGACACCCACAGACCGAACCAGCTTCGCCGCCGTGGAACCGGAAGTCGCGCCATACACGGCGATGATGCCCGCATCGCGATAAGTGATCAGTTCGCTGGCAACCGCGTAGGCAAGGCCCTGACGCTCACGTATATTCTGAAACAAGCGCGAACTCACGCCGCCGCCGAGAATCGTATTCAGCACGTAGCAGCAAAAACGGTCTTCGTGCGCAATCGGAATCGACGGCGCGGCAACATACACCTGCACCTGCTCGAGAGAAGCCTTGTCGCGAAGGATGATCGGCGCGAAAGGCTTGGGCGGCGCATCGGACACCACCGGCTTCGCGACCTTCATGCCGCCGAAATACTGCTCGGCAAGCGCGCGAATCTCGTGATGTTCCAGATTGCCCGCCGCGGTGATGAGGATGTTGGAAGGTGTGTAGACCCGCTTGTAGTAATTGAGCAGCATCTTGCGAGTGATCGACTTGACACTCTTGGGCGTGCCGATGATGGACCGGCCCAGCGAATGACCTTTGTAGAAATTGCTGCACAGGAGTTCGTGCGCCGTGTACTCGGGCGAGTCCACTTCCATCTTGATCTCTTCGAGAACGACCTTCTTTTCTTTCTCGATGTCTTCCTCGCGGAAAAGCGGATTCAGAACAAGATCGGAAAGAACTTCGAACGCGATCGGAAGGTGTTCGTCCAGAACCTTCGTGTTGTAACTGACGAGTTCCTTGCCGGTGAAGGCGTCGAGTCCTCCGCCGATGGAATCGATCGATTTGGCGATCTCCTCAGCCGAGCGATGCTTGGTTCCCTTGAACACCATGTGTTCGAGAAAGTGCGAGATGCCATTTTCTTCGATGGATTCGCAGCGGGATCCGGTGGCAATCCAGATTCCTAAAGAAACCGAACGAACATGGGACATGCGTTCGGATGCAATGCGAATTCCGTTTGAGAGGACAGCCTTCTCGATGCCCCTCACCTCAAGTGGCGGAGCGGGTTTGGAAGTATGGGAAGCCTTCGGAGCGGAAGCAGTTTTCATTATGTCCCTCTCAGTTTGACACAGGCATCTGACGCGTACACTAGCGCCGCCACTGTGCGGCAAGATTTGCGGCGAGCACGAGCACCGCTCCGGCGGCCGCCCAACCGGACAGTTTCTCCCCGATCCAAAGCCAGGCGAAGATGGTTGCGAATACTGGTTCGAGGGTGAAAACGATCGCCGCTTCCTGGGCGTTGACACTCCGCTGTCCCCAGCCCTGCAACATCGTGGTCGCGATGGCGGAAAGGGCCAGATACAACATGGTTGGCCACAACGAAACGATTCGCTCGAAGCCGGGCAGTGCGAAGTCACCGTCGATCGTCACCCGGGCAGCGCCGCCAATGGCGATCACCGCGGTCTGCACGGCAGTCAGCCGTGCGGAACTCGGCAGATTGCGGGCCCGTTCCATCACAAAAATGTAGACTGCGAAGGTGAGTGCGCTGAAAATGGTCCACCGATCGCCTTGGGTGAAGCCGACGCCGGGATCTGTCATCATCGCAATGCCGAGGGAGGCGCAGGCAGCGGCGATCCAGACTCGTGGCGAAATCGCGCGCCGAAGCAGAAATCCTCCGATAGGCACCATGATGCTGGCGGTACTCACGAGGAACGCCGAGCGGTTCGCCGGTATGGAAAGCAAACCCTGATAGACGGCTGCGATACAGGCGAATTGCAACGAACCGAGCAGCAAACCGTATCGAACTTCCATCGACGAGATGCCACGCCATTGGTAAGCCATGAAGCTTGCCGAGAGAGCAAACCTCCCAAAGGTGAGCAAGGCTGGAGTAAGAGTCTTGTAGGCGATCTTGCCGAGCGGGAACGTGGTGCCCCAAAGCAGCGTAACGGTGATGAGAGCAAGCAATCCTTTGACGTGCGGGCTCACGACGCTTCCAGTTTGCGAAACGTCACATAAATCGTGGCCATTAGCGAGAAGCTATAAATCACGAGTCCGACAGCGACGGCCGCGAAAACCGAGCCGATTCCGCCTCCGAAGTGAACGACGGCCCAACCCAACAGCAAAGCGATGGCAAACCGCCCGATGCTCAGAATCAGAGGCAAGGTCGCTTGTCCGAGTCCTTGGCACGCGAAGTAGAGAATCATGCCGACGCCGACCAGCGGGTAAAAGGGGGCAACCGTTCGCAGATACTGTGTTCCCACTTGCAGCACTTGCGGATCGGTGGTGAAGATGCCCAGCCAGAGTCTCGGAAAAAGCACGAGAATGACGCCAGCGACACCCCACAAAACGGCCCCGATGATGGTGCTTATCCTGGTGACGGATTTCGCTCTCGCGAGATTCTGCGCGCCCATGGCAGCGCCGACGAGTGTGACGACGGCGGTTCCGAGTCCGAAGACGACCGGGATAAGGACAAATTCGAAGCGGCTACCGAGCCCGAAGGCGGCTAGTCCAGTGGTTCCGAAACGCCCTACGAGGCCGGTCATCACCATGAAACCCATCGATCCGACGACGGTGTTGAGTGCGCTGGGAAGCCCGACGCGAAGGATTTCCCAGAACAGTTCCTTCTCGAAATGGAAACCCTTGAGCGACAGTTGCAGAGGGCTCTTCGACGAGAACAAGCGCGCAAGCAGGATCACCGATGCGCCGGACACGTAGACAATGACTGCAATGCCCGCGCCACCGATGCCGAGTGCCGGAATCGGGCCGATGCCAAAGATCAACGAGGGCGAAGCGATGATGATTACGACGGCACCGACCACGCCGACCATGGCAGGAAACTCAGGCTGGCCAAGTCCTCGAAAGATGCTGGTGAGGGTGTTGAACAGCCAAACGACGATCACGCCGCGAAAGAAGGCGTTGGAGTAAGCGAGGGCTTGGCGGAGTGCTTCGTCGCTACCGCCCATGGTGCGAAACAGGGCGTGGCCGAAGATCTCCATGACGACGGTGAAGAAGAGGCCAAAAAGGAGTCCGAGGACGATCGAATGGATGGCGAGCAGGCGAGATCGTTCCGGATTGCGGGCACCGATGGATCGCGCGATGGACGAAGAGACGCCGCCGCCGAGTCCCGCGCCGGACATCGCACTCATCAGCATCATCATCGGGAAACAGAGGGATGCGCCGGCAATTGCGGACGCACCGAGGCGTCCGACGAAATAGACTTCGGCGGTGTTGACGAGTCCCTGGATCAACATCACGGCGACCGTGGGAGCACTCAGTTTCCAGATTGTAGACAAAACCGGCCCCTCGAGGAGGAGCCGTGTTCGCTCATCTTGTGGCAGGCTTCCAGTGTAGCTGTTAGAGCGCCATGTATATCTTCATCTGCTTGGACACCATGATCACAGCGGGGCCGAGCGTGACGAGGATCACTGAGGGAAAGATCAGGAAGAAGACGGGGAAGATGAGTTTGACGCCGACCTTGCGCGCGGCTTCCTGAGCCTGTTGGCGGACCCGAATGCGCAAATAGCGGGAGTGATTTCTGAGTGCAGGCCCTAAGCTGGTGCCAAAGCGGTCTGTATCGCTCAACAGATTGGCGAGTTTTTTCAGTTCCGGTTCACCGCTGCGTTCCCAGAAGAGACGCAGGGCATCGGCGCGGGAGGTATTCGCGCGCAGATCGCCGTTCAACAACGTGAGTTCGCTGGCGATATCCGGATGGGTGTTCCGCACGCCGCGGGCAGTTTCCATGAGAGCCATGTCCAGTGACTGACCGGCTTCGATCGAAAGCACCAGTAGGTCGAGCGCCGAAGGCAAGCTGGAACGGATTCTTTGCATCCGGCGATTCGCCATGGCCTTTAGGATCCTATCTGGCAAAAAGTACCCGAGAGCGCCCAAGGCGATCATGCCCAACAGGCTGTCGCCGTCGTTTAAAGAGGCGGCGAATGATCCGATGACCGCGAATACAGCAATGCAGACGTACTTGATGCCACGGAAAACCGATCCTGCAGAAGGAGTGCGGTATCCGGCTGCGGAAAGATGCCGGGCTACGGAGTCTTCGCGCGTTCCGCGCTTCGGCGTGCGGTCGCCCACCCATTGGAAGGCATTGGCGACGCCAGAGCCAGCAGGATCTCCAAACTGTCCAACACCGGGAACTGCGACCGTTTGCATCGCGCGGCTGTTCCACCAGATGCCAGCGGCGGTCACTGCCGCCATCACGACGAAGAAGAGTGCGGCAACAATGGTCGTCATACTTTTATGTCCACGATACGGCCGATCACGACATGCGCCAGAACTAGACAGGTCGCTGCGGCGGCGATCATATGCTTTCCCCACTCATGATTTACGAGTTGCAGAATGTAGTCTGGACTGACCATCAACATCATGCCCGCGATTCCGAGCGGCAAAATGGTCAGAATCATGCCGGTCATTTTACCGTGCGCAGAGATCGCGCGGACTTCGCCGTGCATGGCGTTCTGTTCGCGCATGGTTTCAGCCATGCGGCCCATCACCTCGCCTAGTTTGCCGCCAGTGCGCGAGTGAATCTGCAGAGCTGCGACAAATAGACTGATCTCTTGCAGCGGAACACGTTTCGCCAGATTTTCCAACGCGCGTTCCCAAGGCAAGCCAAGGTTCGCCTCGACAAAGGCTTTGCGGATCTCGGTGGAAACAGGCGCTTCGGCTTCATTGGCGACGAGTTCCAACCCGCCGGTGACGGTCGAGCCGGAACGCAGTGCGCGAGCCAGGGAATCCAGTGCGTCCGGAAAGTGTTCGCGGAACTTATCGAAGCGTCGCTTGCGCTTTGAGTTGATGTAAATATACGGCGCAAACCCGGCAAGCGGCACAAGAAGCAACGCGAGCCAGAGTGGCAACCACGAAGCCTGAGAAACGATCGCCAATGCGACGGTTGCGAACAGAAGCATAGCCATGGTCACACGGCCAACCGACCAATTCAGATCGGCCTGTTCCAACCGAGTGCTAAGCAGATCGATAAAATCAAACTGGGCCAAAAGATCGTGCCAGATCGCGATCGACGAAAGTTCATCACTCTTCAGAAGGCCTGATCCGTCCTGCTCATCATCCAGCACTCGGCCTTCTGCGGCGGCAGTGGCGAGTTCCGCACGCCGTTTTCTGCCAGTCCAGATGACTGTGCCGAAAACCACGGCACCAGCGACCGAAAAGGAGACGACAAAGAAGGCGAGAATGACCAGCAGCGACATAAGCCCCTATTTCACCGACGCAACGACCGGCGTCTGCGACTGAGGCAGGCCCACGCGCATGACGCTCGTAAACGGTAAGGTGGTCTTCACGTCGCGTCCGGAATCGGAGGGATTGCGGAGCGAAAGGCGAACGCGACTGGTCGAATCCGCCACTGCCAGCGCATCCGCTTCGACCGGGTTCACCAGCAGCGTCACGGAAGGAAGCGCCGGGCCGCCATTTGAGGCGACATCGGGAGCCGAATGAATCGCAAGAACGCGGACGTTCTGCAGGACGGTGCGGATTTCCGCATCGGCAATCTTGTCCGTTTTGAGATTCAAAACCTGCACGTCCACCTTGTGACCAACGCGCATCATTTCCAGAACGCCGGTCGAATCGGTGACATGCGTCGAAACGGCCCGCATTCCAGCCGGAATCGCCAAGCCCGCTCCGCCGTTCTTGCCAGCAATCCTCGCCGCCAGCAAGGGTTCGCCCTCGCCCACCGCGTCGAATGCCGTTTGGCCAACCACGTCGTCGACACTGCCAAATCCGCCTTTTGGCAAAGCCTTTCCCGCCCAGGGTGTCACTTTGACGTCCGATGCAGTGATCGGGGTACCCGGGGCCAAGTCGCGCGCCGCCACAACGACAGCCAGTTGCGGAGTCGCCGTCGCGTCCAGTTTGCTGACGAATAGCCCGTAAAAAATCCCCGTTGTGGCCACAGCCACAACGAATGCAATCCCGAGGAGAGGAACCAGATTTCGCTTCATGACGCTTTCCCGCCCGGTAATCCATACCGGTGCGCTTACCTGAGCTATCGGCGGAATGGGTCTGCGCATTTAGAGTCCAACGCCCGGTTTTTGTTTATTCATACAGACTTCAAGTCAACGCGCGACAATACTGGGGTGAAGTTCATCGTCGCCTGTCTCCTCCTTCTTAACAGCTTGATCCACGCCGACACTCGTACTCCGGCAGGACAACGCACAGCAACTAAGAGCGCACCCGGCGAGCAGTCCATCCTCCCTGGTGGAAGGCTCATCAACCCAGTAGGCCAGATTTACGTGACCGGTCCCGGGCCATTTGGAGTAGCTGTTTCACCAGATGGGAATACAGTGGTCACCGCCGACGGCGGACCTGGACCCTTCAGCCTCACAATTCTCGACAAGCCCTCCAAGACTATCCGAAGTTTGAAGCCTAAAGCCCGTCGTGACAGCGACGATAAGAAAGTTGAAGATGAAGACGAGTGGCGCAGCATCTTCATGGGGCTGGCCTTTTCAGGCAATAAAGACCTCTGGGCAGCCGAAGGCGATTCCGGCAGCATTCGCCTTTTCGACCTCGCCACAGGATCTTCCAAAGCACGGCTCACGCTGAATCAGCAAGGCTTCAAGGACAGCTATGCCTCAGATATCGCCCTCGACCCCACCCGGGGCATTCTCTGGGCCATTGATCAGGCGAACTTTCGCATCGCCGCTTTCGACGTCAAGACACGCAAGATGATTTCGTCCACCCGCGTCGGACGCCTTCCCTTTTCTCTCGCGCTATCCCCCGACGGCAAGCGCGCCTATGTCGCCAATATCGGCATGTTCGAGTACAAAGCCTTGCCGGGAGCCGACCCCAAGCGCGCCCGTGAAACCGCAGCTGAAAAGCCGGTCTTCGCGTTTCCTTCGAAAGAGGCTCTCAAGGGGACTCCAAACGCCTCCGCGCTCGGCGACCCCAACGCACCGGAATCGAACTCGCTCTGCGTGCTCGATCTCGAGGATCCGACGAGGCCTAAGGTCATTCAGTTCATTCACACCGGACTTCCGTTTCCGAAGTCGCTTGGCGGTAGTAGTCCGTCGGGAGTCATCGCCACCGCCGACAGGGTGTACGTCAGCAACGGTCACAACGATACCGTCAGCATTGTCGACACGAAGAAGCTTGCCGTCACCGCAACCGTCGAGATCCGCGTTCCGGGATTCGAAAAGCTCCGAGGCGCGCTACCCATTGGCATGGCACTCACTGCGGACAACCGCCTGCTTGTCGCACTCGCCGGACTCAATGCCATTGCAGTCATCGACACCGCAACGGCGAAGCCGCTGGGATACATTCCCGCAGGCTGGTTTCCCACTCGCGTTGCCGTTCATGGAGCAGACATCCACGTCGTGAACGCGAAAGGCGCAGGCACCGGTCCGAACGCCTCGAGGCAGCAGGCGTTGCCGCAGAGCTTTCAGGCCGAGCGCCGCCGTGGATCCCTGCAGGTGCTGCGGATGCCGACGGATCTCGCTTCTTCAACCGCACAGGTCTGGAAGAACGCGTTCGAATCCACTACAGAGACGCCGCTCCCCAAAGCGGCAAGCCACGTCGTCATCATCGTCAAAGAAAACCGTACTTACGACGAAGTCTTCGGCGACTTCGGGGGCAATCGCGACGCCCCGGCTCTCGCGAGATACGGAGACAAGATCTCGCCTAACCATCACTCGATGGCCCGCCAGTGGAGCTACGGCGACAACTTCTACGCGGATTCGGAAGTAAGCGTCGACGGACATCACTGGCTCGCCGGGGTCTATCCGAATGCCTGGACCGAATCGAAGCTGATGGGTCCCTCGTCGTTCCGTCTTCCTACGACCGCCCCTGGACGCTTGCAGTTTCCGGAAAGCAATTCCTCTGTCCATCCTGAAGAACAGCTCGAAGCCGGGGCCATCTGGCATCACCTCGAACGCAACAAAGTCAGCTTTCGCAACTTCGGTGAGGGCTTCGAGCTCGCCGGCACCGAAGAGGGTCCGGGACTCATGCCCACCGGTACGCGCTTTCTCACCAACGTGCCCGTATCCGCGCCGCTCTATCGCAACACGAGCTGGGATTATCCGGGCTACAACACCAACATTCCGGACCAATACCGCGCTACGCAGTTCATCAAAGACATCCGCAAGAACTTCGTCGATACGAACAAAGAGTTGCCGCGGCTGATCTTCATCCACCTGCCCAATGACCATACGACCCGGGCCCGCCCTGGCGACGGCTATCCGACTGTCGCATCCTATGTCGCCGATAACGACTACGCGATGGGTCGCATCGTCGAGTTTCTATCGAACACTCGTTGGTGGAAGAATATGACGGTGCTCGTAACCGAAGATGACGCCCAGGGCGGTGTCGATCACATCGACTCGCATCGCACGGTGCTGCTCGCCGCGGGGCCGTATGTCAAGCGCGGCTACGTGATCCGCAACAACGCGTCGTTTCCCGGTCTGCTGAAGACCGCGTTCCGTCTGCTGGGCATCCCACCGCTGAACCTTTTCGACGCCACGGCCACCGATCTCAGCGACGCGTTCACCAACGAGCCCGACTTCACGCCCTACAAACTGTTGCCGATCGATCCCGCAATCTTCGATCCTGCGAAAGCAAAGGATCCGATGGATGGCAAGCCGCTTCCGATGTCCGAGCGCATGGACGATCCTCGTGTGCTGAGAGAACAGCACCGCAAACGGTAGACTCGATACTAAGATGCAGCGCGCTCTTTCCACACTTTGTTTCGCCAGCCAGCGATTGACCACCTCATGGCTTGACCGTATTCAAGACGCGGAGATCCCGCTGGTGGAACTGTACTGTTCCCGTCGGCATCTCGATTACCGCGATACCTCGCAAGCCGCGGACCTTGGCAGTTGGTTCCGTGACTCGAAGCTGAAGATTCATGCGGTGCATTCGCCGGTACACAATGACGAGTCTGGCGGAAGATCGGGTCCGCAATCGCGCATCAACATTACCGAAGAAGGCAAGGCCAAGCGCATTGCGATGGTGGACGAGATCAAGCGGGCTTTGGATCTGATTGAGTTTTTCCCGTTTCGTTATTTCATTCAGCACATCGGTATCCCGGACGAGGATTTCGACCTTCGTAAGCTCGACTTCGCTTTCACGGCGCTGGAGGAGATCAACTTGTTTGCGCGTCAACGCGGGATCGAGGTTTTGCTTGAGAACCTTCCCAGCGGCATGGCGAGCGCTGAGCATTTGCTCACGTTTGTCGATGTCACGCATATGAAGCTGAACTTCTGTTTCGATGCGGGTCATGCGCACATGATGGAAGGCGTCGAGAATTCCTTCGAGATGATGAAGCCGCGCATTCGTTCGGTCAACCTGCACGACAACGACAGCCGCGACGATCTGCACGGGTATCCCCAGTCCGGGACGATTCCTTGGCGGAAGCTGATGACGAGGCTGCGGAGTTTGCCTGGCGATGTTCCGCTGCTACTGGAAGTGAAGGAGCGTGCGGATTTGGCTAAGCCGCTGGATGAGGTCCGACGGGTGTTCGATGCTCTCGAAGCGATCGGGAGTTTGGATCCGGAAGAGGTAGTTGAGCGATCGTAGCACCAATTCCAGTTGACAACACTTTGCAACCTTGCCATTCACTCTCAGAACCCCTTAATCGCCCCACCGCGACGCCCATCCGCCCAACCAACCCGCCACCCGGATCCCTCTTCGATTGACACCGCGTTCACATCCCCCTGCGCCCGCAGTCTCGGATTCAAGCGATGTCCCATACCCTTCAAACGTTCCGCAACATCCAACACCAGCGCACCCGGTTCCGACTCAATGCGCTGCTGGGCCTGATCGAAATGGATGCGTGGATACTCGATCGCATCGCGCAAGGACATCTTGAAATCCACTACATTCGAGATCACCTGAAAGATCGTGCTCGGAATCGTCATCCCACCTGGAGTCCCGAGCGCGAGCCACGGCGTCCCATCGGGACGCATCACAAACGTCGGAGCCATTGCCGACAGATAGCGCGTCCCACCCTTCATCGTCCGCGGATACGCCGCAAACACCGACATATGGTTGTTCAGCAGAACGCCGGTGCCCCGGGCGATCGCTTGCGAGCCGTAAAAGCCGCTGAGTGTATAGGTGTTCGAGACCATGTTGCCATCGCCGTCGACCACCGTGAAATGGGTCGTATCCGGAGACTCTTCGCGGACGGCCCGCACTGGATCCGGCTCCATCGCCTTGTCCATTGAGATAAGCCCAGCGCTAGCCTTCGCATAGCTCTTGCTTACCGCCTCGGTTATCGGTAGCGAAAGATCGTCCTGCACCTGACGTCGCGTCTTCAGCCCCAACCGCAAGGCCTCGGCCTGCAAATGGCGCACCCGCGTCGAACCTTCTTCTCCGGGCTTCAGCTCAAAATTCTCAATCGTGTTCAACGCCGACAGCAGCACCACACCACCCGAAGAACTGTACGGCATCGTTAGGATTTTGTGGCCGCGATAGACAGTTTCCATCGGTTCCACAACGGCCGCCCGATAGCCTTTCATATCTTCGGCAGTGATGAGGCCACCATTGGCGGACATGTCCGCGGCAATTCGCCGCGCGGTCTCGCCTTCGTAGAACTCGCGCCACCCGTGCTTCTGCAAGCGCGCTAGAGTTGCTGCCAACTCAGGCTGCACCACCTTCTCGCCCTGCTTCAACGGCTCAGTTCCGCCATGCAGAAACACCTTTGACGAATCCGCGAACGTCTTCATCACAGGAACCTGCAACTTCAGAATCAACTCCATCCGCAGCGACGCCGGAAAGCCATCTTTCGCCAGCTTTCGTGCCGGTTCCAGACAGCGCTTCCATGAGAGCTTGCCGAGCTTTGCATGCAGCATCCCCATGCCTGCGGGCGTCCCGGGGATCGCAATGGATTTGTATCCCACGTTGGCTTCGCGCGCGCTTTTGAAGATCCCTGGCTTGGTGGCAGCGGGGGCGATACCACCATAGTCAATCGCCAATGCCTTGCCATCTTTCAACGACGCCAGCAGGAACCCGCTACCACCCAGGTTCCCTGCCTCGGGATGCACCACTCCCAGCACAAACGCAACGGCAACGGCGGCGTCAATCGCATTGCCGCCGTCTTTCAAGATCTGCAACCCAGCGTCCGTTGCGAGTTCGTGCACGCTCGCAATGAGGGCCTTCCGCGTACGCACCGGCTGCGCCACCATCGGCCGCACCGCTTCGATTTCCAGTCCGCTCTGCGAGCGCTCTTGCGCGCCGAACGTCGATAGCAGCAACAGGCTTAGGCCAAGCATGATTTGAGCAACTCCTCGAGCAGCGGCGTCTGCGGGTACGGATGTCCGGGATAGCGGCGGAAGCCCTCGGCATACTCACAGCCGCAACGCTTGCCAACCGCACGCGACCACTTTTGCATTTGCAGAATGTAGTCATCGATGCCGTGCTGCTTGCGAAGCCAATTCCGCTGGCTCTCGTGGCAGGCAAGCATGTCCCGCTTCTTTTGGAATACAGAATCAATCTTCACGTGGAAGTCCGCCACCTGCGGGCGACCGTCACGATCCGTACCTTCAACGGAATCCATGAAGTAAAGATGCGGAATCGCATCCAGCGCAGGGGCGGATCCGCTCTTGTAGTTCGGGGCTGAGGCTCCGAAGCAGGCGTCGCGCACAAGTGCCGACGTCGCCTCGTGGTCGCAGTGGTAATCGATGGGAGCAGAAGTGATCACCAGTTCCGGACGCACTTGCCGAACCAGTTCACAAACCTTACGGCGCGACGCGTCGTCGTTAAACACCGCCAGGTCGCGGAACTCCGCGCAGATGTATTCGGCGCCAATCAGCTTCGCTCCATTGGCCGCCTCTACCCGGCGAATGGCGGCAATCTCATCGGATCCATATTCCACAGATCCGCAATCGCCAGGGGTCATGGTCACAAATGTGAGCCGATGTCCGGCTGCGGCGAGCAATGCCATCGAACCACCGGCCAGAATTTCAATGTCATCGGGGTGAGCGTGTATCGCGAGGATTCTCATGTTCGAGTAATCCTCATTTTAGACGAGGTCGCTACTTGAATCGCTTACGGTACTGAAAGTCGACGCCGAACAGGCCGTTCTCTTCTCGAATCGCGACGGCGGACCATTGGCGCGAGATATCCCATTGGATGCGCACGATCTGTTCCTGCGTGCGCGCCAGGTTCGTGATGTAGGTCAGCGTGATGTCTTTCGAAACCTGCTGTTCGAGAGTCAATCGCGCTTGCGGGATGTTTTCGACACCGGTCAGTTGCGGATCGATCTTGATCCGCGAGACGCCAAAAAACTTCTGCAGGCGCCCATTCAGCGACGAGGCAACGGCCTCGCCCACAAGGCTGCCAACACCCTGCAATGTCGATTGCGTGTTGCTCTGCGAAGTCGCCAAACCCGCACCAATATTGGGATCCCGCCCAATCGCCAGGAGCGCAATGATCTCGCTCGGCTGCAGCGGCGGATCGGAACGATACGCGGAATTGATCTTGCTCGGTGTACCGGAAAAGCTCACATTTACGGTGATACCGCGAGCGCGAGTTTCCGCTTCGAGATCGAACGTCGGCTCGATACGCGTCGGATTGAAGAACCGCACGTCGCCGCGATTCAGCGTATATTTGTTGCCGAACAACGCAATCTCGCCATCGCTGAAACTCACATTGCCCAACAGACTTGGACGCGCAAGGTTGCCCCGTAGATGCAGGTCCACCTCCGCACGCAGACCTCGCGTCAACGACGTTAGGAATTCCAGATTCGGAGCGCTCTCGATCTTTAGATCGAACTGCATGCCACGGATGTACTCATTGGTCACCGGTACCGTCGGCGAATTGGATCGCGCGGTTTCGGCGAGCATACTGGCGAAATCCGTCCGCGGATTGAAGCCCGCTCGAGCAATCGAAATGCTACCGCCCAGCAGACTGTCCTCAGAGGTTCCGGTCAGGCTCAGATTCGCATTCACCGCAGTCGACGCCCCCTCTGGATATCGCACGCGCACGCCACTCGCCGCAGCCTGCAAGCGATACACCAGCGCCGGGCCGCCAAATCCCACGAATCCGGTCAGCGAGAATTTGCCACCACCGCTTTCACCCGTGAGCGATTGCACAGTCGCGCGATTGCGATCGAACAAGACCGAACCGTTCACGTTGTCGAGCCCCGTAGGCAGTTCCCCAAAGTAGAGCGACGCGTTGTTCAACTGCAATGTGCCATTCACCAGTGGATTGTCCAAAGCACCTTTGATCACCGCGTCCACCTTGGCGACGCCAGTGGCCAACAGATCTTTGTTGAGGATCTGCAATTCCGCCATGTTCAGAGTGCCTGCGAGCTTCAGATCCCAAGCCGCGCGATCGCCGAAACCCGCACGCCCGCTCACGTCGAAACGTGTATTCGTCGCCGCGAACTGCGCCGATTGAATCACCGCGTCGTGCGAGGTCAAATGAATCGCCACCGGACGCAGATTGGTGACCACCAGATCTTGTTCTTTGGCTCCACCGCGCAGAATCTGCGTCGGTGCGGGATTGATCTGGATACGCCGCAACACCAGGTCAGCCTCAAAGGACGCGGGTTCGAGCAAAGCCATCTTGAACCGCGCTTCGCCTTCTACCGCGCTCTGAAACGGCATCGCTTTGCCCGTGGTGGAAAAGACCCCGACTAAGCTTTCGAGCGAGCCGCCGGCCACTGTAACGACACCTTCGCCGGGTGCCTTGCCTTCCAGAATCCACTCGCCGTTCAAACGGATTCTCGCACCCTGGAACGTCGCGCGCCCGATGACGCCCATGGCCGAGCCCTTGGTGGCCGCACGCAACTGTAGATTGCCAACCACGTTGTTGCGATACGAGAGCGTCGGCGAAGAGATTTCGCCCTGCAGGTACCGCAGTTGAAACACAGAATCGACGATACGCGCCTCGCCGTCCGTCTGGATCGTGGCGAGACCCGCGAGATCCTTCACCCGGTTCCGCAGGTTGCGGATCGACGCCAGATCGACGCCCGAGCCCTGCAGCTTCCAACGCAATGTACCGGACTTCCAATCGCCACCGGTCTTTTGATAGCGCATCGTGAAGGGCACTTGCGTCTTGGCGAGCAGCGCCGCGCCGTCGCTGATTTCCACCCCTGCCGGTGTGAACTTGAGCAAGCCTTTCAGGCGCTCAATCGGCTCATCGAACGCCACGACATTGTCGGCTGTGACGTGCGCCTCACCTTCGGGATTCGCGGCGGATCCGCGCACGCTGACGCTGGCGTTCACGAGGCCCGCGATGGGAAGATTCTGTCCGGCATCGAGCAACAAGCGCTCAATGCGCGCCCCCCGCAAGGCGAACGACGCCCGCAAATTGCTATCGCGATCGGCCTTCCAATCTTTAAGGACTACCTCGCCTTCGCCGGTGAGATGGAGGTTTGCTTGATCGAGCGTCACCGCACGCGCCTGCAACTGGCTTTTGTTCAGTTCGATGTCCGCGTTCAGCCGTTCGACGAGCCGCCCCTCGTACAGGACATTGTTGGCAAGCACTCGTCCGGAGATATGCGCATCCACTGTGGATCCAACCAGATTTCCATCGAAAGCGATCGAGCCGCCCTTCAACGCAAAGGGCAGTTTTTGTTCCAGAAAGGGCTGGATGTCATCGAGGTTGGCGGTGCGGGCGCCAATGTGCAATTTCGAATCCGCAGTACCGTGAAAAACCACTTCGCTGTCTGGCGTCGAAAGATAGGAATTCGTGAACTCCAGGGTCGTCCCGTCAAACGCCACGTTCAGCAACCCTTGCAGTGGACGCCCAGTCGCCGCGGGACTCAACTCCACTTCCGCCACCAGTTTGTCGACGCTTTGTGTGCGCGTTCTGCCTTCGATGTGAACGGGTCCGGACGCCACCGCTGACAATGCCAACGGTTTGTCGGTCATCTGAATCTGGCTCGTCGCGAAGTTTTCCAGCTTGCCATCCACTTGCCAACGATCGTAGTGATCCATCCGGGCACCTCCCAGAAAACGGCCTCCCAGGGCATAGAACGTAGCGCGCGTTAACAGCAACTGCTGGTTGTCGAGCTTTACACCGCTCGTCAGCGCCGCGTTCCGGATCTCGAAACGCCCTTGTTTCATCGACAGCGCACGCCCCTTCAACAGCCCTTGCAATTCGTAGTGGAACTTCTTGTCCAGCCCGAGCGCCACGCGCCCCGCGAACAAGGCGTTTCCGCCGGTGTCCGCTGGCAGCTTCACCAGCTTCGAGAGTTGTTGCAATGAAACATTGAGATTCAGCGCGAACTCCGCCGAAGGCCGCAGCAGGTCGTACGCAAATCCGCTTACCAGTGCGGATCCCAACGCACTTTCCATACGCGCCTTCGTGACTCGAACGATGCCATGTTCCAGCGCCGCTTCCGCTTCGAACCTGGTTTGTACGGGTCCGAAACCGGCGATCGTCACACTGAGATCCTTCGCCGCCGCGGAACCCACATACCGCGGACCCAAGCCCTCATAACGCAGCGCCACCGCGAAATCTCGCGCCTTCAGATCGAGGGGAACTCGCCGGTCGTTGATTTCCAGCATTCCGCCAGTCACTTCAATGTGGCCAGCCTTGAGATCGAGCAGGCTATCGATGAAGTCACGCTTCGGCAGCTTCTTGATTTTCGGTTCCGGAAGGTTGGTTTGGCCCTGCGCATCGGATGTGATTCGGATACGGGGTTCCAGTATGCGCAGCCTTGCCAGATCGACGCGCCGCGAGAGAAACGACAGGATCTTGAGATCCGCTTCAATCGATTTCGATTGAAACAGCGGCGGCTCGCCGACAGGTTCCTTGCCGTGCAGCACAAACCCATCCACTGCGAATTTCCATTCACGCCCATTGAAGCGGAACTTTCGCATCTCCGCCTTGCCGCCGGATGCCCGTTCCACTTCCTCAATCACCCGTCGCTCAAGATACTGGCCAAAGCCGTCGCTGCGGACATAGAATATCAGCGCGACTGCGATCGACAAACAAAAGGCAAGCAGCAAGAGCGCCATACGAAGTAGCCACTTGCGATTCATTCCTCGAGTCCTTTGACCCGGTAAACGATCTGGGTCTGGTCCCGTTGCTCGACCAGCCACCCATCGAGCGCACGGTCGACACGTTGCTGTGTGAGCAGGTCTTCGATATCCTTCCGGATCGTCTCCATCTCCGGAGCGGACTTTCCTTCAGCCGCCCACTTCGGAAGCTGTGCCTCGTAGTAGCCCTTGATTTCGTCGTCGCCAATGCTGATGCCCGGCTGAAAGCGGTAAAGAACAAATCGCATGAGCGTCAACTGCCACAAGAGGTGGGCGGCCAGATCTTGCGTCTGCAGCCCGGCGGCATGGAGGTTCTTGAGAAAGTTCTCGCCATGCGGCGTGCGAATCTGCTCGAACAGTGACTGGGCTTCGTCGGGTTTTGGCATCGGGAACCGCGTGATTTCGATTTCCCGGCGGATGAGTGTCTGCTGAATCAGGCGTCCTGCGGCTTGTTTGCGCGCCGTGGCGGCATCGAGCTTCTTGGGTCCATCGGAAAGAAACGCCGTGACATTCACTTCCGTATCCAAATGTGACTGTGTGATGACGTGACGGCCAACGGCAATAGCAACCCGGTCGACGACTTCGCCGTGAAGCGTCGACAGGGACAACGCGACCAAAACCGTAGACTTCGACATCGCTAGTACTAAAGACGATGTTAGTACACGGCGGGTTGCGCACAACTATCTTCGGCGGACCGCGGCCCAAGCCGATGCGACATACGATTCGACGCGAAACGAAATAGACCCCACGCTACTGCGCATCCCCTGCACGGACACGCGCCATTGTCCCGGTTCCGGATTCGGGATCAGAAACTTCTCCGGCTGTCCCGATTGCCCCGAGTATCCGTTGACGTCGCCATACCAGCCGTAGTGCTTGCCTGAGGGGCTCACCAAGTGCAGATCGACATCGTTTTCCGCGTTGTCCCAAACAAGCGATACCTCGACACTCTTCGCCCCCGGTGCCACCGCCACGAAGTGGTTCCACCAATCCGCGACACCGACCGAGCCTTTCTGATGCTTGGCTCCTGCACGCGGGGCGGCGGAAGCCACCGCTACACCTGGCTTTGTTTCGGATGTCGCGATCACATTCGCCGGAGCCACGATGTTCGGAGCCGCAGGACGCGAACAGTCGCAATACGGCGAACGGTTTGTCGAAACAATGGTTCCGCGGTAGCGGGCAGATCCGCGCAGATCGTCGAACTCAAACGGGATACTCTGCGCGGCGACCCAGAAAGACTTCGTCACGTGGACGTGCACATGGTGGCCGCCGCCCAGCGGAAAAGTGTAGCCGCTGTTACCCACACGTGCCAACGCCTGCCCCTGCATCACCCGCTGCCCCGTCCGCACCACAAAGCTGCCCGTCCGCAGGTGGGCATAGTGGCTATATTCGCCATCGCCATGGTCTATCGTGATGTAGTTGCCGAAGGTGCGAGAGGCGTGATTCTGCACCCATCCCTGATCGAAACTATGGACAATGCCGCCCCTCATCGCCACCAGACAACGGCCCATCACAGGCGCAATGTCGTAGGCATGCAGTGCCTGCCCATAATGCGAGAACCCGCCATATGGACCCTGTGTCAACACCCAAGGCTCGCCAGCCGGTAGCGGCAGTTTGTAGGATTCCCGGCTCGCGATGACAAAGCGCGAGGAATTCGAAACCCGGTCACGCTCATCGCGAATCACGGCCAGATACTCACCCATCGCCAGCGGCGGAGCCTTGATGCGGATGCGCGAAGCGCTCGCTTCCACCGGAATAGCGGCATGAATATAGCGCCAGGAGCCAGCCGAAAACTGCGCAATGTGAACAATCGCACCCGGTGCGAAACCCAACCCGTCGAGCGTGAACTCGGCCTCCGCCGGAGACACCGCTGTTCGGGTCACACTGTCAATTCGGGCTGCCCCCGCGTTCGGATCCGCACGAATCGTGAACGCCTTCGTCCAGGAAGTGGCATTGTTGACAAGGATCCGAACCTGCCAGACACCCGGCAAGGTACCGGGGCTGAATCCGGCAATCGGAAGATGAGACACAAAACAGAGCGATGCCGAGCCCGGCAAGGATCCATAAGGAATCGACGAAGCAACATCCCCCGAAGGCGTCACCCAATCGATCCGCAGGGATTCTCCTGCCGCCACCCGGTCTAAATAGAAGGCGATGAACGCTTCCGAATCCGTAGAAGAGAACGATTCGGCTCGACCGGAAACGGTGCAGGTCCGGTCGTCAGCGTTCTTGCCGATCGCTGGCTGGCGAATCGTGCCACCGATAACCAAAACAGTAACCGACCATACAAATAAGATGACGCGAACGAAACGCATACGTACATATTTGTTATCGGCAGTACGAGCGAAGCTGTACAGTCTCGACGCCTTGCCGACGATAAACAAAGGAACATGTTGTGGACATCCTTCACATTATTGATTCTGGGTGGAGCTTGGTGGTTCTGGCGGACCCGGTCTATGCATTGGGGTGTCCTTTTCAACGAAGGTAAGTCTTTACATGCCAAGGGCGAGTTGGCCAAAGCTGACGTCAAACTGCGTGAATCCTTAGATTATGTATTGTCCCGCCCAACGCCCAACCGCGCAAATGTCGGGGCGAACCGTGTCGAACTCGCCAAAGTGCTTCACCGACTGGGGCGATTGAAAGAGGCTGAGGAATTTGTTTCCGCAGGCCTTGACGAGTTGGAAGCATCGCTACAGCCCGGCGCAGAGGACGTCACACTTGGCCGACTTTTGTTCGGCGACCTTTGCAACGATCTAGGTCGGTATAGTGAGGCCGAACGCCATTTCAAAGAAGCCCTTGGCTGGGAAGAGCGTAGCGGAAACACCGGAATGCAGATCGTCGCACTGCAACGTGTCTGCAACCTCTACATCGATCTGGGCAGGCGCAAAGAAGCGCTTGCGGTGCTCGACCGTTGTTCCGCACTGCAACAGATCATCTCGCATCAAAGCGGGCAGAACGGAGTGGCATCTCCTTTTTTGCCCGAAACCCGTTTTTGCGAACAGAAATGGGAAGAGGCGAGCGCCCTCTTGCGTCAACGAGTCGAAGCGCTGGAACGCCGTGGAGGCTCGGTGGGCGGTTCATCGGAACTGCCACGCTACCAGCGTCAGCTCGCCATCGCGCAAATCGCTTTGGGTGACCTTAACAGCGCGGCCCAAACCGCTCAACGCATGATTGAGGTCTCCAAGCGTAACTTCTCGCCCGATCATCCCTGCGTCGCCACCGGTTTGATCCAACTGGCACAGGTGCTTGCCGCCGGTGGTCGTACGGAAGAGGCTCGCGCCGCGGCCGGTGAAGCCTCGGCGATCTTCGATGCCCATCAACTTACTTCGCATCCCGCCGCAGTCGCGCTAAGGCAGATGCAAACCCGCGCTCAGTCATTCAATCAGGAAACCACACGCCAGGAACCCGTATAAACGTTAAACCGCTCGTCGCGCAGGAATCCAATCAGCGTGATTTCCCGCTGCTGAGCCAGTTCTACCGCCGCTGTTGACGGCGCACCCATCGTTGCCACAACGCCGATCCCAGCCAAAATCGCCTTCTGCAGAATGTCGTAGCTCGCCCGGCTCGTCATCAGCAGGATCGAATCCACCAACGGCACAGCACCCTCTTTCAACATCGAACCAATCAGCTTATCCAGGGCATTGTGGCGACCAACATCCTCACGGAACCGCTTCATTTTTCCCTCCCAATCGAATAGCGCCGCCGCGTGCAATCCGCCAGTCTCCGAAAAGCCTTCCTGCAGCGATTCCAACTGATCCACCAAACCGGTAATCACACGCGCGCGAACGCGCTTGGTCGATACCTCTTCAAACCCGCTCCCAAGCTTGGGCAACTCGCGCTTTCCGCAGACTCCGCAGCTCGACGAAAGCAGCGGAAGACTGCGGTCAAAGTCCGTCCAATCGACATCCGCCCACGGAGCCAGGTCAGCAACCATCGCCCCATCGCTGTTCCTGGTCAACAGCGTAATGTCATCCTGCGACTTGATCAGCGCTTCGCTGTAAAGCAGCCCTGCGACAAGATCTTCATCATGGCCCGGAGTTCGCATGGTAACTGCGAGCGTTCGGATGAATCGCTGTGCCTTGAAGCTGGCCGAAACCCGGATTTCGAGCGGAGCCTCCTCCGCCACAACATCCCACTCCGCATTCTCCCGCCCGGCCTTCCATCTCCGAATCGCTACTTTTTCCATTCGACTCCTTCATCAATTGTTAACGATCTTCGCCGAAACTTCCAACGTACAGGCGAGTTCGTAGAGTCAGGAGGTGCAACTGAGCACAAACAATATGAAAACAACAATCATGATCATCACCCTGGGAGCCGCGTCACTGTTCGCCGCCCCGCCCTTCGTCGCCGAACGCCAAGTGAATCAACAGGCGCGCGTCGCCCAAGGCGTCCGTTCCGGATCGTTGACGCGTGGGGAAACCGCCGTCATCCAGAGCCGCGAATCCCACTTGGCACGAGAGATCCGTCATGACCGCATCGACGGTGGCGGACTCAGCCTCGCGGAACGCGCCAAAATTCAGCACAAGCAGAGTAAGCTCAGCAATCAGATCTACGGTTTGAAGCATAACGGACGGGGTCGGTAGGACGCTCTTGCCCGATTTCATGCTGGCTCCTGCGAATGGCTCTTGCGAGTGATAAACTCGTCCATTCCAGGAGCCATTTTTTGCCAATCCTCGACCGCCGCCACTTTCTAGTTCTCGCCGCCACCTCGGCAGCAGCCAAGATCTCGAACGTCGCCGTGATCTCTCAACAAGCCCAAAGCTATCACGGCTGGCCTACCATCGCACGGCGCAAAAACGGCGAACTGCTGCTGGTCTATTCCGGATCCCGCGAAGCCCATGTCTGCCCCTACGGTCGAGTCGAACTCATGCGCTCCCTCGACAACGGCGCCACCTGGACATATCCCGAAATCCTGCTGGACACGGCAATCGACGATCGCGATGCAGGCATCTGCGAAACGAACAAGGGCTCGCTGCTCGTCACCACCTTCACCTCGCTCGCCTACGAAGCGACACTTACCAGGCATCCCGAATGGAACGCGCTGCATAACCGCGTGAGCGCGGAACAGCGCAAGGCTCTGCTCGACTGTTGGATGCTGAGGAGTGTCGATGGCATTACTTGGTCAGCGCCATATCGGGTGCCCCTGAACAGTCCCCACGGACCGGTTCCATTGAAGGACGGTCGACTCATCTACGCTGGCAAAAAGCTCTGGGCAGGAGGCAAAATCGGCGTTTGCGAGTCGAAAGACGACGGCGTCACGTGGCGCTGGCTCGCCGACATCCCCACACGAGCCGGAGACAAGGCGGAAAATTATCACGAGTTGCACGCCATCGAAGCCACAGATGGGCGCATCGTCGCGCAGATCCGCAATCACAACGAAGCCAACAAGGGCGAGACACTGCAGTGCGAATCCAAAGATGGGGGGCGCACGTTCTCGGCACCGCGTTCCATCGGCGTCTGGGGACTCCCCTCGCATCTGTTGAGGCTCCGCGACGGACAGCTCGTCATGACTTACGGCTACCGGCGCGATCCCAAGGGAAACCTGGCCCGCGTCAGCAAGGATCATGGACAGACCTGGTCCGAACCGATCGTGCTCTCCGACGACGGATCGGGCGACATCGGCTATCCATCCACCGTCGAACTCGCCAACGGCGAGCTACTCACGGTTTGGTACGAAAAGATGAAGGAGCATCCCAAGGCGATCCTTCGCCAAGCCCGCTGGACACTGTAGCTGAGCTGCCAAATTCGTATTGAGGCTACCCAAACCCGTGTTTGGATTCAGCCATATCGAGGTTGTCTACCAGTTCCACCAGCTTGACGAGAGTTTGATCGATGTGCTCGATGGTTCGCCGTACTGGAGGTGAAACCCTATCTGACAGGATTCTCGCTTCGTCGAGAGATTGTCGAACCGTCTTGGGCCAAGGAAATCATGGCCGAGTATACTGCTAGGAATTCTTGGGGGTTCGGGCTTCCTGCCGGGAACGCATCAGAGAACACGCATCGTGCCCGGCCAAGGCGACCCGATCCCGAACATGAAGCGCCGCGCTGAGCAATCGGATTGCACCAACTGGAAATTGGGCTGGCTCGTAAATTTCAACAGAAAGCACCTCAAGGGGCGAGATTCAGACCCGTCGGTGGTGGCCGTATGAAATTTATGGAGACTGCCTATGGTGTGCAGCAGGAAGGAGGCTCCGGAAGCCGTTCGACGTGTCGAAGGAATCGGACGCGACCCGAGGTCCGACCGTGGCTTTGCATGGCAATGCCTCGTTGCTCGTCGCCCCGCCGAACGGGGCGTGCGCTTCATTGAGTTGATCGATGCCGGTTCGGACACCGACAAGAACGGTATGGATCACACCAGGTTGACTTACCGCTACGCTGGCCGGGATTTCCGGTTGACCGATCTCCACGAAAATGTTGTGAAAGCACTGCTGACTGGTTAGACGGCTTCCGCGAGTTCGAAAAGCGCAGGCCATCGTCTTTGCGTCATCAAAATGATGGCTGGCTTCCCACCATTTGAGTCAGGATGTCAGGAACCGCCGGTAGAACGCCAAGCCCGCAACGCCAAACCCGATACAAATGACGATCGTCCGGACCGAAGCCTGGGACAGTCGCTTAGCGAATTTCGCGCCAGCATACCCGCCAAAAAGTGCGGCCATCGCCATCACAATTGCGTACTTCCAAACCACCGCGCCCGACAAAATGAAGATCGTTGTCGCAACCGCATTCATGAGGAATCCGA
This sequence comes from uncultured Solibacteraceae bacterium, assembly GCA_964500255.1. GTDB lineage: Bacteria > Acidobacteriota > Terriglobia > Bryobacterales > Bryobacteraceae > F-183. The sequence goes on along the minus strand of CAZCPL010000016.1, from coordinate 22,909 downwards.
GGGCCGCTTTCAAGGCATTCATCGTATGGATGTTCGGCAGGCCCAGAAACGCCAGGGAAGTCAGCATCAGAATCCCGATGCCCGCACCGAAATAGCCTCCGTACACGCCGACAAAGAACTGAAAAATCATCGTGCCCCACATCGTTCCCGAGGTCGGCTGCGTATGCGGGTGAATCTGCGCCCAACGTGCGATGGGCTTCTGCAGAACCAAGAGCACGCTCGCACCCAACAGCAGCCAGGGCACCAGATTCTCGAAGATTCTTTCAGGGAATCGGGTCACCGCAAGCGACCCGCAGATGCCGCCAAGCAAGCTGGGCAACCACAGCTTCTTGAGCATCTCACCCGCATCGGCAAGCTCATTGCGAAACGCCCATGCGGCGGAAAGAGAACTCGACAACAACGCGAACGTACTCGTCGCGTTCGCCGATACAGGACCCAGCACCGTCAACAACACCGGAAACGTCAACAAAGTCCCACCACCGGCGATGGCATTGACCGCCCCGGCGAAGAACGCCGAGACGGCCAACAGCAGGATCGTCAAATCCACTAGTAGCGGACCCTGAATCCGAACTGAATCTGGCGCGGCGGCAGCGAGGCCGTGCGCAGCAGGTTCATCGGCGTGGTGATCGCACCCAACGTATCGACTTGAGCGATCGTGTTGAGACCCGTGATGTTCGAGCTATTGAGGAAGTTCGAACTCTCCGCCAGAAACTCGATCTTCACGCGCTCTCTGATCGGAAACGAGCGGGCGTAGCGGATGTCGAGATGGTTGATCATCGGTCCGCGAACCGTGTTGCGCCCGACGAACAACGGCCGCTGCTGCGCCGCCGGAACCAACTGATCGCCATTCAAAACGCGATTGCTTCCCATCGAAAACATATCGCCGCTACGGGCGCTATAGAGAATCGACAACTGATGATGATTCACGAGCCGCCCCATTGCTCGCGACGTGGTCTGGAACTGGGGATTCAGCACACCGGTTACAACAAGGACATGCGTGCGATCGATGTACGAGTTCGCGCGCTCTCCGCGACGATTGCCTGTATCCTGCGGCAGCAAAGCGCCGCTGTCGAGGCTGTTCTGTTCCGGCGCATCGTCGATCGCATGCGACCAGGTATAGGTCGTGAACATTTCGAATTGCGTCGAACGCCGATTCAAGCCGATGTTCAAACCGTTGTAGTTCGAATTGCCCGTCGCTTCCGCCATGGCGATGTTGTTGAACCGCGGATCCACTCGGCCGGTTCCATAGATGACACGGCCATCGGCCAAGCGGTTCGCCGTCGCAATCAGGTTGATGTTCCGATAGACCGGCAGCCCCGTACCTTTGGTGAACAGATAACCGAGATTCAACGAAGTGTTGCGCGCGATCTCACGGCTGATCTGGACGTTCGCATTGCCCGAGTAAAGCGTTCTGAAGTCGGGCGAGACGGTCACGATATCCTGCGTCGGAACCGTAAAGCCGCTCGGTATCCCCGTGAACACGTTCGGGAACGAAGGCGCAAACGAAGTCGTAGGACCCGTCGAAACATTGAAGAATCGCGGATTGCCATTGCTCAAAATCGCACGCCGATAGACATCGATCTGCGGCGGATCGAAGAAGATGCCGCCATTGGCGCGAATCACCGTCTTCTGATCTTTGCCGATCGCATACGACATGCCGAAGCGAGGCGCGAAATTGTTATTGTCCGCGCGAAAGGTTCGAGAAGGCTCATACGGCGACTGCTTGTCCGCCTCGGGAATCCTGTAACGGTCGTAACGCAGGCCGTAAACCAGCGTCAGATTGGGACGCGCCTTCCACGAATCCTGGGCATAAAAGCTAGAGAACAGCGAGTTGTAAATCAGCGCTGGCTCGCCCACCGTCTGGGCAAACGAGTTGTAACCCTTGAGATTCGCGCCACTCACCGCAGCCTGGTACGCCGCCAGGTTGGTGAACGTATAGGTCGCCGCGGTTGCCTGCGTGTTGTTGTCCAAAATCTTGCGGATCGTGCCACCGAACTTGTAACTATGCGTGCCGCGGTTGTGGCTCACATTGTCCGCAAATTCCGGCATCTTCTCGGTGAAACTGAAGCCGCCAACGGTCGGCGCGCCGAAGTTGATCAATCCCGAAATCGTGATCGCCGCACCGGTTCCCGAAAAATCCGCGCGCCGGTTCTGCTGGCTTCGATACGGCAACTGGAAGCGGAACTCGTTCACGGTGGATGGCGTCAGCGTCGATACAAGCTGCGTGCCGACCGCATGAACGCGATCCCAGAACAGTACTGTGCGCGATTCTACCGTTTGTCCGCCACCGTTGTTGTAAGGCTGCTCATTGCGGAAGTGGTTGTAGCGGACAAACATCTGATGCTTCGGACTGATCAGCCAATCGAAGCGCGTAAATGCGAAGTAGGGCTGCTCAACAGTGGGAAGAACGTCCGCGAAACGCGCCGGCAAACTGAGCGCCGCAATCGTCGCCGCCGGAACCGTAATCGCTACTGACAGATCGTTGCGCACATGCTCAAACGCGCCAAAGAAGAATAGCTTGTCCTTCTTCAAAGCCCCACCCGTGTTGATGTACATCGAATCCAGAAAGCCCTTGGGCTTCGCCTGATTCGCCGTCAATAGAGTGGGGCGCGCATTCAAAGGTCCGCGGCGGAAGATGTACGCGCCCTCGCCATGCAGATCGTTCGCGCCACTCTTCGTGATCGCATTGAACACCGTGCCCACCGTGTTTCCGAATTCTGGAGAAAAGCCGTTGCTCACCTGTTGGATTTCCGCCAGGAAGGTATTCGAAATCGGCATCAATCGGATGCCCGCGCGATCGCTCTGCGTGTTGTTGCTGCCATCCAACTGATAGTTAATACGATCGCCAAAGCCATTCGCATTGATCTTGCGAGGCACGCCAAAACTATTCTGCGGATGTCCGCTCACATTCGGCTGCGCGAGGATGAAATTGTACGTATTGCGAGTCACCAGCGGCAGATTCGCAATCGCGCGACCGCCCAGAGTGTAACCCAAATCCGTCTTGCCAGGTTCCACAATCGGACCCGTTGCTCCGACTTCGACCACCGTCGACGCCGTGCCCACTGTCAAGGTGAGATTCACGACGGCCGTCGAACCCGCGGTGAGAGCCACGCCCTTCGCTTTCACATCGCGGAAGCCCGCGCCCTTGGCGTTGATCTCATACGATCCCAACGGCAGGGTGACAAAGCGGTAAAAGCCGGCAGCATCCGTGGTGCCGGCGCGTTTGAATCCATTGTCGAGATTGACGATCTCAACTTCAGCGTTTAAGATCACAGCGCCCGAAGCGTCTGTAATGGTGCCTTCAATCTGTCCGTTGATGGCGGCGGATTGCGCCCATGCGGCAGTCGCCAGCAAGGCGAGCACACCGAATACTCGAAAGATCATTTACCAACTCCCGGGCCGTGCGGCGTCCTTAAGCCACGCCTCGGCCAATGCTCCCAGTTTATCGGATGCCACCGTGATCAGGCGTTCTCCACGCTCTTTGCCGATCTCGCTCTGCTTACCCGAATAACCCGGCCAGCCCCGGCCCTCGTATTTTTCGACATAGTGCGGAAAGTCCGCCAGACGTTCCAACGCAGGCAGATCCGGACCTCCGCCGGGCACGACACTCCCCTGCGGCGCAAACACCGCAGCCGACGACAACTCTAGCGGCCCACCATGACCGCGCCCGCCATTGCCAGAGGTGAACACTTTCATTTTGTCGAGCAAATCGAACGTTAGCGTCTCCCACCAGTTCGCGCTCAACGCCTGCAGTCCTTTGATCTCACCGGTCACCTGAGAAATGGCCGCCTGCGCGGGGCCTGTATTGCCGCTGTGTCCATTCAAGACAAACACCTTCGTGAAGCCGTTCGCCGCGATGCCCCGCAACACGTCCGCCATGTACATCGTGATCACTTCGGGACGTATCGAGATCGTACCTTTGAAGCGAATGGTATGCGCAGGGCAATGGGTGTAGGCAATGACCGGAAACACCGACGCCTTCAACTTCGGACCCAGCTTATCGGCAATGCCCGTGGCCAGAAAACAGTCGGTGAATGGAGGTCCGCTAGGGCCGTGGAACTCCACCGCGCCCATCGGCAAGATTGCAAGCCGGGCCTGTTGGATGTGCGCCTCAAGGTCCTTGCCAGGAATTTCCCAGAAGCGATGCTTCCAAACAGGTGGAGTCTGCGTCTGAGCCGCCGATACGCCCGTAGCCATTGAGATCAAAAACTTTCGGCGTCCCGCCATAGTGGATCAGTCTCCGTTTCGTTTGCGACGCCAACGGTCGGTCGATGGCAGTTCGATGTTGTCCACAAGATTCGCCTGCGCGTAGCGGATGTGGTCTCGCGCGGCTTCGTCGGCGCGCATCATGTCGGTCGATGCCACCGCCTCCGCGAGCGAAGCGTGGTAGCCCGGCGGCAGCGGACGCATCTGCGCCGCGCGATCGGCGAGTAGCGTGTACATCTTTTCGTGTTCCTGCTCAATCGCCGCGTGCAACAATCCGCACTGTCCGCCTTCAGCGATCTTGAGATGCAGGCGTACGTGCTTCAAACGAACTGAGTAGATGAATTCGGGCTCGGCGTCGCCTTCATCGCAAATCGCATAGAGCTTGTCGAGTTGCTCGCCTCCTCGAATGAGATCTTCGCGTTCTTTCGTTGTGGCATTTACGGAAAAGAGCCGTGCCGCTTGGCTTTCGAGCGCCTCTCGCAACAGATAACGTTCCAGTACTTCTTTCTTTGGCGGGATGCGAACTCGCGTTCCGGCTCGCGGACGCGTCTCGATCAATCCTGCCGATTCCAGCCGCTGCAAGGCTTCGGAGATCGGCAACAGACTCATGCCCAATTCTTCTGCCAGTCCGCGGCGCGAGAGCGCGGACCCTGGCGGATATTGACCCTTGAGGATGCGCTCGCGAATCCGGTCATAGGCAATCTGGGCCAACGATGGTTTCTTTTTCGATGAGGTCGACACGGCTGTGTCTCTACAGTAGATCACGAAGCGGCGATATAATCCTGGCTGCATGATCCTCGCTGCTCTATTTGCATTCACGCTTGCCGCCTCCGAAAAGGTCGAGATCCTTCGCGATGACTTTGGAGTGCCCCATGTATTCGCCAAAACCGACGCCGGTGCCGCGTTCGGTGTCGGATACGCACAGGCCGAAGACCGCCTCGAAGAGTTGCTCAAGAACTACCGCCGGGCCGAAGGAACCATGAGCGAAGTCTTTGGGCAACAGTTCTATCAACAGGATTATCGCCAACGCCTCTGGCAGCATCGCGACATCGCCAAAGCCGCCTATCCCAAGCTTCCGGCGAACCTCCGCGCCATGATGGAAGCCTTTCAGGCGGGCGTCGAGCAGTATATGAAAGACAATCCCGCCAAGGTTCCCGCATGGGCGCCGAAGCTCGAACCATGGATGCAGGTCGCGCTCGGCCGCTACATCATTTTCGGCTGGCCAGAAGGCGAAGTTGCCGGCGACCTCTCGAAAGCCGGTATTCAACCCACGCCAGCAGCCTATCGCGGATCCAACGAAATGCTGATTTCCGCTAAGCGCTCCGCCGTCAAGGCTCCAATCGCGGTGATCGATCCGCATCTGAGCTGGTACGGCGAATTCCGCTTCTACGAGGTTCGAATTTATGGCGCGGCGTTGAAAGTTTCCGGTGCCGCAATCCTCGGGCTTCCCTTCCCCTCGCTTGGCCATTCACGCTGGCTTTCGATCGCCATGACCACCGGCGGACCCGACACCTCTGACGTCTTTGAAGAGGAGATCGCCGACGGCAAGTATAAGTTCAAAGGCGAGTGGCGGCCGCTCGACGTCCGCACCGATCGTATCGGCGTCAAAACAGACGCAGGTGTGAAGTGGCAGGAGGTTCGCTTCGAACATACGCATCATGGGCCAATCGTCGCGGTCAAGAATGGCAAATCATACGCAGCCGCTATCCCCTATGCGAAGGCGACGGGTCTGATGGAACAGTCATATCGAATGATGACGGCGAAGAATCTGGCTGAGGCGAAGTCAGCGATCTCGATGTTCGAACTCATGCAGCAGAACATCATGATCGCAACGGTGCAAGGAGACATCTACTATGTGCGCAATGGACGCGTACCGGTGCGGCCTTCGTCCTGTGACCCATCGAAGCCGCTGCCCGGTGAGTCTGGCGCGTGTGAGTGGAATGGCTTTCACAAAATCGAGGATCTGGTGCAGTCGCAGAACCCTGGGCAAGGCTACATGGAAAACAACAACATCGCGCCAGAGTTCATGATCAAGAATTCGCCGATGGTTCCATCCAAATACACCGGTTATCTGTACAATGCGCCGAATCCGCCGATCCACCAGCGCGGGCGGATGACAGTCGACGAACTCGACGCTGACTCGAGCGTGACTGTGCAGGAAGCGATCGACTACGCGTTTTCGTCCGCCGTTTGGCATGCTGAACTCTGGCAGGCGCACATCGCCAAGGCATCTGATTCAGGGTTCGCGAAGATGTTGACGGGTTGGAATCGCAAGTCTGAAGCTTCGTCCCGGGCAGCGCTGGCATTCTATCTGTTCAAGATCTCGCTGCCCACTGAGGCGGCTCGCGCGACAGAGCCTCCCGCTTCACTCACCGACGAACAGATCCGCGAAGCTTTGGTGAAAGGGGAAGCGCGGCTCAACAAGGAGTTCGCGCCCGATGCGACCTACGGAACGTACTTCCGCGCCGGACGCCAGGGATCCACGCGCAACTTCCCCGTCAGCGGAGGAACTCTTCGCGAGGCAGGCATGGCGACACCGCGCGCGATCAGCTTCTCAAAGAAAGGCGACATCATGCTGGGGCATACCGGCCAGACATCGACGCAGATTGTGATTCTGACGAAACCGCCGCAGTCATTCATGGTGATTCCGCTGGGTGAAAGCGACGATCCGAAGTCGCCTCACTTTGACGATCAGGCGGAAAAGCTTTTTAGCGCGTCCAAAGCGAAATCGACCTATTTCATGAGGCGCGGGGAACTGGAGAAGCACGTTACAGCAAAAAAGTTACTCGCCTACGAGTGATCGGATCGCATGCGGGTTCCGAGCATCGATACCAGGAATGCGGGTGCTTCGGATTCGTCCCGGATGCCTTTCCAGGATTCGAAGGCGGCTTCGACGTCGGCGATCGGTTCGATAGTATCCGACTGATTCCACTCCTCGCTCGTGCCGTAATCCGCTCGATTTCGATGCTGTTGTAGCTTGATAAACGTATCGACGACGTGGTGGAGTTTGGATGCGACGGGAGAAGATTTTCTCCGCGACTCAAGTGCTGATCTAAATTGAATCGCGGCATTTTTCATTTTGCCGTGATCGAAGATCCTCCCGGGTTCAGAACGAAACTCAGACCGTCCCCAGTTCAGAGTCGCCTCGGAAATCAGCAGATGGAACAACGCGTAGTAGGCGGTGGAAACGGCTCGAAGGAGACATGCCTGACTCGGTGCCGGATCCTCAATGGTGGCAATACGGCCCGCCAGCTTGAGCGGATCCACCGGCAGAGCAATGAACTAAGCCCAATCATCCACGGCGCGAGCAGCCTGTTCTGTCGGGCTGCGATAGTTGTAGTATGGCAAGAGTCCCCATTCCTCAAGAGGTCGCATGTGGTCAACCATCAGATCCTCGACACGTCTCGTGGCTGCCAGTATCTCACTCCGGCGGCTCGCCCGATCGGACAGCACCACGCGGAAAAAAATCGACGGGTCGCCGCTCCAATCCTCTTCCAGCTTGTAGGTCAGCCGCACCACGTCGGGTCCGAGCAACGGCTTGATCTCTTCAATGGCCTTGGCGAGTTCCGCCTGCCGCGCAAAGCCTCTTGCGATCACCAGGATGTCAGTATCGCAAATCGGCGACGCTAAACTGAAAGTCGGATGAACATCCCTTTCGTCAAAGCGCACGGCGCAAAAAACGACTTTCTCCTCACCTGGGCCCACGAACTGCCCGCCCGTCTGGACATGCCGGAAACCGCCCGGGCGATCTGCCACCGCAACACCGGAATCGGTGCCGACGGCTGGCTGATCGTCTCGCAGGACCGGCAGGAGAACTTCTCGCGCACA
>CAZCPL010000016.1:0-14865 GCA_964500255.1 uncultured Solibacteraceae bacterium | reverse complement strand
TGGCTGATCGTCTCCAAATCCGAATTCGAAGACGGTGCGATCCGCCTTTACAACGCCGACGGTTCAGATTCCGAAATCTCGGGCAATGGCACCCGCTGCGCCGCCGCTCTCCTGGTCGACGCCGATATCGCGAAAACCGAGCGTATAAGGATTCTCACCGGAGCGGGAGTAAAGCATCTGGAACTCAAAGAGCGGGTCGGCAACCAGTTCCTATTGGAGATGAACATGGGCCAAGCCCGCATCGAGCAACTGCATCATCCGCTGCCCAGCGCCTTCCCCATCGGCGAGGTAACGATTCTCAATGTCGGCAACCCCCAGTGCGTTGTCTTCTGCGAAAGCGAGTTTCCAGCGCACTGGGAAGCCGCTGGGGTGGAGATCGAACGTCACCCGTACTTCCCAAACCGTACCAACGTCTCATTCGTACGCTTTGTTTCCTCTGATACCCTGGAGGTGCGGTTCTTTGAGCGCGGCGTCGGTGTGACGCAGAGTTCAGGGACCGGGTCAACAGGGGCAGCAGCAGCCGCTTTGGCCCGTGGACTTGTAAAAAGTCCCGTAAATGTCGATACCCCGGCAGGAACGTTAACCCTTTGCTGGAAAAATGACGATATCTATCTGACAGGTCCTGCCGAGTTGATTGGCAGAGGCGAATTTTACCTGAGTTGAAGCAGCGAGTACTAGAGATCCCATGAGCACTATAACTACCGCCACCACGGCGGCCCGCCTCAAAGAAAAGATCCAGAACAAGACCGCCAAAATTGGCATCGTAGGACTGGGCTATGTCGGCCTGCCGTTGGCCGTGGAATTCGGGCACGCCGGTTTCGAGGTCATCGGAATCGACATCCAGCAGTCCAAGGTGGACGACATCAACAACGGCATATCCTATATTCAGGACATCCCGACGGAACAGGTTCGTGAGCTCGTGCAGGCCGGAAAGCTTCGCGCCACAACCGACTTTTCCGTGATCCAAGAACTGGACACCATCAACATCTGCGTGCCTACGCCCCTTCGCAAAACGAAGGATCCAGACATGAGCTACATCGATGCGGCTGCCAAGGAAATCGCTCAGTATTTCCACGAGGGTCTGCTCGTGGTGCTTGAATCCACCACTTACCCCGGCACGACCGACGAGGTGCTGCTGCCGATGTTCGAAGAGAAGGGCTTCAAAGTCGGGGAAGACTTCTTCCTCTGCTTCTCGCCCGAACGCGTCGATCCCGGCAACGCGCGCTACCAGACTAAGAACATCCCCAAGGTTGTCGGTGGAACCACCGCTGCGTGCACTGACGTCGGCAAGCTGTTCTACGAACAAGCCTTAGAAACTGTGGTTCCCGTCAATGGAACCCAGGTCGCCGAGATGGTGAAGCTGCTCGAAAATACCTTCCGCATGATCAACATCGGCCTTGTCAACGAAATGGCTCTGATGTGCGATCGTATGGGAATCAATGTTTGGGAAGTAATCGACGCGGCTGCCACCAAGCCGTTCGGCTTCATGCCGTTCTACCCAGGCCCCGGCCTCGGCGGACACTGCATCCCGATCGACCCTTACTACCTGTCTTGGAAGAGCCGCCAGTCCGGAATCGAAGCCCGCTTCATCGAACTTGCAGGTCAGATCAACGGCTTCATGCCGCACTTTGTGGTCGAAAAAGTGCAGAATGCCCTCAACGATCACACCAAACCGATCAAAGGTTCACACATCCACATCGTCGGTGCCGCCTATAAGCGCAACATCGATGATGTCCGTGAATCCCCGGCTCTCGACATCATCCACCTTCTCGAGAAGCGCGGCGCCAAGGTCACCTACTCTGACCCCTATGTGCCGTCCGTCAAGATCGATGGAATCGTCTACAAGGCGGAAGATCTAGTCCCCGCCGCGAAGATTGCCGACTGCTGCGTGATCATTACCGATCACGCCGACTTCAACTACACCGCGTTGGTCGATTCGGCGACACTGATCGTGGACACGCGCAATTCGCTAAAGAACATCAAGAGCGATAAGATCGTCCGTCTCTAGCCAACCTCGTATTCAAACAGAACGGCGGCTGGCCTCCTGCAACGGAATCCAGCCGCCGTTTTGATTTTCGGTTGAGAATAGAAGATCATGACCAAACATCGGATCCGCACATCCAGTGTCGCCAGTGTTTACCCCCACTACCTCACGAAGGCAGAGAAGAAGGGACGCACAAAAGCCGAAGTGGATGAAATCATCTGCTGGTTGACTGGCTATACCCGGGAACAACTCGACGCGCACCTGGCAAAGCGGACCGATTTCGAGACTGGCGGAGATTCTGCGGCGACTCTAAAACGAAACGGCGGCTCGGACTCCCAATGAGAGAACCCAGCCGCCGTTCGTTCTTCGCTTGATTTACTTCAGCGCCGCTTCGATCGCCGAGGTCAGTTCGTCAGATTCCGGCTTCACGCCCGAATCGAACTTCTTGATCACCTTGCCGTCTTTGCCCACCAGATACTTCGTAAAGTTCCACTTGGGAGCGCCGGCCGCCTCCGTCAGATGCTTAAATAGCGGAGCAACATCGTCACCCTTCACCGAGATCTTCGCAGCCATTGGGAAGGTGACCTTGTAGGTACGTGTGCAGAAATCCTTGATCTCTTCATTGGTTCCGGGTTCCTGCCCCATAAAGTTGTTCGCAGGGACACCGACCACCACCAGGCCTTGGGCCTTGTACTTACCGTAAATGGACTCCAGACCGGAGTACTGAGGGGTGAACCCTCAACGGCTTGCGGTGTTGACGAGCAGCACCACTTTTCCTTTGTAGGCCGACAGCGGCATCTTCTTGCCGTCAATCGTGTTCAGTTCGAAGTCATATACACTTGCAGCGTACATGGGCGCGAGCAGCACCAGCGCTGGGACAAGAAGTCTCATGATCACCAGATTCGCGCAATCGAGCCAAGGATGCAAGAATCGAGAACTAACTGCCGTATTCGGCAGCTCTCAGATAAACGAAGTCGTAGACTTCGACTCCCGTTCGACTGAGCAAGAGGTACAGATTTGTTCGCCGAGCAGCTATTGCGATTACTGCATCCGTCAAACCAAGATCGACAAACGCCGAATCCTCGCAACCTTCGAGACTTCCGATCACAACTTCCTGAATGATCCTGATGTTGTCCTTCAAAACCTCTCTGGCAGCCTGTCGTTCTCTGTCGTTTAGATCGGTGAGGTTGCTGACTTCGGCAAAAACGTGGGGAACCGAGTAGAGCTGTCGAGCATTTTGGACAACCCGTTTCAGGAGGTCAAAGTCGGTTCTCAGGTACTGGCTCGTGGGTTTGAATGTTTCGATTCCCTCCGGATTGACCGAACCGACCACATACAGTACGAGCGGATTTATATCGATCAGGAGACCGGATTGCATTGGCTCAGGTCTGCCGCATCCTCATCGCGAGCAGTTCCCCGCTCTCTGCTCCAATAACAAACTTATTGTACTCAACGAGTGGATTCGACCCTGTGAGCGCAGCCATCGGAGAACGCTTTCTCTTTTGCGTTGATCATCGGCAGTGCATCTTCATCGCGACACGAATCACACGTGCGCACTGCTCACCGCTTCCCTCCACGACTTCCAGTCCCAACCATGCCCCCGGATCTCGTAGTAAAGTGCCCCATCATGCGGAGGTCGCTCGAAATCATACGATTTCATCGGTCGGAACCACTCCCATTCCAAGGGAAACCGCTCGATCACTCGTGTCTGCGAACCAAAGCAGGCCAGCATCCGCCGCTTGCCATCGACATCCTCAACCCCCACGCGGAAACCGCCGCCATCCAGAAATCCACCGGTCTCGAACTCGCCAGAAGAAGAAGCCCGATACAGAGGAAACTCCCAAACATTCGCAAGCCCGCGCAAAGCAAACGCCAACGCGTCATGATCTGGATGTCCACCTTCATAGGCATGCGTGTAGATCCGATCGGCGCCATACGACAGCACCGCCTCACGAATCGCCGCCACATTCCGAGGCGCCTCCTGATCCGCAATCTTGAGCGCCTTCCATCGCGCCGGATCCACGCCGCCCGCTTCAATCGCGCCCAGCATCTCCGTCCGCCGCGCCGTCCGATAATCCGCTATGGAAGAGTAACCGGCCTTCGCCGCGTAGCGCGGATGCAGTGGAGTCGAGTCTGTGGCATGCAAAATCGAAACATCCGGGCCATTCAAAACAAAGAAGCAACCCAGAGTCTCGTCATCCGCATGAGCCACCGCAATCAAGATCCGCACAGTCCCATATTGCTACACTCAAGCCCGTGAAGATCGGCATCACTTGCTACCCAACCTACGGCGGATCCGGCATCGTCGCCACCGAACTCGGACTCGAACTCGCCAACCGTGGCCATCAGATCCACTTCATCACCTACGCCAACCCGATTCGCCTCAACGACCGTCCGGATATCGTCTATCACGAAGTTGAAGTCTCCAACTACCCGCTCTTCCAATACCCGCCTTACTGCCTGGCGCTCGCTTCACGCATGGCGGAAGTCGCCGACGAATACGATCTCGACCTGCTCCACGTCCACTATGCGATCCCCCACTCCGTCTCGGCAATGCTCGCCCGCGGAATCATGGCCGGAAAGCGCAAACGCCCGCTCCCGTTCGTCACCACGCTCCACGGAACCGACATCACTCTCGTCGGCATCGACCGCTCGTACTTCGGCATCACCAAGTATTCCATCGAAGAGTCCGACGCCGTAACTTCCATCTCCAATCAACTCCGCCAGCAGACCATCGACGTCTTCAGCGTCACCAAACCCATCGACGTCATTCACAACTTCATCAATCCCACGCTCTATTGCCCTGAGCAATCAGCCCCGCACCCGCCGCGCCTCATCCACCTCTCGAACTTCCGCCCAGTGAAGCGAGTCCTCGACTGCGTACGGATCCTCGCCGAAGTCCGCCGCTCCGTCGACGCCGAACTCTGGATGGTCGGCGACGGACCCGACCGCGGCGCAGCCGAACGCCTCGCCCACGACCTCGGCCTCATCGGCCATATCCGTTTCCTCGGCAAACGCAACGATGTTCCGGCCCTGCTCCGCCAGGCGGACGTCCTGCTCATGCCCAGCGAGATGGAAAGTTTCGGGCTCGCCGCCCTCGAAGCGATGGCCTCCGGTGTCATACCGATTGGGACCAACGTCGGGGGAGTACCAGAACTCATAGACGACGGCCAAACCGGCTTCCTTTGCAACATCGGCGACATCGATGCCATGGCCGCCCGCGCCATCTCTGTGCTCGAAGATCCGGCCTTGCGGGACACCATAGGCCACGCCGCGCGTCAAGCCGCCGAGCAACGCTTTTCCACCGAACGCATCATCCCGGAATATGAGGCTGTCTACGCCAAAGCCACATCGCGATAGCATACTCGTATGACGAATCATCGGGTTTCCGTGCTTGCGGCCATCGCCTTCTTAGCCGTGGGAACTGCAACAACACTCCATGCACAAGCCCGCGCGTTCACAGGACGCCTCCTCTCTCGCGAGTTGACAGTCACCACCAACTGCTCCCCCGTCGATCCCCCGCGTCAAGTGCTTGGCCCAGGCCTCGTACTTCCCCGCCCGAAACTCCCCGAGTGCGATTTCGTCTTCCCCACCGGCGGCAACCAGAAAACCGCTCCGGTCTTCTCGGCATTCAACATCGGCTTGCCTGAGGAAACTCCTACCGGAACGATGAACCCATCGGACTCCGCCGCCACCATCGACTTCAGTCAGCCGTTGAACCTGTCGTTTTCTACCAGTACCGGTTGGCTCTTGAATCCACCCGCAGGACAAAGCACCGGAACCCATCGCGCCACTGTCGGCGTGGAAATCGACCAGCAGCCCGGCGTCCTATCCACCTGCGTGGCTTCCAATACCTCGGTCGACGCCTCAGGATCTCTCGCCTTAGCCGGATCTTGTTCCATCCGCAGTTCCCTCGCCTCCTGGGATCCAGCCACGCAATCCGCCCGCCAGACGATCTCCACGACCGTCACCTTCCGCTTTGGCAACGGCAATGGCGTCTACACCGTGCTCGTACGCGCCGCGTATGAGTACCGCGCTCTGGACATCGATCATGTCGAAGTCGTTCAGGCCGTTCAAACCGCCAACAACCGCGTGCCTCTTGCCTCAGGCAAACCAGCCCTTGTGCGGGTGTTTGCCGCCGCACCACTCGGATACAACGGAGGTTTTCAGGTCAAGCTCGCCATCTATCGCGACGACAGGCTGCTGCAGACCCTCGAGTCGGCAGCGATCCCGGCTGCGGGTAACAACCCACTCGACCTCAGCGCGAACTTTCTGCTGTCCCCTTCTCTCACTACCGCCGGAACCCTTCGCCTCGAACCTTCCATCCGCTTGGCCGGAAGTCAGCTTTATCTCGCCGGAAAACCCTTCGATGCGACGTTTGAGTCCGCCGCCAATTGGCCCGAGCCACTCCCGATCCTGCATCTCTGCCCCACTCTCGCCTGCCCGTTGAACGAGGTGCTGAACGGCGTGCGCTTGTGGACATCCATGGTGCCCTGGGCCGCACAGCCCGAAGTATCCACGGTTGAATCAGGTGCCTCGCGCCTCTTTCAGATACGTGCCGTCACTCGAGGCATCGCGATCGCTGCCGACAGTTCATCGACGACTACCTGCCTACTCGGATCGGCACTCGGGCTCGAACGCGCGACATCGCTGATTGCAGACCCGGGATTGTCGCCAACCCTCGACACCGTCATCCCCGCGGACACAGCGGAATTCATGACCTGCGAGCCGTCCGTCTCACCCACCTGGATCAGCGCCAACAATTCGATTCGATTGTTCGACGCCTTCCGTTCCCGCAACACTATAACCGGATCCGCAACGCTGATCACCGGCACCATCGCCGCAGGCGGAACCAGCGCCACAATCGACCCGCCGTTGTCCACACAAACGGCCAGACCCGCCGCGAGCAGCGGCACACTCTGCCTGCGCCAGTTCTCCAAGGGCACAGTATCGGGATCCGATCGGTGCATCGAACTCACTTCTGATTCCGATACGCCCTTCGCATTCACGGTTCCCACTATCCCCGCCGAAATCGACCGCATCGCGATCTTCAACGGAGACCGTGAACTCGCCTCGATCGGCCGCTCGCCAAATTCCCCGGCTATTCAGGTCGCAACGAAACCAACTTCCGCACCGGATCGCTCTTTGAAACTCACCTGGTCAGCGACGGACATCGACAACGACGCGCTCACCCAGGACATTTGGTGGAGCCGTGACAATGGTGCAACCTGGCTACCGCTCAACCTGAACCTGAGCGCCTCGGAATCAACCATCGACACCGCGAGGTTCACACCTGCTGAAAGCGTGCTCCTCCGCATCCGCATCAGCGATGGCTTCAATGAATCCAACGAAACTTTAGGACCTATCACGCTCGACGCAAAACCATCCCTGGACGCCATCGCCCCGCTCCGCCTTGCGGATACCCGCGTCAATGAAGGTCGAATCGTGAACATCCCGGTGCGCAATATCGGCCCCGGAACTCTGCGCATCGCGGCCGTCGAATCGACGAACTCCGCGCTAACCTATGCCGGGCAAGCAATCGCAATTCCCGCCGGGGAATCCGCCGAAATCCCACTGCTCTTTCAGCCCGCGACCCCGGGAGGTTTCTCGCTGTCGGTGTCGCTGAAGACCAACGATCCGGCACGTCCGACGGTTGGGATTCCGGTGGAAGGCGTCGTCTATCGACAGCGCGGGCCTGCCGCGACGCTCAACGTAACCGCACTCGATTTCGGATCCGCCACCGGAAACGCGGACCGTTCTTTGCGTATCGCCAACACCGGCAATGCTGCCCTGAACATCACGAACATTTCCACAGGCTCGACACAGATCTTCCGACTGATTGGAGCGAATACGCTTTCGATCAACCCTGGCGCAACCGGAGAAATCGCCGTACGCTGCACGCCATCGTCTGCAAATTTCTCAGCCGGAACCCTCACCGCTGCCACCAACGATCCTGTCCGTCCCTCGCTCGCCGTCGCCTTGGGATGCGAAGGATCTAGTTCCGCACTCGAAACGCCAACCGTCACAGTCGAATTCGGAGCTGTTCCCGGCGGGCAAGTGCGCACGCAGTTGGTCACCATTCGCAACGCCTCGTCCCAACCCATCGCCATCACAGGCGCTGTCTTCACCAACGCGCAGTTCCGCCTCTCGAATCCGCGCTTGCCCCTTACCATGGCCCCATCGACATCCGCCAATCTCGAACTCCAGTTCGCGCCTTCCGTCGCTGGCGTGGCCACCTCCACTTTGGCCCTCAATACCGACAATCCGGCGATCTCGGCCCAAATCACGCTGCGCGGAACCGGTACCGGAAACTCGCAGGCCAACGGACGCCTCGAAGTAGAGCCGAATCAACTTGCGTTCGGCGACGTCATCGTCAACCAATCTCGTGCCTTGACTCTGACTCTGCGCAACTCCGGAACAGGTCCGTTGACAATCACGACGCTCGCCTCCAACAATCCGGTCTTCGCGGTCACGAGCCCGGCGCTGCCGCTGGTGATTCTGTCGGGCACCCCAGTCGACATTCTGATCCGCTTCAATCCGTCGTCGGCCAATGCCTACAACTCGGTGCTTACGATCTCAGGCGACAGCATCACTGGCAGCGACCTGCTGTTGAGCCTTACGGGGTCCGGATTGCCGATTCCCGCCACAACACTTTCCAACCTTTCTGCGCCGATTCGCCAGGATTGGGCGGCCCGTTCGACTCTCGTCAGTTTCGGTCCCGATGAGGCCAATCTCCGCCTTGTGCGATTCGATCTCAACGGCATCCAACTCACGGATACTGGCCTGACGATTCCCCCCGGATCCCAACTCCTGCCAGTGCTCGAAGCTGGTTCCGGCTGGTCGCAAGTACGCGTGGCCAAGGGCTCGATCGAAGGCTATCTGCAATTTTCCGGACAGCAGGCGCAAACGTTCGATGTCGTGCCGCTCAACCCCTCTCTGAGCACTCGGCTGATCCTCACCGGCCTTGAGCGCGGATCCGATATCCTGCTCAGCAATCTCGTCTCTGAAACCAACAATGTCTCGCTGGAATTGCGCACCAACAACGGCACGTTGGTTGACACTCAGAACCCCACACTCGCCGCCAGAGCTTCTCGCGCGCAGCGCGTGGAACAACTCTTCGCAAACGCCCCACAGGGATTTCAGGGCTATCTGTCGATCACAGCCGCGCAGCCGTTGCTCGCCACCCGCACAAACAATGGCACAACCGCAATGGAAATGATCCCCGCACAACCGGCACCGGCCATTGCGGCCCGCAATGTCACGCTGTTTGCGCCGCGCATTCAGGCTGGCAACGGATGGCTCGCAAGGCTGCAGGTGGTAAACCCCACCAACCGCGACGCCCGCATCGTCATCCGTTCCGCATCGAGTGGAGGCGTCAGCGTCGGTACACCCGTCATTGAAACCATCGCCGCGGGACACGCCTATTGGCGCGAGTTCACGCAGATGTTCAACCTCGACGGCAATATCACCTGGAACGCATCTCTCACGGTCGAATCGAACGTCTCGGGAATCATTGCGGAAGTCTCCTACGGCAATTCGTTCGCTCGGGCAGCTTACGCCTTCACCGAAACAACCACGAGACGCTCGGTGATTCCTGTCGACAATCCGTCGACAAATCTGTATATCCTCAATCCCGGATCGATTCCCGCCGGTGTCAGCATCCTCAATCTTTTGGAAGGTGGCAACTACGGATCCGGCCGTCGCATCACCATCCCCGCCGGCGGATACTATGGCGGACCCTCGGGCCTGCAAGCTTCACCGGCCTTGCGCATCGAAAGCGATGCCCCGGTGGTCACTCATGCCTCGATTCAAGCCGATCAAGTGGTTGACTTCGGCATACTGCCCGCGGTGAATCTCGACGGAGGTGCCAGCGTGACGCCGCCCAGCGGAACCTCTCCGCGACTCCAAGTGGACCCGGCCTCTCTCGACTTTGGCAATGTGGTTCTGGGTCAAAGCCGCACCCTTTCCCTGAGCATTCGCAATGGTGGCACCGCGACGCTCACGGTAACTTCCGTCGTCAGCAGCAGCGCCCGCTACACGGTCGAAAGCGCATTGCCTCTCACGGTGACGCCAGGATCGACGCAACAAATACAGATCCGTTTCACACCGATCGCCACCGCGTCCGGAGCACAGACAGCGATACTCACGGTCAGCAGCAACGATTCGTTGACCGGGCCTGTCATCGTAAACCTTACCGGAACCGGTGCATCCACTGAATTGCCAAAGGTACGCATTGACGTCACGCCGCAGGCCGTAGACTTCGGTGACGTCAACAGCGGACAGAGCAAAGACCTTGCGATTCAGATCCGCAATCTTGGCGTTGACCCCATGACCGTGACTTCTGTCACTGTGAGCAACAGCCGCTTTCAGTTGCTCAGCGCCAACTTTCCCTTAACGGTTTTGCCTTCGGGTCTATCCGTGTTGCAAGTACGCTTCGCACCGGCGGTCGCTGGTCTTCAGGCCGGAACACTCACCCTCAACAGCAATGACACCGCGAACCCGTCGGTGAACGTTAGCCTGCGCGGCGTTGGCGTTGGAATCGCAGCGAGTCCCAGGATCGCGGTGAGTGTGAGCAGCCTGGAATTCGGCCCGGTGCGCATCGGACAACTCAGTGAGCTGACCTTCGAGATCCGCAACACCGGCGTCGCACCGCTCACTATCCAGGCGATGACGATCGATAGCAATACCTATACAGTAGGTCCCGCAGCACCGTTTACGATCGCACCGAACGCGATTGCCGATGTCGGCGTAAGCTTCCGGCCGCGGGACCCCGGCAGCCAACCGGCGACGCTGCGCATCGTCAGCAACGATCCGGTCAACGGTACGGTAGTGATCCCGATCACCGGAGCCGGCCAATAAATCCACCGGAAACCGATCAATTTCGGGCGATCTTGACGCCCGTCACGCTCGGCATTGGTAGCGTCACGATCGGATTCCTGATCGGGTCGTTTCGCCTGGGGCACCTCGGCGGACAGTAACTACCGGCATTCGGCCTCGAGGTGATCGGCCTCTTCTTGTTTAAAGCGGTGACTGTAGGCGGTACTTTCTCTTCACCAACGTCCATTGGCAGTAGCTGTCACAACCGGGCGAAAGGCATACAGGACACCGCCGATTGGCTCACCGCGCTTTGCCGTCGCGCCCTGCAAGGCCCGATTGCTATGGCACGAAACGCAGCGGTCATGCGTCGCAATCGCTGGACGCGCAGCAATCGTCCAGCCTTCGAACTCCATCTCGAATCCCTTACCGCCATCTTGGAAACTTCGCATCGCGCGCTGTGCGACAGGATAGATCTTGACCCAATTCGGCAGCGATGCCGAATCTTTCTCCTTCATCGCCGCAACGCGCGCTGAAGGATACCAGTCTGGACGCGGCGTATGCACAGTAATCGCCCCAGGCCCTTTCAACGCGCGAGAATTGAACTTCGCTGCATCCTCGCGAACGATCAATTCCCCAAACAAGTAGAGCCCAACCGCCAGCTTGCGCGACTCAAGAGCGGCCACCGCCTTCCGTTCACTGTCATTTTCCGGAACAAAATCGCGTCTGTTGCGTGTGACCGGAGCAAAGTGCTTACCGAACGATGAAGGCACGGCGATCCGCGACATCCCGAATGCATTCGGCATCGGTTCGCTCAGCCGCTGTTGGATCACTCGGTCGAAGTCATCGATCAACGGCAGCGTGTCGGACGATACGGTCAGTCTGGCACCACCGGTTTGGAGGACGAGCAGTGTGCCGAAAAGGAGAGTCGAAAGGCATCGCATCATACCTTGCACATGCCGTAGACCTCTGAATCCTTCCATCCCTAAACTAGTTTTTTCAACGCTAGAACGTATAACGTAGCGACATCTGCATCACGCGCGAAACATCGTCCGACCGCGAAGCACCCACAAAGTTCTGTGGATTGTAAGTGCTCGTGATACGTCCGAAGTTCAACCCCTGCAACCCCCGATCGGGAAACGCAAAACGCGGCGAATTCGTCACGTTGTACATCTCTGCGCGAAACGCGATCGTGTGCCCCTCGCGAATCGCAAATGACTTGGCCACCGCCAGATCCCAAAACACAATCCCCTGCCCAAAGAAGATGTTCCGCGCAATCGAGCCCTGTCCGGCCCCACCTGGATCGAATGCCCGCTGCGCGCGAGTCACGAAGCGATTCGGGAAAAACGCCGTCTCCGAAAGCTGCGTCTGCGAAACCGTCAGGTTCGATCCCGGCAATTGACGCCCATTGTCCACCGACGCACCGAAAAACTTCGGATCGATCAACAAAGGGCGATCGTTCACAACACCATCCGCATTCATGTCGTAACCAGCCGTAACCGTAAACGGATTCCCTCCGGCAAACGTGTTGTTCCCACTCACTGTCCAGCCTCCGAGCAACTGCCGCTGCCAACCAACGCCCTTGTTGAACCATGGCAATCGATACCCATAGTTGAGATTCAAGCGATGCCGCTGATCGAAATCGCTCAAACCCCGTTGTGAACGCGCCGTCTCAAACGTCGTGACACCACTGCCCTGCGTGAAATCCGAACCAGTATCGATCGTCTTGCTCCACGCATACGCCAAACTCCAATGAATACCCGCCTTGTAGCGCCGTTTCACTTCCAAACGCATCGCGTTGTAGTAACTCCAACTGCCGTTGTTGACGTAACTCACGTTGCCATAGCGTGCATCCGGGCGCCGCTGATTCAGCCGCGACTGCGCCTCCGAAATAACCCCCGGTGCGGGAGCCGTGTTGCCCAAATTCGGATCCACCTTTTCATAAAGGATGCCCGTCGCCGGATCCGTGAAAGGAAACTCCGCACGGTTCAGAATCGCATTCTGCAAGAGTCCAATACCGCGATTCCGGTTGTAGCCGATGCTCACCGTGATGCCGTCTTTCAACTGCCGCTCGATCGTGAAATTGTACTGATGCACCGTGGGCATTCCGAGATCGGGAGCCACACGCAGGATATCGATGCGTCCCGGATTGAAGTTCGGATCGTAGACAAACGGCTGGCGCGTCGTTGCGTTGATCGAAGGATCCGCGACATCCCACGTATCCAGATATGTGCGATACGCCCCATAGGGCGGCTGCGAACGCAAGGACGCCCCACCCGATTGGCTGAAAATACTCTGCGGAATGCGGTTGTGAAAGATGCCTGCGCCGCCGCGAATCGATGTTTTGCCAGGCCCGCCCGTTAACTTCGCCAGCAAGCCGGTTGTTGCCGCGGGCGACCAGGCGAATCCAAACCGCGGCTGGATGCCGCCAAAGTTCGGATAAACATAGTCGATGCGCTGCTTTGCCTCGCGCGTCGCCAAAACATATTCGTAGCGAAAGCCCAGGTTCAGCGTGAAGTTCGGCTTGATCTTCCAATCGTCCTGCACAAACTGGTTGAACTCGCCCATCCGGTTTTCCAGATAGAAGTTGCCATAGCCCTTCTGGTAACTACGGATGAAGCCACGCAAAAAGTTCTCCCATCCCTCATAGCGATCGGGTTGGCCGACGAGCCCTGAGGCGGTGAAGTTCCAAAAGCCGCGACTCGCGTTGTCGGCGAAGTCATCGAGATTCTGCTTGCGAAAGTCGATGCCGGCCTTGATCACGTGGCGTCCCCTCAAGTGCGAAACCGTGTAGTTGTACTGCTGATCGCGCTGGCGGCGGTTGATCGGAAACTGCTGCGCGCTGCCCAGCAACGTCGTCGAATAGGGCGATGTATTGCCGATGCGCAAAACAGGAGTCGCATTGCCGTCCGAGATGTCGACCAACGTCGAACGCAATCCAAGCCCGAACCGCAATTCAGAAAACGTCCGGTAGTTGAACATCCGCGAAAAGACAATGCCGATCGAGACCTGCTTGTGGTTCTGTACCGCGTTCTCGCCCGTGATCAGTTCCCCAGGATATCGTTTGTTCCGGCTGTACTGATAGCGCGTCGCGAGCGTATCTTTCTGCGAGCGATTCCAATCGAACTTGCCCGAGTAGTCTTCGTCAGGAAAGCTCGAAGGCCGTGTCTCGACATAACAGCGATCGCAGATCGCCGTTGCATTCGGCACCTTCTTCGGAAAGCGATCGAGGATACCCTGCAAAAACTTTACGTCCTCCTGCAGATTCAGATGATTCTCAGGATTCACACACAAACGGCAGGTTCCCACTTGGATCTTGTCGATCGGCATCAGAAAGCGACGCACCGTCGAATACTGCCGCAGCTTGGTCTGTTCGAACGAGTGAAAGAAAAACAGCTTATTCTTAATGAGCGGCGCGCCAACCGTGTATCCATACTGGTTGCGACGATAAGCCGCGCGCGGTGCAATCGGGTTGCCCTGAGCATCGCTTCCAATCAGGTTATTGAAGAAGGCGTTGCTGTTGAGCTTTTCATTCTGCAGGAACTCATACACATCGCCGTGGATCTTGTTCGTTCCCGACTTCGTCTGCACCAACACGACAGCGCCACCCGCACGTCCGAACTCTGCCGAATAAGCATTTGTGACAACGGCGAATTCTTTGATGGAAGAAATGTTGACGTTCTGCCGGTTCGTTCCCTCCGACGAATCATCGTTGCCAACGCCATCCACCTGAAACGAAGCCGACCGCGAACCCGTGCCTCCGAACGACACATATGAACCAGTGGAAAGTGTCGGATTGTTGCGACCGCTATACCCGCCGGGCGATTGAAACCCCGGCATCTGTTCCACCAGCGAAAGGATATTGCGCGATGGCAGCGGACGGTCTTCAATGACCTTTTCGTCGATCGATGATTTGACTTCGCCTTTGGATGTTTCGATTAGCGTCGCGTCCGAAACCACGGTCACTTCATTCGAAACTGTGGCAGGCTTCAATTCAAAATCCACGCTTCGCGCAGCGTTCAGTTCGGCGTTTTGTGTGCGCTCGACCGAACAAAACCCCTTGGCGT
>CAZCPL010000015.1:0-46781 GCA_964500255.1 uncultured Solibacteraceae bacterium | reverse complement strand
CCCCCAGCCCAATGCAGCACAGTTCCACCGGAGAAGTGGCCGCCGCAGTGAATGAGCGTCAAGCCGCAAGGCAAGGACTTCGAGGCCCCATCCCAAAACTCAATTGCCGGATTCACGTGCTGCACCCAAGTCTTGTCTTCGGCATGCAGATAGATCGGGACTCCGCCAAAGGCCTGACTCCAAGCCGCCATCGATGCGTAGTAATGCGGATGCGAGATTGCGATCGCCGATACGCCGCCATGCGCCCACAACGTGGAAATCGTATCGGCATCCACCAGACTTAGACAATCCCAAAGCACGTTGCCTTCCGCCGTCTGGACAAGATAGGCGCGTTGTCCGATTGCGAACTGCGGACGTGTGACTACGGCAAAGAGACCCTCATCGACGCGAAGCAGTTCATTCTCACAGTGACGATGAAGCTCTGGCATCGTCGTCCAGCGCTGCCCTTGGCGAGGCACAAACTGGCGCTCATCGGTGCAGATGGGGCACGAGGCTGGCGCGTTGAGCGTGGGCGCGAACTGCGTGCCGCAGGCGACGCAGAGAAATGACTGCATAGACGTTATTCTCTACTACCGGACTTCTTGAGCGCTAGCGGATGCGCCTTGTCGTAAACCGCCATCAGATCGGTCAGCGAGATCTGCGTGTACTTTTGCGTGGTCGATAGTTGTGAATGCCCGAGAAGTTCCTGAATCGCGCGCAGATCCGCACCGCTCGAGAGCAGGTGCGTCGCAAACGCGTGCCGCAGCGTATGCGGATGAATCGAATCATCGCCGCTCAACATCCGCGAGTAGAACTTCACTACGTTGTAAATCGCGCGAACCGGCAGACGTGTACCTCGGCTGCTCACCAGCAGCGCCTTCTCCTGCGGATTGGCCTCACGCACGCCCAGCCAGGACGCCAACGATTCCGCGGCCTTCGATCCAAACGGAACCTGCCGCTCCTTCTTGCCTTTGCCTCGCACGCGGATCCATTGCTCCACGCGATCGAAGTCTTCGAGGTTCATTCCCGAAAGCTCGCCGATGCGGAGTCCGCAGCCGTACAGGAGTTCGAAGATCAAGCGGTCACGCGCTGGAAACGGCTGCCCAAGATCGTCTTTGGGAATCCGATCCAGCAGGTTGTTGGTCTGTTCCGCCGTAGGCACGCGAGGCAGATGCTTGGGCTGTTTAGGAGTCCGCAACAGACGCGCGACATTTTTGACGATGACACCTTCGCGCAGCATATATTTGAAGAATGAGCGCAGCGCGGCCAGCTTGCGACGAATCGAAGCTGGCTCCAGATTCCGATCGTACAAATGCGCGAGCCATTCCCGCAGAGTTAACAGATCGATCTCGCGGGGTACCGGCGAATGTTCGGATCCAGGTGGCGTCAGATACGCAATCCACTGTTCCAGATCGGACCGGTAGTTGCGAATCGTATGCACGGACGAGGCCTTGCGAGTGAGTTCCGCGAGATAGTCTTCAACAAGACCGCCCAACTCAGAGGACATACTCAGTCAACGCCGCCAGTGCGCGTCGGCAAACTTCGGCGTGGCGGGCCTTTTTATCGTGCTTGAATTTCTTCTTTGCCTCTTCTTCGAGTTGCGGCAGCAGATCGAAGGTGATGTTGGCGGGCTGGTAATTTTCAGGATCCGCACCGGCGATGTATTCGCAAAGCGATCCTAACGCCGTCGCCCTCGGCACCGGCCTCGGATCCTCACCGCGCGCCATCGCCAGCGCGAACCTGCCTGCAAGCAACCCCGTGGCGATCGATTCCACATAACCCTCAACGCCTGAAATTTGCCCCGCAAAGAAGATCCGTGAATCGCTCTTCAACTGCAGTGTCCGCGTCAAAAGCGTCGGACCGTTGATATACGTATTTCGATGAATCTGCCCATAGCGCAGAAACTCGGCCTTCTCCATCCCGGGAATCATGCGAAAGATACGCTGCTGCTCAGGGAAGCGCATATGGTTCTGGAATCCGACCAGGTTGTAGCTATCGGCGCGCATGTTCTCCTGACGCAGTTGCACGACAGCCCAAGGGCGGCGATCGGTGCGAGGATCGGTTAGGCCCATCGGCTTCATCGGACCAAACCGCAGAGTATCCGGACCGCGGCGCGCGATCTCTTCCACAGGCAGACACGATTCAAAGAATGGGGTCTTGTCTTCTTCAATATGCGCGGGCACGGCGCGTGCTTCGAGCAGCTCGGCAATGAAGGCATCATACTGTTCGCGATTGAAGGGGCAGTTGATGTAATCATCGGTGCCATCCATCGACTTGCCATAACGCGACGCGCGGAACGCAATGCTCATATCGATGCTCTCGGCTTCGACAATAGGGCTGATGGCGTCGTAAAAGTAAAGTCGATCCTCACCTGTGAGCCGACCGATGGCTGCGGCGAGCGGCCCGCTCGTGAGCGGTCCTGTCGCGATGATCGTGATTCCCTCAGTCGGAATCTCGGTCACCTCTTCGCGCTTCACCGTGATGAGCGGATGGGCCTCAATGGCCGCTGTGACCTCTTGCGCGAACACGATGCGGTCGACGGTGAGAGCCTGGCCGCCTGGAACACGGGCGGCTGGCGCTGCTCGCAGCAACAATAGCGATCCCAGCCGGCGCAGTTCTTCTTTGAGGAGCCATGGTGCGGAATTCTCGCCTTCGCTCTTCAGCGAGTTCGAGCAGACGAGTTCCGCCATGTCGTTCGTGTGGTGCGCCGCCGTGGATTTTACCGGTCGCATCTCGTAGAGCGTAACCGGGATTCCAGCTTCCGCGATCTGCCAGGCGGCCTCGCAGCCGGCAAGCCCGGCGCCGATGATGTTGATTGGATGGTCCAACTTCTAGGATACGGCGACGGCCAAAACGTTTTTGATCCGTTTTCGCAGTTTCTTACGCCTGTGTGTATGAAGAGCAAAAAGACTCGGAGGGGATCGGGCGGCGAGCAGGGGAATCGAAACCCATCGCCCGGTCCTAAAAAAAGAGCGGCTCGACAAGATCTTTGAAACGGCAGCCAAGCTTCTTCTTGTGTCCGGACAAGAACAAAAACAAGAATCCATTGTGGCCGAGGTGCAACGAAGCCAACGGGAAGAAGCGCAGCTAATGTTTTTCTTTCGGAGGAAGTGAAGGGCCGGGCGGATGTTGAGTCATCGCCCGGCTCTTCGCTTTTCGGAACAGCCGAATCGCAGTTAGTTGGCTTGACCGCTTCCGTCGTCGATGCGAACATGCATCTGCACCGCCGGAATCGTGGGTGCATCTTTGACGCGAATCGGTTTGCGGATAGGTTGAGAACGCTTTGCCGCTCTTATGGTCGAGGCCGCGACATCCGCTCGAGTCACCTCTGGTTGCGGGTGTGCCTGGGTATAAGCCCAGAGCGCGACGGGAACGGCGAAGACCGTGCCCAGCATGACTCCCTGCATCACTCGAGTCATGAAAAGCGAAGTTGGGTTGATGGTTTCGGAAAGTTGGTCCATTTGCTGCCTGAATCCATCATGCGCCCTTCTGTGGAAAGTTGAAACTCGTGTATACACCCGATCTCGTCTCAGGTTGTTCGTAGACAGGTTCCAGTACATTAGGGAGAAAAATCAATACTAGTAATGTCTCTGGTTGCCCGCAGGTACTCTATCCGGACGCGGTTCGGGTCTAGCTCGCCACAGACAAACTCTATCTTTTGGTAAGCAGCATTACGAAGTGTAAGCTTTTGTGGGTTCAAGATTATAAATTCCTCCACCCCTCGGGTGGTTGTGATTTCAATCTTCGGTGGATTCCCACAAACGAAAGCCTTGAGAGTACCAACCACCGACGCGTCACCCTGCGGATTCTTCCAGGCTTCCGAAACGGGCGCGTCAACACTTTTGGCGGCGGGTCCGCGACGCTCGGGTTCCAGACTTGCCAGCAGATCGCGAGCCATCTTTTCCTCCTGCTCGGAACCCGCGATTCGAATCGCCTTATGGGCGGCATTCCTCGCTTCCGCCTGATTACCCGTCTTGCTGTATGCGAACCCCAGAGCATGCCAGAAAGACGATTGGCGAGGCAGTACCGCAACGGCTTCCCGCAAGCGCTCAACGGCCTCTATGAAGCGCTTTTCGTCCGTCGCGCGGATCCCCAGCAGAAAGTGCGCCTCCGGGTGCAAGGGATTGAGGCGGATCGTCCTTTCAAGAAGTTCGCTAACGCGAGCGCGGCTCGCTGTCCCGCTTTCCCGCAGCAGCATGGCGTATTCAAAAACGAGTCTCGCGTCCGCTTGAGGGTTTTCCAGTGCCTTTTCAAAGAAACGGGTGGCCGCGGGGATGTCGTTCTCCGAGAGGCTCCAGAAAGCCTGCGCAGCGATACTGGCCGGCGACTTGGTTTTGGCAATAGCGCGGTACTTGATCGCAGCCTCGTCGCGACGCCCGGAATCGAGCAGAAGTTCCGCTTGGACACGTGCAATTTCCACAGCATCCACCGCTTGCGCCTCTGCAATTGGCGATTCGGGATCGTCATTCGGACGGGCGATACGCCCGGATGGCAGCAAAGGCTGCCGGATATAAGCTTGCGCCTCACCTAGCGCTTTGCCGATCGTCATGCCAAAGGCATCTTCGAAGGCTCTTTCCGGGGATACTTTCGCGCTGTCGATTGCCTCGACAAACGCCGGCATGTACGGCGCGAATTTCGGCGAGAGATAGAGCATGTGCACCAACGCCCAACCGGTGGCATAGAATCTTGCTGCGAGCACCGGGCCTTCTTCATGAATCGAGCGGCGGTTGGCTTTGACCAAGTCTCCTTCGGGCAGAAAGTCGAGTAGCTTGAGGTTGGAGATGTGCTCCGGAATCGCAGTCCCAATCACAACATGCTGCTTGTCGACGCGGAGAGTGGAGAAGAATTCGGCCAAACCCTCTTCCAGCCATTGCGGTAGTTGAATGGTCGAACGATTCAGCAACGAGTGGGTGAATTCATGCAGGGCGACGCGGGTGTCACCGCTATAGAAACAAATCCAATCCCCACTGGGTCCCGATTGATAGAACCCCGAACTGAGTCGAGTCGGGCGGTATTCGGCAAACTCTTTTTCCGATGCAAAGATCAAAATTTTAAGCGGAGCGGCGGCTCGCGGGCGTCCAATGTCTTGAAAAGTGTCGGTCATCCAGTCCAGTTGTTCGAGCGCCCTCTTCGCGGGACCGATACCTGCATTCGAATAAACCTCACCTCTGGGAGAAGTCATTTTGATCCAATCACGCGCTGTCACCGCATCGACGCTGAAAAGAAACAAGATTGCCACAACCATGGCGGGCTGCAATGGTGCCGATAGAAAAGATCGATTGGCAATCCCAGTCAATGCGGGTTTAGATGGAGACATGAAGTTAAGTTCCGAGGAGCCAATGACCGCTATGATGGACCCCGCGGAGTCTCAAGTCAATCTGATGCATCGAGTCAGCAATATCGTTGCATCGGAGTTGTCTCTGGATGAAATGTTGGGAGAAATTGTCGGTCTAACGTCGCAGGTGACGAACTGCGACGCGACCTTGGTCTACCTGATCGAAGCTGAAACGAACGAAATCGTGCTGCGAGCCTCGCAGGTTCCGCACGCACGCGACTTGGGGAATCTTCGCATGAAAGTGGGCGAAGGTATCACTGGCTGGGTTGCGGAACACCAGTCGGTTGTGGCGCTGCCACGCAACGCTGCGTCCGACACCAGGTTCAAGCGCTTCTCAGCGCTGATCGAGGATACCTACGAAGCCTTTCTATCGGTCCCTCTGGTAAACCGCGGCGAGATTATCGGGGTCATCAACGTCCATCATCGTGCGGCCTACGATCACACTCCCGAAGAAGTCTCCCTGCTGACATTCATCGGCGAGCAGATGGGCACCGCCATCTCGAAGAGCATGCTCGAAGATCAGAATGAGCTGCTGCGCGAGCAGTTGGAAACTCGCAAGATTGTGGAACGAGCCAAGGGCCTGCTGCAAAGCCGCCATGGCCTGTCCGAAGAAGAAGCTTACCTTCGGTTGCGCAATGAAAGTCGGCGTCTGCGCCGTCCAATGAAAGAGCTTGCGGAAGCAATCATTCTTTCAGAGGAACTGTCCCGCAAGCCGGACTGATATCGTTTGGCAACCGGATCGAGACATTGACGCGATCCCTACCTCGGGCATCCTCGCTTGTTCGTATGAGGGTGCCCGAGCACCCTTTCCGCGCTTCCCAGGATCGCGTTGTACCTTCGTATGAAAATCTTCTTGCTGTTATCCTAAGGTGGTCCCTCAATCGACCTCTCATTCGGACCCTCCGCGCTTGTACAAAAATTTAACCATCACAGTCATCATTCCCTGCCTGAACGAAGAGCAAGGCATTGAGCAGGTCATGTTGCGAATGCCCGCGTTCGTCGATCAGGTGATCGTGGTGGACAACGGGTCCACTGACCGTACCGCCGAAGTTGCCGCGCGGTTCGGCGCGCGCGTGATTCCAGAAGCCGTGAAGGGCTACGGTCGTGCGTACAAGTCAGGATTTCAATCGGCCACCGGCGACGTGATCGTGACCCTGGACGGCGACCAGAGCTATCCCGTGGATGCCCTTTCGTATCTGCTTGAGGCCTTTCTGCATCTGGAAGTCGACTTTCTGAATGCATCGCGCTTCCCGGTGCAGGATCCGAAGGCGATGAGCTTCAAACACAAGTTCGGCAACTGGGTCTTGTCCCTGGCAATGTCGATCCTGTATTTCCGTTGGGTTCGCGATTCGCAGAGCGGCATGTGGGTATTCCGCCGCAACATCCTCGACAAAATGCATCTGACGTCCGATGGCATGGCCTTCTCCGAGGAAATCAAGATCGAGGCGCTCAAGTCGGGGGCTCGGTTCCAGGAGCTTTCGATTCAGTATTCGTCGCGTTTGGGCGAGATCAAACTGAGCCCCTGGCGCGATGGATTCTACAACCTCTGGTTTCTGCTGAAAAAGCGCTTTTCGTAGCCAAAAAGCTGGGCGATATGCAAAATCGCCGCGACCTCGCGATGTCTCTCGTCGCTGCCGTTGCTTCCGCAGCATCCGCGCTGGCCGCCCCGTCTGCCGATCCCTTGCCCAGCGCAACCTTTCGATTCGAAGATCTGCCTGTGCGGCAGAGCGCCCAAAACAAAAGCCGCAGCGTGATGAACGGAATCACCCATACCGGCTATGGGGTCGAAATCCACCATACCGAAATCGCCGTCGGCAAAATGCCCCATGAGGCGCACCGGCATCCGCATGAAGAAGTGGTGGCGTTGCGCGAAGGCTCGCTCGAAGTGACGATTGAGGGCAAGGTTTCGAAGATTGGCCCGGGCGACGTGATCTACATCGCGTCAAACGAAATGCACGGATGGAAGAACGTTGGGGAAACCTCAGCGCACTACTCGGTCGTGACGCTGGGAAGAAAAACAGTTGCCTAGAAGGCCGACGCGGTACGCGCCGTTGCCGATTGGACAGGCTGGCCCAAGCCATGTCATCGTACACGATTTACCGCATCGCGGAGACGACATGATCCTGACTGCGTTCCGCGAAGCCAGGCCCGTACTGGACGCTTGACCCTGACCAGCAGCACTAAATGTCATTTGATTCCATAGGTTATAACTTGGTATCGTATGAGGCGGCACGTTGTTATCCCAGCAAGGAAATACGGATGAACTTTCCCGTGTTCCGATCGTGCCCAAATCCTGGAGGATTCCCCGAATGTTCAGTCACTTCCGCGTAGAAGCCAAGTCGACAGTCACGGCTCCGCGGCGCGTTCTATCGACGCTTCTTCTCTGTCTTTTGGCGTTCATCTTGCTCGCCCCCGCCACGCTTCACGCGCAGGAACATCGCGCAGGCGGCGAGGCGAACCTGATTCTGCCAGACCTGGACACGGCCATGTTCTTCGGAACCGGCGGTCGAACCTTGCTTATGTTCGGATTGCTGGTCGGGGCACTCGGCCTCGTTTTCGGCTACCTCACCTTTAACCAACTCAGAAACCTTCCCGTGCACAAGTCGATGCTGGAAATCTCGGAACTCATCTACGAGACCTGCAAAACATATCTCGAAACGCAGGGCCGGTTCCTGATGATTCTCGAACTATTCATCGGCACCATCATCGTGTTTTATTTCGGATTCCTACAACACTTCGAGATGTTCAAAGTGTTCGTCATCCTGATGTTCAGCATCATCGGAATCCTCGGCAGCTACGGCGTCGCCTGGTTCGGCATCCGGGTGAATACGTTCGCCAACTCGCGCGCCGCGTTCGCTGCGCTTCGAGGCAAGCCGTTTCCCTGTTACGCGATTCCGCTCAAAGCCGGAATGAGTATCGGCATGATGCTCATCTCCGTCGAACTGCTGCTGATGCTTGCAATCATGCTGTTCATTCCGGGCGACTATGCCGGATCCTGCTTTATCGGATTCGCCATCGGTGAATCGCTGGGCGCAGCCGCACTGCGCGTCGCCGGCGGAATCTTCACCAAAATCGCCGACATCGGTGCCGACTTGATGAAGATCGTCTTCAAAATCAAGGAAGACGACGCACGCAACCCCGGTGTGATCGCCGATTGCACGGGCGACAACGCGGGCGATTCCGTTGGACCTTCGGCCGATGGCTTCGAAACCTACGGCGTTACCGGCGTGGCTCTCATTTCGTTCATCCTGCTCGCAGTCAAAGAGCCGGTGGTTCAGGTGCAGCTTCTGGTCTGGATCTTCACCATGCGCGTCATGATGGTGGTCGCCTCGGCCATGTCCTACTTCATCAACGAAGCCATGGCGAAGGCCAAGTACGAACACGTTGAAAAGATGAACTACGAACATCCGCTGACGATGCTCGTCATGCTCACTTCGTTCGTCTCCATCGTGCTCACCTACATCGTTTCGTACCTCATGATTCCAGACCTTGGCGACGGCTCACTCTGGTGGAAGCTTTCGAGCGTCATCACTTGCGGCACGGTCGCCGGTGCGCTGATTCCGGAATTGGTGAAGGTGTTCACCTCGGTGGAATCCGCACACGTGAAAGAAGTCGTGACGTCCTCTCGCGAAGGCGGAGCATCCCTCAACATCCTTTCCGGATTGGTTGCCGGTAACTTCTCCGGCTACTGGCTCGGCATGGCGATCCTGATGTTGATGTCCATCGCCTATGGACTCAGCAGCATGGGTGAGGGCATGGGAGGCATGGCCTCGCTGATGATCGCCCCCGCGGTCTTCGCTTTCGGACTCGTCGCGTTTGGATTTCTGGGCATGGGTCCAGTAACGATCGCAGTCGATTCCTACGGGCCCGTCACCGACAACGCGCAATCGGTTTACGAATTGTCGATGATCGAATCGATTCCGGACATTGAAGGCGAAATCAAAAAGGATTTCGGATTCTCGCCTAAGTTCGAAGAGGCTAAGCAGCACTTGGAAGAGAACGACGGCGCGGGCAACACCTTCAAGGCCACAGCCAAACCGGTGCTCATCGGTACGGCCGTGGTCGGCGCGACGACCATGATCTTCTCGATCATCGTGATGCTCACCAACGGACTCACGCAGAACATCCAAAAGCTCTCGATTCTGCATCCGCCTTTCCTGCTCGGCTTGATCGCCGGCGGCGCGGTGATCTACTGGTTCACCGGCGCTTCGATGCAGGCCGTAACCACAGGCGCGTACCGCGCAGTGGAATTCATCAAGGCCAATATCAAGCTCGAAGGCGTAACCAGAGCATCGGTGGCGGACTCGAAGAAAGTGGTGCAGATCTGCACGGAGTACGCACAGAAAGGCATGTTCAACATCTTTCTGGTTGTCTTCTTCTCAACGCTCGCGTTTGCGTTCATCGAACCGTTCTTCTTCATCGGCTATCTGATCTCGATCGCGCTATTCGGCTTGTATCAGGCCATTTTCATGGCCAATGCCGGCGGCGCATGGGATAACGCAAAGAAGATCGTGGAAACCGAACTCAAGGCCAAGGGTACTCCGCTGCACGACGCAACGGTGGTCGGCGACACAGTGGGCGATCCGTTCAAGGATACGTCTTCTGTGGCGTTGAATCCGATCATCAAGTTCACCACGTTGTTTGGCCTGCTGGCGGTAGAACTTGCGGTTTCGCTTGACAAGTCCAACCCGGGATTGAATATGATCCTGTCGGCGGTCTTTCTAGCGGTGTCGATGTTCTACGTGTATCGCTCATTCTACGGGATGCGGATCGAGAAGGATTAGTTAGGCCGTTGGATTTCTGATCTCACAGTAAGGGCCGGGCCTGCGGGTTCCGGCCTTTCTGCTTTTTGGCAATCAATTCCGCGATTCCGCGCGATGGCGCATCCGGTCGTGTTTCCACCAGATGCTCATGCATCCACTGTGGATCGGGGAACTCCGCCGCGAGTTCGCCCGGCTTCAGCAAATAGGCCGGATTCATCGCCTTCACACCCTCGCGCTCATCGACCAATGGAATCGCCATCGCCACCCTGCCGCCGCGCTTCACCGCCGCGCGGATCTTCGGAAACAGCCCCCGATCCAGAAACATCGTCACGATCACCAGATCGAACGCACCCTCCGTCATTTCAAAATCCTCAGCCGCACAAACAAATGTATCGACCCGAGAACGTGACCGTATCGAGTCAATCGCTACGGCCGAGGAATCCACGGCCAGCACCCGGCAACCACGCTCCGCGAACAACAACGCATGACGCCCCGCTCCACAAGCAAGGTCGAGTACCAATGCCTCGGACGGCATACGATCCGCCAGCGTTCGCAAAAACGTCATCGGCTGCAAATCGGCACATTCGTCTTTACGGTAACGCTCATCCCAAGTCATGCATCTCATCTTATGTCTGTGCGACGGCGCAGAGTATCCTGGAACTTGCGCTTACTTTTCATAGCTCTCGTGGCTCTTCCCCTGCTTGCACAAATGTCGCCGCAGGATCGCAGCGTCCAACTCGAATCGTTCGAGCACGTCTGGAAGACCATCCGCGACAAACACTGGGACCCCCGCCCTGGCGGACTCGACTGGCAGAAAGTCCACGACGAACTCCGCCCTAAAGCGGAAAAAGCCAAGGACGCCAACGAGATTCGCAGCTACATCCACGACATGTTGGCGCGTCTCAAACAGTCGCACTTCAAACTCATCACCTATAGCGACTTCAAAGGCCTCGATCTCGAGAACACAGCTTGGGGAGTCGGTGAAGCCGGTTTCGAAGCGCGCGTCCTCGGTGACCATGCCTATGTCGTCGACGTGCAACCTGGAGTTCCAGTCAGCCTCGGGTGGCGGATCCGTAAAATACGCGGTGCTGAGATCGCGCGGGCGATTCAGGCCATTGACGGCGTCTACAAGAACACCAACTACCGCGACCTGCGCCAGACATCGATGCTGCAATCCAAGCTCATGGGCGCACCCGGAACCGGCATGCCGGTTGAATTCGAGGACGGTCAAGGCAACGCTGTCACCAAGACAATCCTGCTGCGCGAGCCGCGCGGTCGCGCCATTCCGTTCGGCAACCTTCCGCCGACACCGGTCTGGATCGAAAGCCGTAAGATCGGCACTACCGGCTACATTCGCTTCAACATGTTTCTCGATCCCATGCGTCTCAATACGCAGATCGGCAACTTCGCGACCGCAACCTGCGCGCAGTGTGACGGTATCGTGATCGATGTCCGCGGCAACCCGGGAGGCATCGGCATCCTCGCCGCCAGCGTTGCGGGATGGTTCGTCAGCAAGCCAAACTCCAAGCTCGGAACCATGTACCTGCGCGAATCGCCACTGAACTTCATCGTCAATCCGCGCGGCCAGACATTCAAAGGTCCAGTCGCGGTGTTGATCGACGGGGCGTCGGCGTCCACCTCCGAGATCTTCGCGGGCGGTATGCAAGACCTCAAACGCGCACGCATCTTCGGCACAAAATCCGCCGCCGCCGCGCTGCCCTCCATCGTCGAACGGCTCCCCAATGGCGACGGATTTCAATACGCGGTGGCAAATTATATTTCAGTGAGTGGCCGGACGCTCGAAGCCAACGGCGTGATTCCGGATGAGGAAGTCAGGCTGACACCGCAAACCTTGCTCACAGGCAAGGATGCCGTTGTCGAAGCAGCAGTCGCTTGGATCAGAAAGGGAAATCGGAAATAGATGAAGCTGTTCGTTTTTGCGTTCGCGTCCATGGCGGTTGCGCAGGATCTACCCAAAGGTGAGACGATCTTCGACAAGTACGTCGAAGTCACCGGAGGCAAAGCCGCCTACGCGCAGCGCCGTTCCGAAATCGCCCGCGGCGTCGTGAAGATGTCCGCCGCAGGTGTCTCGGGAACAGTGGAAATGTACTCGGTCGCGCCGAACAGCCAGGTGATCGTCATGGATGTCCAAGGTGTCGGACGCATCGAACAGGGCACAGACGGAAAGATCGCCTGGGAAAGTTCCGCAGTGATGGGTCCGCGATTGAAGACCGGCGAAGAGAAGGTGGAAGCCCTTCATGAGGCGCTCTTCAACCTGCCTCTGAATTGGCGGCAAGTGTATTCGAAGGTGAACACCATCGCGGCGGAAACCACCGAAGGACATGATTGCTACCGGGTGGTCGCCACTCCAATTGCTGGCGGTAAGCCTGAAACATTCTGGTTCGACCGCAAGAGCGGACTCAACGTCAAAATCAAGCGTACGGCAGTCACGGCGATGGGAGAGATCCCGGCTGAGATCGTGATGGTCAACTATAGAAAGATCGGCCCGATCCTGCAAGCCACGACGCTGTTGCAGCGCGCAGGCGGGCAAGAGGTGACGATCGTTCTGGATAACATTCAGCCCAACGCCGCGATTCCCGCGTCCCGATTCATTCCGCCCGCAGAGGTCCGGCAGTTGATGAGCCCGGCATCCCCGAAGCCTGCCTCTCGACCGGCGGTTGCGCAGCCGAAGAAGAAAGCGGCTTAAAATCGGATCGTCAACCCCATCCGCACCGCTCGCGCATATCCAGGCGTGATGTTGTTGTTGCTATGCGCCGTCGAAAAGTACTGGCGATCGGTCAGATTTTCAACATTCGCCTGTAGCCGCAATTTCTCGGTCAACGAGTAGTATACAGCCGCATCCGCGCGGGTGAACCGCGGGATCCGCACCGTATTGTCGATACCCGCCCACATGTCCGCCTGATGAATGATTCCCAAGCCTCCGCTCAACCGCTGCAGGATCCGGTAGTTGTTCCACATCGAAAACGTATACAGAGGAACCATCGCCACTTTCGCCCCCTGCACCGCCCCTGCGGTCGCGCGGTGAATGAACGCATCCTGATATCCATACCCTCCGGCGACAGACCATCGCGAGGTCAGGGTTCCGTTCAAGCCTAACTCAAAGCCCTTCGTACGCTGCGCGCCAGTCTGCAAAATCTGTGCCGGATCGTTCGGATTCACGGTTCGCGTATTGGTCCGATCCAATCGATAGACAGCGCTCGTCACAGACAGTGACCGCCGGATGTCCCACTTAAAGCCCGCTTCGTAGTTCGTAAACTTTTCCGGTTTCAACGTCTCGCTGGTTGCGTCCAAAGAGGCGAACTGATCCCCGGAACTCGGTAGATACGAGACGCTGTAGTTCAGATAGACTGACATTGGAGTGACAGGCTTGAACACCAGCCCAGCGCGCGGAGACCAGAGATGGTCGACACGCCGACGGCGGTCCTGATTGCGGTTGTTGAGAAAGCGCAGATCGAAGCGATCGAAGCGCAGCCCGCCCACCAATTGCACGAAACGGGTGATACTCACCTGATCTTGCACGTACCCGGCCGCAATGTTCGAGACCGCGCCATTGTTGGCATCGGTGGCACTCTGCCGGAAAGTCACCGGCGTGAAATCGGTGGGATTGGAAAGCGGCGCACCGATCGACGTCGCCGTTCCGTTGAAGTACGCTGTCTGCCTCAAGTTGTCGGTCGCCTGCCGACCGAACTCCGCCCCCGCCAGCAGTGTATGCCGCACCGCGCCCGTCGCCAACTGATACGTTGCATCGCTCTGATTGAACACGTTCAAACGCTGCGTCCCGGTGTTGTATCCGGATAGACTCACCAGTGTCGCAGCCGCGTTCACCGCCCCCGGAAACACATTCTGATAGAACTTGTCGTAGCTTCCAAAGAGAGTACTATTGCGGAGATTCAACTTGCCCTGTTGGCGTTCGATTGTCGCCGATCCCAAATGCACACCTGCGTCCGAGGGACTCTCCAACGGATTCCCAAAGAACGTCGAGCGATGCGCCGAAGCCAGTGGCTTTCCACCGAATGAAGGGATCCCGCGATCAACCACCCGTTGATCGCGAAAGTATTCATAACCCAACTTCACGCGTGTTTCCGAGCCCAAAGGCATCGTCACCGTAGGCGCGATGCCATAGCGTTCGACGTTGCCATAGTTGCGGAAGCTGTCGGAATTCTCATACGCCCCGTTCAAGCGAAACGCTAGCTTGTCGCCAAACAATGGCTGATTGAAATCTGTCGTCACGCGCTTGTTCCCATACGAGCCGCCTTGCAGCATGATCTCGCGAAACGGCACAAATGCAGCCTCTTTCGTCACTCGATTGATCACGCCGCCACCACCGCCGCGCCCGAAGATCATCGCGTTCGGACCCTTCACCGCCTCCACACGTTCCACGTTGTAGAGGTCGCGAAAGTACTGCACATCGTCGCGAACGCCGTTGACATAGAAGTCCGCTGTGGTCGCGTTGCCGCGAATTACCGGCGCGTCGCGATGCCCTTCCCCTTGCGCCATCGTGATGCCCGGCGTGTAACGCACCACATCCGCCATGCTCGCCATTAGTTGATCTTTGATGAGTTCGCGGCTCACCACAGTGATCGATTGGGGGATGTCGACAAGTTGAGTCGGAGTCTTGGTCGCCGTTGAAGTCGTGGCCGCGACGTAGTCGGGAGCCTCAATCACGTTGACCGTCGTCATCATCCGCGAAACCTGCAACATCACTTCGACCGGACCCGCGCCGTCACGCACCACCACAACCGGTTTCGAGTATGCTTCGAAGCCCGCGGCAGTGACATCCAGTCGATACGAACCGGGCGCGACCGTCAAAAGGAATTCGCCAGAAGTCAGCGACGAAGCCGACGGTCCTGGCGTCAGAACAACGAGTGCACCGCTCACCGGCCTACCACTCGCATCGAGTACGCGGCCTTGGTAACGGACGCTGACCAACGGTTCCGCATACAGGGAAATCAAGACGAAAAACATCGGTAACCGATACAATGGGGTGTCCTCCGAAAATGGGATAAAACAGCGGGGCGTCAGACTAGTTCCGCCAAGAATCGCGCCTGACGTCCCGTTCGATTTCTTTGATGTGCCTGCAACTCAGTTGCAGAAGCACTTCTGTTTTCAATATACGACCAATCCGGTCTTGAATGCAAGAGCTCCCGCAAACATTACCGATTTTCGACTAAGCGGTAGGTTTCTTCAGTCAAACGGTAGTTGCCACCCATTTGCGGCGCGGCCTCTGCGATAAGATAGCCCCAACACCGATGCCACCTTTGTTTCTGCTCGTAGCGCTGCTCGCCGCCGATCGCGATTGGCCCGCTTACGGAGGCGACGCCGCAGGCACGCGCTATTCCCCGTTGAAGCAGATCCACCGCGGAAATGTGGCGCAACTCGAAGTCGCCTGGTCCTATGACACCAACGATGGACCCGGTGCCTCCCAAACCACGCCCCTCATGGTCAACGGTGTCGTTTACGGCATCACACCATCCCACAAGGCCGTCGCCATCGATGCTGCAACCGGAAAGCGAATCTGGCAGTTCGATTCCGGCGTCGCTGGCAACATGCCCAATCGCGGACTCATGTATTGGACCGACAATGCCTCTGAGCGCCGTCTGTTTCTGGGCGTGCGCAACTGGGTCTACGCAATTGACGCGCGCACCGGCAAGACCATCCCGTCGTTCGGCACCAACGGTCGCATCGATCTTCGCGAACATCTCGGTCGCGATCCAGAAAGTGTTTCGGTAACCCTTACCAGCCCCGGGGCCATCTACAAAGACCTCATGATTCTTGGCGGACGCTGGCCCGAATCATTGCCTTCCTCACCCGGCGACATTCGCGCCTTCGATGTCCGCACAGGCAAACTTCGCTGGTCGTTCCACACCATCCCACATCCCGGCGAGTTTGGATACGACACTTGGCCCAAAGACGCGTGGACCTATAGCGGATCGGCAAACAGTTGGCCCGGCATGGCCGTCGATCTCAAGCGGGGCCTCGTCTTCGTCCCCACCGGATCCGCAGCCAACGATTTCTATGGCGCAGACCGTACCGGCAACAACTTGTTCTCGGATTCGCTGCTCGCACTCGACGCAAACACCGGCAAGCGCATTTGGCACTTTCAGGCGATCAAACACGATATCTGGGATCGCGACTTCCCTTCTCCGCCCTCGCTCGTCACGCTGAAACGCAATGGTCGCAGCATTGAGGCGGTCGCCCAAACCAGCAAACAAGGCTGGCTGTATTTGTTCGATCGCGCAACCGGAGCGCCCGTGTTTCCCATGGAAACGCGCAGGGTTCCGGCGAGCGACGTCCCCGGCGAAGTCGCCGCCACAACCCAAGCCTTCGTCGTAAAGCCCGCGCCGTTCGCCCGTCAGGAACTCACCGAAAATATACTGACCCGACGCACGCCAGAGATCGCGCAGTGGGCGCGGCAACGCTTCGGTGAGCTCAAAAAAGGCCCCCAGTTCACTCCGTTCGGCTTGCTCAAAGAGACGGTCATCATGCCCGGCTTCGATGGCGGATCCGAATACGGCGGCTCTGCCTTCGATCCTGAAACCAATCTTCTCTACGTCAACGCCAATGACATCGCGTGGACATCGAGCCTCGCGCCCAACGTCGCCGGACCGGCGCCCAAAACTTACTATCTGACGCAGTGCGCAGTCTGCCACGGCGACAACATGCAGGGTTCGCCACCGCAGTTCCCTTCTCTGAAAGATCTCACTGGACGCACCCCGGAACAACTCACCAAAATCATCCGCCAAGGTTCGGGGCGTATGCCTCCGTATCCGAATCTCAAAGACAACGAACTCGCGGCGCTGGTGCAGTTTCTGCTGAGTGGCGAATCCAAAGAAGGCGTCAATCCTTCGGCGGAAGTCAAAGGACCCAAGTATCGCTTCACTGGCTATCACAAGTTTCTGGACCCCGATGGCTATCCGGCCGTCGAGCCTCCCTGGGGAACTTTGAACGCGATCGATTTAAACACAGGCGAGTACGCGTGGAAGGTTCCGCTGGGTGAGTATCCGGAACTCGCGGCACAAGGAATCAAGGACACTGGAACCGAGAACTACGGCGGGCCTGTGGTCACTGCCGGCGGACTCGTCTTCATCGGCGCGACCAACTTTGACAAGAAGATCCGTGCGTTCGATAAATCCACGGGCAAGTTACTGTGGCAGGCGACATTGCCGTTCTCATCGAACGCGACGCCGATCACTTACGAGGTCGGTGGACGCCAGTACGTTGTCATCTATGCCAGCGGTGGCAAGGACAAACCGAAGTCCCCAACTGGTGGCGTTTATGTGGCGTTCGCCCTGCCGGTCTCGACTCGTTGAACCCACGAAACTAGGAAACGGACTTGCGCCGTGAGCCGAACCACTTCACAAAGAACCACCCGGCACCCAGTCCAAACACCAGCAGGATGAACCACA
Source organism: uncultured Solibacteraceae bacterium (assembly GCA_964500255.1). Taxonomy (GTDB): domain Bacteria; phylum Acidobacteriota; class Terriglobia; order Bryobacterales; family Bryobacteraceae; genus F-183. The sequence continues at coordinate 29,277 of CAZCPL010000015.1, read as the reverse complement.
AGAGGTTGTCTTTCACCGCATGCTGCAGCGCGGCCGGATCGTTGAGCAACCCTGGCTGTTGCCCGATCGTTCTCGCGCCGAAGATTGCCAGAATCGCGCACCACAGCGTGGATCCAACGAACGTGATGCCCGCGAAAGCGCCGAAAGGAACTCGAACCAACCCCGCCGGAAATCCAATCAGGTGCCTCACCACCGGCAATAACCGCGCCAGAAAAATTCCGCCCAACGCGTATTCCGCCAGCCAGCGTTCGGCCAACTCCAAACGTTCGGGAGGAAGCAACAGCCACTTGCCATAGCGTTCGAGAATCGCCCGCCCGAGTGTCCGCGTGAACCAGTAACAGAGGCTCGATCCGAAGGTCGACCCCAATCCACCCGCGAGAATCACGCCCCACAAAGACATCTGTCCCTGCGCCGCCCAATACCCTGCCGGAGGCATGATGATTTCCGAAGGAACAGGCACAATCGTGCTCTCAATGGCCATCATCACGAACACGCCGACGTAACCCAGATCGCGCGACCATTCGAACCAAACCCTCAATAGCTCTTGAAACATGGAATCCTTGAGGATAACGCGAATACGATAGACAGCGATGCATCGACGAAGTCTGCTGCTCGCTGGAACACTGGCCGCCGCACAAACGTCCCTGGATGCACTACAGAGAACGCACGCTGCTTGAAGCTCTCAAACTCGAGTCGCACCGTCCGAAGCGAACGCCAGCACCGCATTCAGACCTCCAAACGCGAAGGAATTCGAAATCGCCGCTTCCACTGCCAACACCCGAGACGCATTCGGAATCACATCGAGATCGCACTGCTCATCCCGCTCTACAAAGTTCACAGTCGGAGGCAGCACACCCCGATCCAGTGCCAGCACGGTCGCAACCGCCTCCAGCGCACCCGCGGCACCGAGAGCATGCCCGTGCATCGACTTCGTGGAACTCACTGGTGGTGGCAAAGCGAACACCGAACGAATCGCCTGTGTCTCCGTCACATCGTTCGCCGCCGTTCCCGTGCCGTGTGCGTTGATGTATCCGATCCGCTCCGCCGACAGCCCCGCATCTTGCAGTGCCGCGCGCATCGCCCGCGCAGCCCCATCGGCCGATGGCATCGTGAGATGTGCGGCATCGGCAGTCATACCAAAGCCGCGAATCTCGGCATACACATGCGCCCCACGGGCCAACGCCGCCTCCAACGGTTCCAACACAAGCATCGCCGCGCCTTCGCCCAGCGTGAGCCCCTTGCGATTCTTCGAAAACGGACGGCACGGCTCCGGCGATACGACACGCAGGCTTTCCCAACCACGCAACATTCCCAACGTGAAAGGAGCCTCGTTGCCGCCAGTCAGCGCGATATCCACAAGCCCGGAACGCACCATCCAGAAAGCTTGCCCAATCGCATGGGCCGCCGATGCGCAAGCCGTCGACACCGTGTAACATGGCCCTGTAATCGCATGACGCATCGATATGCAACTGGCACCGGCGTTCGTCATCGCACGCGGAATCGTCATGGGTTCGAAACGCGTGCGCTTCTCCGCGTACAAACCGCGGTACGTCTCATCCTCTGTGCACTTGCCTCCCAGCGAACAGCCCGTCACCACGGCCGCTCGCTCGCCCGCGACCTCGACTCCCGAATCCTTCACTGCTTCCAAGGCCGCTACCATCGCAAACTGGGTGGAACGATCCATCGTCCCAATCTCTTTCGCGGTCAGCCACATCAGCGGATCGAACCGTTTCACCTCCGCACCAATCCGGATCTTCAAATCCGAACAATCCACCGCATCGATGGTTTCGATTCCGCACCGCCCATCGGCCATACCGTTCCAAAAGCTCTCACGGTCGAAACCCAGGGCCGACACCACCCCAACTCCGGTGACCGCGACGCGTCTCATACCGATGCAGGGCTCGCGGCCGCCTGTTTGGCCAACAGCAGCTTCTCCAATCCATTGACGACTTCCCCCACCGACCGGAACTCCTTCGCCGCATCGTCCGGAATGTCCACGTGGAATTCCTCTTCAAGTGCGAACACAAGCTGCAGACCATCGAGCGAATCGATGTTCAACTCGGCAAACGTGCTCTGTGCACCGATCGTTTCCACTGCGATTCGCTGGTTTTTCGCAATGATCGCTGCAACCCTCGCCGCCAATTCGTCGGTCATGGCAATCTCCTCCTTATTGAGCGCAAAGGAACCGGCATTACGATCCGCCAGTAACCCAGTAACACGCGGCGCGCCGGTTCCGTTTTGTGCGTGTTACCGGGAGTAGTCAACGGCACAACGGATGTCGCTGCGACCGGTTACTCGATTCATTCGAGGCGCGGCGAACACCTGCGGAGGCAGCCGCGATGGTCCGCTACCACTGCAACAAAATCAGTTCCGAACAGAACCCGGGGCCCATCGCCGCCATCAGACTGTACGTTCCTGCCGCCGGACGCCGATGCAGAAGGGTCTCTTCCAACACCAACAGCACCGAAGCGGACGAAAGATTCCCCGTCCGCCGCAAGCAAGCCCAAGAAGCATCCAACGCTCCGGCGGGCATCGCCAGGGCCTGTTCGGTCGCCTCCAGAATTCGCGGTCCGCCGGTATGCAAAATCCAGTTTCCGATATCCGCTCTCGTCAACGCGTGGCTGGACAAAAAGGCGTCGACGTCAGTTGGCAAGTTTTTCTTCACCACCTCCGGAACCTCCTGCGAGAGCACGATCTTGAAACCCCGCTCGCCGATGTCCCAACCCATTGTCTCTTCGGTATCCGGATAGAAAACCGACCGAGTATCGATCACCCGCGGCCCGTCACACCCGGCCATTGAGGAACCCGCCACAATCACCGCACCCGCCCCATCGCCAAAGAGACCCGAAGAAATCAGGTTCGCCACCGAAAGATCGTCGCGCTGCAGCGTCAATGAACAGAGTTCGACGGCAATCACCGCCGCCACCTGCTCGGGGAATGCTCTGACATAGTCGGCGGCTCTGGCAACGCCGGCCGCACCGGCCACACATCCCAGGCCAAAAATCGGAACTCGCTTGATGTGCACCGGCAGCCGCAACCGATTCATGATCCGCGCTTCAATCGAAGGGCTTGCCACCCCTGTCACCGATACAAAGAAGATCGCGCCCAACTTCGCTGGATCGACGCCGCAACGGGCAAGCGCCAAAGTCAAAGCCTCTGCGCCCAGTTCTTCTGCAGCCTTGATCCAGAGCTGATTCGCCTCGCCCCACGTGCGGATTCCATAGTAGGATTCCAACGGGTACGCAAGATGTCGAGTTTCCACCCCGACTCTAGAATGGAGCCTTTCCAAGAACCGCGGATCTTCGAGCCGTTCGCCCCAATAGGTTTTCAAGGCCGCGAGCAACACCCGCTGGTCATACTGATGCTTTGGGAGTGCACTGGCCGCTGCGGCAATCCTGATGTTCATCGGTTCCTCCCGGAGTGATTTAAGCATAACGGATGTCCGCTATCTGCCGGATCCAAAACGGTGCCACCCGGTGATGAAAAGTTCCGCCTGTGCCAGCCAGAGCCTTCGCGATCAGCGTTCGAAACTCAACCGGTGAGTAGGCTCGCCGGATCGATTGTCGGCCGTCGAGCACATTCACTCTCGGCAGGCGAATCACCGGGGCGGCCACGCTGAACAGCACCAGGGGAAGCCGATTCCTGACAAGATCGAGGATCACGAATCGACGGCAAGCCCGCCCCACGTTACGAATCAGATCGATGAACTCTTCATCTCGCAAGTGGTGCATGAGACAGACACTCACTGCGACGTCCCCTTTCGGAAGACTCTCGCGAACGGCATCCAGTTTCAGAATCCGGAACGCCGTTGTCGCAGGTTCCGGGGGCTGCAGGTCAACGCCAATAATGTCGGCTCCGGTTTGGCGCTGAATCTTCTCGAGAAGTCCGCCATGACCACAGCCGATATCGAGAACGCTGCGTACCGGCTGGTCGTCATGACGCAGCGCCCGCAGAATTGCAGCATGATTTCCCAGCAGCTTGTGCGTCAACGAAAGTCCACGATGCACTTCGTCGACAGTCTCGGTCGGCAGACCGCCGCCATCCATGATCTCTGGCTCAAAGGAACGTTGCATCTCTCTGTATAATCGCAGCAGGAGGAATCCGCTGCCATGCGCCAAGTCCAAGTTGTGGGCGGAGGGTCCGCCGGGGCAATGGCCGCGCTAGCCGCAATGCGCGGAGGTGCCTCCGTTCGAATCTTCGAGAAGTCCAGATTTCCTCGCCATAAAGTCTGCGGTGAATTCCTTTCCCCCGCCATTCTCAAGCTCATGCGCCGCGCCGGTTGCGAGGAAGCGTTTCTGCAACTTCGTCCCGCCGAACTGCACGAGATGCGAATCCACTTTGGCAGATCCGCGCGACGCCCCGCTGTACGCCACCGACTGTCGCAACCCGCCTACGGACTCAGCCGTTACGAACTCGACCGCCTCCTGTTGCAACATGCCGCCAGCTTGGGTGCGCAGGTGACCCGGGAACACTGGACGGCCTCAACGGCAATGGACGCGCGAGCTTCCGTCATTGTCTCGACCGGACGCAAGTCGATCGCGCCCGCCGGAAACCGCCTCTTTGGCTTCAAGGCGCACTTTCATGGCGGGCCCGTAAACGACGTGGTGGAACTCTACTTTTTTGACGATTGCTACATCGGCGTCAGCGCCATCGAGGGCGGAACCACCAACGTCTGCGGACTCGCGCCGGAACGAATGCTTCGTTCGCTAGCGTTCGATCCTACTGAAGTGCTGCAACGCTGCGAGCCTCTCGCTGAGCGGGTCAGAGGCTTGACTCAAAAGATAGACTGGCTCACTACCGGCCCACTGGTTTTTTCCCAAAGGCTCGACCAACCGATTGCTTCAAGCACCTGTTATCAAGCTGGCGACGCATTGGGATTCATTGACCCGTTCACTGGCTCAGGAATGCTCAACGCGATGCTTACGGGTGAACTGGCTGGCCTCGCCGCCTCGCGGGGCGAATCCGCGGAAAGCTATCTGCGCGATTGCCACCGGCTACTGCGTCGGCCATTTGCCATATCGTCGGCGTTCCGAATCGCCCTCGGAACAGGCCTCGCCGGATTGTTCGCGCCTTTCGTCCCAGGACGATTGCTATTTGAAATGACACGACCTGCCCTGTCTGTTTGAGGAACCGCTACCGGGCATTCGTGTATCGACGTATCGCGGCTTGGAAATTCTTCATTCCAAGGTGCCTTGCGAGCCATTGAAGGCGGTCGATGGCTGCTTCCCAGGAAGTGAAATAGTGATCGTCGTCGTACCAGACGATCCGGTTCTCCTTACATCCCGCGGCCTCGAGCACCAGTGGACACCCAGCGACGTTGCGGGGAGTGTCGAAACGGGCGCATTGGACGAGAATCGGAGCTTTGGCGAATGGCAGAAACCTCGAGGCAGAAGTTTCATCGATTGCCGCCATGGTCCGCTCAAATTCGTCTGCCGTCATCCCGCGCCGCATTTCCTGCCAGTACTCACTCGGTCTCTTCGAACGTGTTCAACCATGGATGGAAAGCCACCAGGCAACACGAACGCGCGGAAACGCTTTTCGACCTCCGCGAGCACACCACCGCCATCGCGCCATAACTGTGGCCTGCGAAGGCGACGCGATTCGGGCCAACGCCAGGTTGAGCCAGTAGATCATCGCTTCCGAAAGGTGGTTGGTCATGGACTGGCCGCCTCCGTGCTGGAAAATGACGCCCGCGGAGGGCGGGCGCAGGGTCTAAGGAGGCTTCACCAGAATGAGATTGAGTTGTCCCCATGCGGGTCCGGAAAGCCACAGCCGGACAGTTGCGCATCCGTGCGCTTCGATAGTTCGTCGCAGTCCATCGGCGCGAGCTATGAGCGATCGTAGTCGAAGAGTCCTACCGAAAGCAGGACACTATTGAATACTGCTGCGGCGAAGGCCAAGCGACTTGATCCTCTTGTGTAGATTGGTACGTTCCATCCCAAGCGTGCGCGCCGCACTCGACACATTCCAGCCTGTCTCTTCAAGCGCCCTCAGAATATGATCGCGTTCCGCACCCTCGCGGGCCTCGCGAAGATTCGAGACCACCGACGAAGGCCGATGCATGCGGATCTCGACAGGCACGGCTTCGAGCGAAACGATGTCCCCTTCGTGCGCCGATAGAATCGCCATGCGCTCCACCGCGTTGCGTAGCTCGCGGATATTGCCGGGCCAGTGATAGCGCGTCAGTGCTTCGACAGCCTCGAGTTCCAAGGACAAAGGTTTGAAGCCATTGCGCCGACAAAATTCCTGCAGGAAGTATTCGGCAAGCGCACGGATGTCGCCGGGGCGTTCGCGCAGAGACGGTACACGTACGGGCACAACGCAGAGCCTGTAGTAAAGATCCTCGCGGAACTTACCGTCCGCGACCATCTGTTGCAGATCGCGGTTGGTTGCAGACAACACGCGAACGCTCACCTTGATGGGCTGCTCTCCCCCCACCCGATGGAACTCGCCTTCCTGCAAAACGCGCAGTAGTTTCGCTTGAGAGCCGCCATGAAGATCGCCGACTTCATCGAGGAAAATCGTGCCTCCATCGGCGAGTTCGAACTTGCCGCGGCGCATGGATGTTGCTCCTGTGAATGCGCCTTTCTCGTGTCCGAAGAGTTCGCTCTCGATCAGTTCCGTCGGGATGGCGGCGCAATTTACTTTGACGAACGCTCCTTTCGCGAACGGGCTGCGCTCATGGATATGAGCGGCGAGAAGTTCTTTTCCGGTTCCGGATTCGCCCATCAACAACACTCTTGCATCCGAGCGTGCGGCAAGAGTAGCCTGTTCCAGGGCTCGCGCGAAGGCGGGTGCAGCGCCAATCATCCGCGTTTGGGGATCTGCGATCTCCTTCAGCCGCGTGTTTTCCTGACGCAACATCGATTGCTCTAGAGCGTTGCGCAGGGTGAGCAGAACCTTGTCGCGACTGAGCGGCTTTTCGAGAAAATCGAAGGCACCGGCGCGTGTGGCTTCGACGGCATCGGCAATGGTTCCGTGGCCAGAGATCATGATTGCCGGCGCCTTGAGATCTTTCAACAAATCAACGCCATTGCCGTCTGGCAGGCGCATGTCGAGCAAGTAAGCGTCAAACTGGCCGTTGAAGGCGCGGGCTTCGCCAACCGAGTGACAGACGCTCACGCCAAAGCCTTCGCGTTCAAGGATCAGCTTCAATGAGCGCCCGATGTTTTCTTCGTCGTCAACGATGAGGATGCGTTTCATGATTGGCAGGTGGGAAGCGTCAGCCGGAAAGCCGCGCCTCCGAGTTCGCTATCGATAAGAGACAGATCGCCACCACAAAGGACTGCGCCACGACGGGCGATGGAAAGGCCCAGCCCCATCCCGCCTTTCTTGAAGGAAATCGTGGGTTCAAATAGAGCCGCGCGGGCTTGGGCGTTGAGTCCCGGGCCAGAATCGTGGACTTCGGCGAAGACGGTTCCATTCTTGCGCCAGGTTCTCGTTCTCACCACTCCGCCACGGCCTGCGGCATGGGCGGCGTTCTCTAACAAATTGGTGAGGACGCCACGAACGAGATCGGCGTCCGCAAAAGCAGTGGGGGACTCATCGGCAAGCACCAAATCATAGCCAATTTCCGGATGCGCGGCCTTCAAGAATTGGACTCTTTCTTCGACTATGAAATTCAGATTCAACGGATCGAGTTGGACCGGCGGTTCTGACGCGAGTTCGGTAAACGCACGGACTCGACGCTCCAGCGCCACAACTTCATCCACTACAATCTGAGACGCTTGGTCCACGAAATCGTCCTGCGGATAGCGCACGGCAATCTCTTCCATCGTCAGCCGAATTGGCGTCAACGAGTTCTTCAGCTCATGCGCCATTTTGCGCGCAAGCGACTGCCAACTGGCGAGCTTTGTGACGTGGACAAGCTTCTCGCGCGAGCGTTCGACTTGTTCGGCCATGTCGTTGTAGGCTCCAATGGCGACACCGAGTTCGTCATTGCGCCGATCGTCGATGCGCACCGAGAGATCTCCGGCCGCCACGCGATGCAGCGCGTCGGTGAGTCTCTGAACAGGTCGACTGAGACGATGCGCCCACCAAATCAATCCCGCCAAAGACGCTGCCCAGACAGCCAAAGCGACAACGGCAAAGGTCAACGAAAAGCCGCGCTTGAGATCGCGGTCTCGCGACGACTGCAGAAGCTCGCGCGCCTGTTTGTACTGCTCGGTGACCGCGTGTAAGTTGATACCGTTGAGATCGGATTCATAAACTTCCACAGCATCTTCAACCCGCCGCAGAAACTGGATCTTGCCACCTTCCGCCGTCAGCGAAAACTCTTCTGAACGGCCGGATTCCCAAAAGTCATGCACTCGCGGATCTTGCGTGGCAAGCACCGCGGGCTTGAGCCGCTCTGCCTCCACCTCTTCCGCCAAACGCGCACGCGCACGCTGGTAAACCTCGCGACCTGTCTTTTCGAGAGACTTCGAAAGCGCATCCACTTGTTGCGTGGGGGACATCGCAAGGCTGCGGTCGAGCAACGCAACACTCGTCCACCAAGTCAACGCCACAGGGGGCACGGTGGCGGCAACGAACGCGATGATGAGCCGTGTGCGTAACGTCACTGTGTTTCAGGTGCCGGGACGGATTTCGCCCCATTGTAAGGGTCCGGATTCGAGAGTCCAAGAGGCTTGGTTCTTCGAAGCAGGGCGGCTGAAGAGTTCGATGAGTGAGGAAAGATTGACGCCTGGCTCGCTGAACAGAGGTCCGCGCTGCATGGGATCCTCTGCACGGATTTCGAGCTTGACCCACATCGGCTTGTCACGAACTTCACGCGGGGCGAACAATGCGAGATTGTTGAGGCACCATGTCTCGGCTTCCAATGTCGACAAGTGCGAAACGCCCTTGCGGGGCAGGCGCAAACGGGAAACAGAGAAGCGTTCTTCCCATAGATCGTAGCTGACACTGAAGCGTTCAACGATGCGATGGACGACGTTCTGTTGATGACCTGAAGCGAGCGAAACCTGAAAGTCGAAGTGAACGGTGTTGCCATCGCGAATGCGATCGAGCGCGCGCCCGGCTAGAAAATGGGTTCGGGGCGCAGCGATGCGGATGGAATCGTCCTGCAAGCGCTGCAGGAAGAGATCCTGAGCGACAACCGCCAACGCAAAGCCTGTGCAGAAACTCACGGCAGCCCAAGCGGCGAAGCGGTTCGGCCATTGCTGCTGCGCCGTGATTCTCAAAAGTTGACTCCAACGAGAAACACAGGATCCATGCGTGCGTTGCGAAGCGGAAACGCGACGGCCAATTGCATGTTGTCTTTGCGCAAGCCGACGCCAAAACTGTACAGAACCTCAGTCATCCCTCCGCCGCGTTCCGCCAAGGCACCTGTGTCACAAAAAACCTGAAACAATCGGTAGCGGTAGTCAACACTGCCATGCGCGATACGGCTTGCGCCGCGCGGTGCGATGTCGAACTTGTTGTAGCCGCGAAGAGTGCTCGCGTTGCCCAGCAGGAAGGTATCGAACAGCGGAGCGTTGCCGCGCAACAGGCCCGCCAGTGCGGCGATGCGCAACTCATGACGACCGGATTGCAGGGTGTAAGCGCCGTGCAGCGAGTGCCGGTGATAAGAGTAATCGGAGGAAAGAATTTGGGTGGCCGCTCGCAGGCCGTAACCTGCCTCCAACTCCTGATGATGGGTCCCCGTCCCTTCGAGGCGCCGTCGATAGCGCAGAGTATTGACGACGGCGTTTGAAGCTTCAGTTCGAGCGGCCTTATTGGTGTTTGCAGGATCCAGACGCTGTATGCTCACTCCCGCATCCCACTCGAGGCCGCGCGTCAATTGAATCGACGCCGTAGGTTCGAAGATCTCACGATTGCCATAAAGCGATGCCGACTGCACCGCGGGATTCCAACTCTGCCGCAGCGACGCGTAGTGAAACTTCAAGGCCGCTGTCGACGAGAGACGGAACTCGGTCCGTCCATGAAACCCTTCATAGCGTTCAAGGAGATTGTCGGAATCGTTCGAATACCCACCGGCGATTCGCAGGCGGCTTCCAGCGTTGATCACGCCTTCGAGACCGCCAGAAAAGCCTTGCCGCGAATTGTAGCCGAACTTCGGCGCGGTGACGTCGAAGCTCTTGTCGCGCTTGCCTTCCACTTCAAGGCGCACCGCGAGGTGTTCGGGTTTGAGTCCCCGGCCGACGCGCACGTTGATGTGTTTGGCTCGCACTTCTTCGCGTATCTTCCAAACCAGGCCCGTCAACGCCAAGGTGTCGTATTTGGTTCCGATCATCTTGTCGAGACGTTCTCGTACGGTGCGGCTGAGCTTGGTCTTTGGAACACCGAGCAATTCGACGCTCTCTACCGTATAACGTGAGTTGACGTTATCGGCAGGATCCGCGTTTCGAGAAACCGCGAGGCTGGATGCGATCAGCGCAATGGTGAGCAACTTGAGGAGCATACTGCTGTCCTTTCTCAATGCAGTTGCGAGGCCGGTGATGACGGTGGTCTGAAATCAGCAGGTTAGCGCATTGCGCAGTGTGAATCTAGTTCACAGTGTGAAGACCCGCAATGAAATCAAGCACAAGCTTGTTGAAACGATCGGGCTGTTCCATCATCAGAAAGTGTCCAGCTTCGTCCCAGACTTCGTAGCGGAGGTTGGGAAAAGCTTCTTGATGCGCCGCGCGGCGATCGTCGTTGCTGCGTCGCCCGGCCATGACGGCTAGTACCGGAACCTTGGCCTTGCCTCGCAAGTAGACATCCGATTCGCCCATCACAACCATGGCGTTGAAGCCCACATGCATCGGTGTGAGCAACATCTTTCGCCGGATCTCCGCCTTCACAAATAGAGGCGTCGTGAAGACAAACATGGTCTCGATGTACTTCCCTGCAACCGCTTTGTAGTTGCGCTCAAGATCGCGCATCCAAGGCGAGAGTGGTTGCTGGGGTTTGCGGGGCGTGGTCCAGACGGGTCCGTCAATGGCGACGATTCCGATAGCGATCGATGGATTGTCCTGCGCGGCTTTCACCGCCACCGGGACACCCATACTGTGGCCGATGAGCACCGCTTTTTCAACACCTGCGTGCTTCATCGCCTTAGTCACGGCATCGGCGAAGTGTTCGATTGTGTAACTCACGTCGCGCGGCGCATCGCTGCGTCCATGGCCCGGCAGATCGATGCCGATCACTCGGTATTGCTTTGCCAATGCAGCCGTCTGCAGGCGGAAGAACGTGGCGTTACACGTCCAGCCGTGAATCTGCACAATCGCCGTGCCCGTAACCGGGCCATCCGCCGTGTAGTGGATTTTGTAACCATCCTTGAAGTCAATGAAGTGATCGCTCGCCAGCAGCGCGAGCGCGAACAGCATCATAGACCGAGCGCCTTCTTTCCAGCTTCTAGAACACGCAAGATCTTTTCTGTTTCATAGACGCAACCGCCCCAGGCGCCTCCGCCGATGTCCTGCAATGCGGCCCAGAGTCGCGTATCTTCCGGAAGATCCTTGTCGGCATGCAGGTCGGCGCGAAACTCACGAGCCTGCAACACACGGATACCGACATCGGCTCCAAAGCGAACTCCGTCGGCGCCAACGAGATTCACGCTGCCTTCGAGCGTGTTGCGATCGACGACGATCTCGATCAGATCGCCATCCAGCACCTTGCCCAAAGGCCCGCCAGCAAGGGCTTCTGGCGAGACGTGCCCGATGCAGGCGCCTGTGGACACACCGCTGAAACGAGCATCGGTGATCAACGCCACGTGCTTGCCAAACGGCAAGTGCTTCAGCGCGGAGGTGAGTTGGTAGGTCTCTTCCATTCCGGATCCCATCGGCCCACGGCAGGCGAGCACCAGGATGTCCCCGGCTTCGATCTGCTTGTTCTTGATGGCGGCGATCGCTTCGGGTTCGGTCAAAAAGACTTTAGCGGTTCCCACCTTGCGATAGACACCGTCATCGTCGACCACACTCGGATCGATCGACGTACTCTTGATGACGCTGCCCTGCGGGGCGAGGTTTCCATGAGGAAAGCAGACGGTGGATGTCATGCCGCGGCGTCTTGCTTCGTCTGGGCTCATGATGACATCGTCAGGGTTCACGCCATCGCGGTCTTGCAGCACCGCGCGCAGCTTTTGACGGCGCTCGGATTGTTCCCACCAGGCGAGCGTTTCGCCCATGGTGTCGCCGGATACCGTGAGGGCATTGAGATCCAACAGGCCCGCATCGCGCAGGTGCAGCATTACTTCCGGAACGCTACCCGCAAGAAAGACCTGTACGGTTGGATGATGATTCGGACCATTCGGGAGAGCGTCTACCAAGCGAGGCACTTGGCGATTGATGTGGGTCCAATCGCTAGCCGAGGGGCGGATCAAGCCAGCATGATAGGCAACCGCAGCGAGGTGGATGATCACGTTGGTCGATCCGCCAAAGGCCGCGTGCACCACCATCGCATTGCGCATTGCGCCATCGGTGAGAATGTCGCGCATCTTCAAGCCACGCGATTCGAGATGCATCACCGCGCGGGCGCTGCGCTTGGCCATATCTCGCCAAATCGCGTGTCCTGAAGGGGCAAGGGCCGAATGCACGAGGGACATACCGAGCGCTTCGCCAACCACTTGCGCCGTAGCCGCGGTTCCCAGAAACTGGCATCCGCCACCGGGAGACGCGCAGGCACGGCAGCCCATCTCGGAGGCTTCCTGCAGTGTAATCTGTTGATGCGAGAATCGTGCGCCAATCGTTTGCACACGTCCGGCGTCTTCACCGTCCTCGGCAAGCAAAGTCACACCGCCAGGAACCAGGACGCAAGGTAGATCGTGCGTTCCGGCCAGCGCCATCATCATCGCGGGCAAGCCTTTGTCACAAGTGGCGACGCCGATCACGCCCCGCCGCGTGGGCAATGAACGAATGAGGCGACGAAAGATCGTGGCGGCATCGTTTCGATAGGGAAGCGAATCGAACATGCCGGTAGTGCCTTGCGAGCGTCCATCGCAGGGGTCAGTGCAGTAGCCGGCAAACGGCACGGCATTCATCGCGGTGAGTTCGCGTGCCGCTTCTTCCATCAACAGGCCGACTTCCCAATGGCCAGTGTGATAGCCGAGCGCAATCGGGGTTCCGTCAGGGGCGCGGATGCCGCCGTGCGTAGAAAGGATCAGCACTTCCTTGTTCGCGAGCTTCGAAGGATCCCAACCCATACCGGCGTTTTGCGTCCAACCGAAGAGGTCGCCAGAGGGGCGATGCAGCAGGATGTCGGGCGTGAGAGGCAGCGCACCTTTGGGTCCGGGGACCTTGGTGCGGATATCGTAGAGCGCCGCATCGCCGGAATCGTAGATATTGTTCATGGGAATTTACCAGCAGTTGTAGAAACCGTCGCGCTGCGAGAGATCTACCGGCACGCCGAACAACTCGCAGAGGTTCTCGGCGGTCAGCACTTCGGCCTTGGCTCCGTCGCGCACGACCTTGCCCTTGTTCATGAAAACGACGCGTTCCATCTCCGGAATGATCTCGTCCACATGATGGGTGACCAGGATGATGCTCTTGCCTGTGCGTGCGACTTTGCCCAAAATGTCCCGCAATTCGCGCATCGCGCGCAGATCGAGACTCGTTGACGGCTCATCGAGAATCAGCGCTTTCGGATCGCTGACAAGAGCGCGCCCGATGACCGCGCGGCGGCCTTCGCCAGAGGATGTCTCGCACATCTTGCGATCAGCGAGGTGCGTGATCTCGAGCAGTTCCATGATCTCGTTGGCCTTTTCGATCATATACGGCTCGACGGTGTGATTGGGCCAGATACCGATGCTTGAGAAGAATCCCGACAAGACGATTTCACGGACCGGGTAGTCACGACGGCACGAGAGCATCAGGTCGTTGGTGACGATGCCCATCATGGCGCGCAGTTCGAAGACATGCCAGGTGTCGCGTCCCAGAATGCGGAGGGTCCAGTCCATGTCGCCGAGGAACGGATAGCAGTCGCGCGTGAGCGTCTGAATGAGCGTGGACTTGCCGCAGCCATTGGGTCCGAGGATGGCGACGTGCTCGCCTTCGTCGATGGAGATGGTGATGCCGTCGAGGGCCTTTTGCTCTTCTCGAAAGATCGTAACGTTACGAAACTCGAGGAGCGGAGATTTGGTTGTCAATTCACCAGCGTACAAGATGTCCGAGAGGCGCGACGAGGAATCGGGAGGCGTACTATCGATTTCGGGGCCTTCCGCAGATCGGATTGCCGAGTTGGCCTCTCTTGCCGAAGATTTCTCCGCCAATTTCACGAACCGATTCAAAGTGGCTAGTGGGTCATCGAGTAGAGCAGGTAATTCACGCCATAACGATAAGCAAGCGTTGTCATCTCCGCGGGATAGTAGGGCACATCGGCGAATTCCCAGGCATCGCCAAAATCGGTATTGAAATTGACCGCCACCACCATGCGATCTTTGTCGTCGTAGATCGCACGCCAGGCGGGCAGCGTACCTTCGGGAGGAACCATCTGAATACGGCCCCCGGCGCCTCTCGCAAGATGGCGCGAACCGGGAATGAACGCACGATCTTTCGCCTCGATGCTATAAAGCACATGCATCACCGAGTCGGATTCCGCGATGTCACTGATCTCCCGCCCGGGCAGCGCGCGATCCATCGTCTCGCGAAACACCGCCCACTGTTCCGGACCCCAAAAGTCATCGGTCACAAGAAAGCCGCCACGCAGCAGGTACTCGCGAAGGCGTGCGCACTCCACATCTGAGAGCCCCCACCAGCCGGTCTGGGTCGCGTAGATCCAGGGATAGTCGAAGATGCGATCGTCAGTGAGCCGCAGGTGCCGTGGATCTCCAGCGTCGATACGGGTGAGCCGCTGAATTCCAGTTGTGAAGTGATTGTCGGCGGCCGGCCAGTCCATCAGCCACCACCCTGTGCCGACACCGTCACGCGACGCGCGTCCGAAGCGGCGATGGTATTGCGGAAGATCGGTGTACTCGAGCCGCAAGAAGTGGAACTCGCCGGGGCGCGGCGGCTGTTCTTGTTCTTCGTCACGGACGAATCCTCGCTGCGCCAACAACAATCCAACACCGACGGCGAGGATGAGCGACTTCATGGGCGTCATGATATCGCGCGGTGTATGATGACGGCATGTTTTCTCTCTGCCTCCTGACGGCTCTCACACTGCAGGCGCAACAACTGAAGATCGTAGTCCAGAACCCTGCAGTGATGAAGGAACTGCAAACCAGCGAGTATCCGCCGCAAGTGAAACTCGTGCAGGCATCCGGCGCGGATCTTACCCGTGAGATCGTGGATGCGGATGGGTTCGTAGGTGGTCCGCTGAGCGCGGCGCAAATCCAGTCCGCGAAGAAACTTCGATGGGTGCAGGCGTTCAGCGCTGGAGTGGAGAATCAGCTCTTCCTTACCGGCAATACCGCGATGCGAGATAGCGCGATTGTTTTGACCAACAATCGGATTGCTGAGGGTCCTGAACTGGCGGATCACGCGTTCGCGATGCTGCTGGCATTGACCCGGCAATTGCCTCGTTTTATGGGGAATCAGGCGCAAGAAAAGTGGCAGGCCAACAATCAGGGGATCCTGGTTCTGAAAGATAAGACCGCGGTGGTGATCGGTGTCGGAGGTGCGGGCTTCAACATCGCGACACGCGCATGGGCGTTCGGGATGAACGTGATTGGCGTGGATCCCCAGGACTATCCGATGACACCGATCGTCAAGAAATATGTAAAGCCGGATCAATTGGACGAAGTGCTGCCGGAGGCGGATGTGGTGTTCGTCTCGGCACCTCATACGAAGGAAAGCCATCGCATGATTGGCACAAAGCAGTTTGGGCTGATGAAGCAAGGGGCGTTCTTTATCGCGGTAAGCCGTGGCGGACTCTACGATTTGGATTCGCTGGTGCAGGCGCTGGATTCGAAGAAGCTCTCTGGAGCAGGCGTGGATGTGACGGATCCGGAGCCGCTCCCGAAAGGTCATGCGCTGTGGAAGTTCAGCAACGCGATCGTCACGCCGCATGTGGCCGGACGTTCGGATCAGGATTACGCCCGGATGGTGGGGACGGCCCGCGAGAACATCAAGAGGTTTGCAGCGGGAAAGCCGCTGATCAACGTCGTGGACAAGAGCAAAGGTTACTAGCGCGGCACCGGATTCCAGGGGGAGGGGTTCAGCACGATTTCGCGAGCCTTCTCCAACTTTGTGCCACCAGTGCCATCCCTCGGAACGCTCGTATTCGCGCATGACTTCGCCATCGACCGGCAGGCATTGAATAAAACCTGGAACAGGTTTCGAACGGTCGCGCTTGCTTGTGGCTGTCGTTTGAGCCAACTCAACTTTCAAAAACACCTAGTGGTTCAAGGCGGCAAGGCCGTGTCCGGGAAATGACTTGTAGACACCCCAGTCCGATGAAGAGTTGGATGAACGGTCGCCTGGACACGGTAGAATTGAAGCTCTACCCCAAATGATTCAACTCACCGGCGCAGGCAAGCGCTTCGGTCACAAGGTCCTGTTCGAAAACCTGAACTGGCTGATCAATCCCAAAGACCGCGTCGGTCTCGTGGGAGGCAACGGTACAGGTAAATCGACGCTCTTGAAAGCGCTCGGAGGCATCGAGCAGTTCGACATCGGCAGCATGAATGTCGTGCGGGGCCTCACCATGGGCTACCTTCCGCAGGACGGACTCTCGCTATCCGGACGCAGTGTCTTTCACGAGTGCATGTCTGTCTTCGACGACGTTCGGGACATGGAAATCGAACTGGAGACGCTCACCGCGCGGATGTCCGAAGTCGATCCCACAGGTGAGGAGTACAAAAACATCTCTGAGCGGTTCCATCGCGTCGAAAACGAGTTCAGTGCGCGCAACGGCTACGCCATTGAGTCGCAAGTCGGATCGGTGCTGAATGGCTTGGGCTTCCCCAAAGAAGACTGGGTGCGCCGCACAGAAGAATTCTCGGGCGGCTGGCAGATGCGTATCGCTTTGGCGAAACTGCTGCTACAACAGCCCAACATTCTGCTGCTCGACGAGCCGACAAACCACTTGGATCTCGAAGCCCGCAATTGGCTTGAGGAGTATCTCGGCAACTACCCGAACGCGTTCGTATTGATCTCGCATGACCGTTACTTTCTGGATACAACCGTCAAACGTATCGTTGAGATCTGGAACAAGACGGTCCATTTCTATCCCGGCAACTACGACAAGTTTCTGGCGCAGAAGACCGAGCGGCGTCTGCAGCTGGAAGCCGCGTATCGCAACCAGAAAGAACGTGTCGAAGCGCTCGAGGCTTTCATCAATCGCTTTCGTGCACAGGCCACCAAGGCCAAACAGGTACAGAGCCGCATCAAAGAACTGGAGAAGATAGAGCGCATTGAGGTTCCGCCGGATGAGAAGGCGATACACTTCTCGTTCCCTCAGCCCAAGTCCAGCGGACGCGTTGTCGCGGAGTTCATCGACGTCTCGAAAAGCTATGGACCAAAGTTCGTATTCGGCGACTCGAACTTTATCATCGAGCGCGGCGAGCGCATCGCGCTGGTGGGGATCAACGGTGCCGGAAAGTCCACGCTGATCAAATTGCTCAGCGGTGCGGAACCCCTGAGCACGGGCGAATACAAGCTTGGGTACAACGTCGAAGTCGATTATTTCGCGCAGGATCAGTACAAAGAACTCTCGACCGAAGCGCGCATGATCGACGATCTAGCGGCGGTGGCTCCACGCAAGACGCAGACCGAACTGCGCAGCCTGCTGGGATGCTTTCTCTTCAGCGAAGACGACGTCTTTAAGAAGATCGGAGTGCTGTCGGGCGGCGAGCGCAACCGCTATGCGCTGGCCAAGATGCTGCTGCATCCGTCGAATTTTGTACTACTCGACGAGCCGACCAACCACCTCGACATGCGCGCCAAAGACGTCTTGCTGGAGTCATTGCAGGAATTCGAAGGCACGCTCGTATTCGTCTCGCACGACCGCTATTTCATTGACAAATTGGCCACCCGGATCTTTGAAATCGAAGGCGGCGAGGTTCGCGTCTTTCCGGGCAACTATGAAGATTACTTGTGGCGCAAAGGCGGGGCGAAAGTTGATCTTTCGCTGAGCTCAACGGCCAAACCAGAGACCGCCGCGGCAACGAATCCAGCGTCAACGGTACCCTTGGGTTCAACGGCAAAACCTGCGGAACCAGCCAAGCGCGTGAATCCCATGAAGCTAAAGTCCATGTTGGAACGGCTAAAGGTTGTGGAAGTGGAGATGGCCCGGTCAGAGGCGGAGATCGCGAAGTGCGAGAGTGAGTTGTCCGTTTTTAAGAATGCGGAAGAGTCGCTTCGGCTATCCAATTGTGTCGGGCAACTGCGCGCGCATGCCGACAAGGCAATGCAGGAATGGGAAGAGCTCTCGCTCGCTCTCGAAGAGCAGACCGTATAGTCGAAGATCTACATCCGTGGCGCGGAACGGTCTGCACTTAGGAGCGACGCAGCCGGGTGGCGCGGCCCGAAACGTTTCAGGAACTGCTCGCGCCACCTTGCGTTGTGTCGCTGGTTCCTCAATAGCGGACGGCGTTGCCACCCGGTTCCAGCACTCGGGGAGGCATGCCTAGTACCGATCGCCCACCCTACCACTACAATCCCGCATGTTTTACTGGAGAGACGAAAGCTCCTCCTAGGAAAACATGGACCCGCAGCAGCCACCCAACCCTTCACCGGAGCCACACTTCATCGACATCACTCCCGAGCCGTCCAACGGACAGTTCGGCCGCAGTCAGTATTCCAGTCTCGATCTCCTGCTGCGACGCCGTCGCAATGTCTTCTTCGGCGTCCTGCTCCTGCTCACCTTCGCCGTGGCGGTGTGGCTTTGGATTCAGCCTCACCAATACGAGGCAACCGCCACTGTACTACTCACTCGCATTGGACCGGACGCCAGCCCCGTGACCGAAAGCGAACTGGCCAGCGAGATTCAGATAGTCTGGGCACAAACGCAAATGCTCGCCGACCTCACCCGCGGACCCGGTGCCGT
Source organism: uncultured Solibacteraceae bacterium (assembly GCA_964500255.1). GTDB lineage: Bacteria > Acidobacteriota > Terriglobia > Bryobacterales > Bryobacteraceae > F-183. The sequence continues at coordinate 10,374 of CAZCPL010000015.1, read as the reverse complement.
TGGCGAATCCATTCAATCCGCCGAACGCCGTAGAACCGATTTGCGCTCCCAGATCGCCCTAAGGCAACCGGCCAAAAGTCAGGTCATCGCCGTTTCTTTCACCGATCCTTCAGCGCGAATCGCCACCGAACACGCCAACCGGCTCACCGATCTTTACCTCCAACACCGCTGGGCTCTATTTGGATCTCCGAACCATCTCATCGCGATAGAAGCGGAATCGATCACGCTCGCCCGCCAGGCAGACGATGCAGCCAAGGAACTCAACGCCTTCGATCTGAAGTCGAAAGGCGCAGCCAGTCCCGATTCGTTCCGCATCGAGAGTCAACGTCTCTCCAACATTGAAGACCGCACCTTCGAACTCAAAGCATCCCTACGCGGGCAGGAAGAGGTGCTGCGTGTTCTGCGCAAACAGCAAAGCCCGGATGTCTTTCAGGCGGAAGCCCAACTCGCTGGTATGCGAGCAGAACTGCAGGAAATGCAAAAAGAGTATGCACGAATCGAAAACCTCGAAACGCTGGCGGGAACTTTAGCCGCGAAACGGGAAGAGCTGGTTCGCCGCGCGGCTCTCGCCAGACAGCGAGCCGAGTTTGTGGAAAGGCGGCTTCGGGATTCTCACATAGCCGGCATGAACCTGCAAGCGAGCAAACTCACCCGCGCCGAAGCCTCACCCGTCCGCACGATCGATCTCGATTGGTGGCAGATCGTCGCGATCGGGTTGAGTATCCTCGCCTTTTCCTGGCTCGGGGCATTGGCAGTCGAAATCTTCGACCGCCCCGTCTTTTCCGACGACGAATTCGCGAGAATGACCGACGCACCCAAGGTAAGAACCACCACCTCTTGATTTCCGCTACGCTCGTATCGTATGCAGCGATGTGCAATCCTCGCGGCGATTGGACTGCTCTACGGTCAAAACGCCGTTTCAGTGTATGAACCACGCGCCAGGGTTTCCGACTATGCCGCGGCTAAAGCCTTCGCCGACAACATCCAATTCGTTGGCGCCGAATCGCTCGCACACAGCGTGCCGATCTCTCGCGGCGGGATGCTATTCGCTGAAAATCACATCGTCATCGAAACCGCTTTCTATGGACCCATCGGGCAGGCGATATCCATCGCACCGGAACATTTCACTCTGCTCGTAAATGGCAAGACCCCCCCCATTCTGGCAGATGCGCCTGGAGCCGTTGCCGCGAGCATGCGCGATTCCGTGTTCTCCACCGGTCCTCATCTCGAAGTAGGCGGTTCCGTCGGCGACGCAGGCGTCGTGCTCGGACGTAGGCGGCCCCAGACAGGCGTTCCGGAAATCGATACGACCAGAGGTCGCCGTCCAGCCCCACCGCAAGCCCCAGTGCCGGAAGATCGCTCTGGCGTGCCACGCAATCAACCGTTGGACGTAGGAGAAGAGATGGAACGAGTCTCTCTGTCTCGAGGCGAATGCAAACTACCCACCGGCGGACTCCTCTACTTCCCCTTCCGAGGCAAGCTCAAGTCCATCAAAAGCATGATTCTGCGGTATTCCCCTCCCGGCGGCACGCCTGTCGAACTCTCACTCACGCCCTGATCCTTCACTCGCGAAGCGGAACGAAATCCCTTTCCACGAACGCCTCGCACAGCTTCGCAGCCCGCTTCCGTCCCTGCGCGACAATTTGGGTTTTGAACTTAACGCGCCCATTCATCACCAGATCGATCTCACGCTCAGTCGGATAGTCGAACATCAGCACCTTTCCCGGCTCAAGTTCCATCAACGTCCCAAACGTCATCGTCGGTCCCCTCAACCTTGCATCCAACTCCAACCGGCTGTTCTGCACCAATCGCAGCACTTTCGCCTGATCGTGTTCTGATGAATGCGCACGACGCATAGACCATTGCTGGTCGAACTTCTGACGCAACATCTTCACCGTAATCGAAGGAATACCCATGTTCATCATCCCAGCGTTGTCGCCGATGCGGGCTTCCATGCTGATGGCGACCACCGCTTCATTCGGTGCGAGCATCTGCAGCATTTGCGGCTCGGTCTCATGCGTATCCACCGTGAATTCAATCGGCGTCACCACCGCCCAAGCCGTTTTCAGATCGTTGAGGATAATGCGAAAGATACTTTCGAGGATGCTCTGCTCAATCTCCGTCACCTCGCGGCTCACCTTGGACATGCCCTTGCCCGCGCCGCCCAGCAACATCTCCAGAATCGGAAAAACCAGAGAAGGGTTGATCTCAAGCAGTGAGTTGCCATCGTAAGGCTTCATCTTCAGCGAAATCATGCAACTCGGAGATGGCAAACACTGCGTGAACTCAGCGAAAGAGAGTTGTTCCACCGAAACCAGATTCACCGCCACATAGGCGCGAAGGTACGCCGACAAGCTCGAAGAAAGACTCCGTGAAAAGTTCTCGTGTAACAAGTGGATCGCACGCAACTGATCTTTCGCGATTCGATCCGGTCGACGAAAGTCGTACGGCTGCGCCGACTTCTGCGGAACCTCGGTCGGCTCCTGCTTCTTCATACTCCGGAACACGCCATCGATCTCTTCCTGCGTCAGTACTCGGTCGTTCGGCATCCTTCTTCCATCGACCTCTCACAATCCCTTTTGCACGGAGTAGGTCACTTTCCCCAGATGTCTATTCCAATCGCCACTGTGGCTAGAATAGGAGTATCTATGTCCGAGTCGATCGCCGATTCTTCCTCGCTGGCTCCGTTAGAAGGCTCTTCTGATTGGACTCTCCCCCGCTGGCAAACCTACGCCTCACACGGCGCAGCCGCCTTCATCGCGATCCTCTTTCTCGTCTCCGGCATCTGGAAAATCACCGACCCCCTCGGGTGGACCACCAAGATCGAACAGTTCAAAGTCCCCTATTCGGTCAGTCTGCCCTTCACCGTCCTACTGGCAATCGGTGAGACGTGGGGTGCCGTAATGATCCTCGTCCCCAGGTTCCGCCGATGGGGCGCTTGGCTGATCTCGCTGTTGCTCGTCGGATTCATGGTCTACATGGGCATCCACTACACCGAGTTCAAGAATATGGATTGCAGTTGCTTTCCACTGCTGAAACGCGCGGTCGGCCCTGGATTCTTCATCTCCGATTTCGCTATGCTCGTCCTCGCCGGAATCGCCGGATGGTGGGCTCGCCCCTCGGAGAACCTGCGCGGCGCGGCGGTGGTTCTGGGCGCGGTCGCGGTGTTTGCGGGTGTCTGTTATGGCGTCGCTGCTGCGCGTGTCACCGGCACGGAAGCGCCAGCGAGCATCACCGCTGACGGACAGCCGTTCTCACTGCAGCATGGCCGAATCTTTCTCTACTTCTACGATCCCGAATGTATGCACTGCGACGAGGCCGCACGCAAGATGTCGAAGATGAAATGGGGAGTCACTAAAGTCGTCGCGATCCCCACCCGTCAACAGCAGTTCGCCGGCGCGTTCCTGAAGGACACCGGATTGAAAGCCTTGACCTGCCTCGACAACGATGGGCTGAAGAAGATCTTCCCCTTCGATTCCACCCCCTATGGCGTCATCCTTGAAAACGGACGGCAGAAAGCCGCCATCGCTCGTTTCGATGACAACGAGCCCGCAGAAACACTACGCAAGTTCGAAATGATTGTCGAGTAGAACAGGGTTGAGCGGACAATGATTGCGCCCAACAACTATGTGGAGATCCGGAACGGCGGCTAGCTATGTAATCGGCCCGGATGTTCTGGCAAACGGTTTCCGCAACGGCGAGTCCGCCGAGGATCTTTTGGCGTCTTTCGCCGCCCTCGGATCCCTCACCAAGGTCTATGGGGCAATCACCTTCATCTTGGAAACTCCAAGCGAAATTGAAGAATATCTCAATGAGCAAGCCCGGCTTTTCGTGGAGATTCAGGAACGGTACCCGATGCCTCCGGACATGGCTGGAACGGTTTGAAAAAGCGAAGCGAGCAGCACCGCTCAAAATCGCTTGATGCTCAGATCCAGGCGGACGCCGATGTTCATCCGGCAATTCGCAAGGGCGTTCTCCGGCTGATCCCCTCAACAAGATCAACTGCTGCGGCGATCGAGGGCATCTTTCTAGCTTGGCTCATTTGGACTCCGGACAATCTCCAGAATCGAATCCAATGGCTGCCGTAAAAAGCAGCTATTCCCGGCTGGCACCCCAGCCCTCTGACCAGAAGTCTGAGAACGACTTGACAAAAGCGTCGATTGCCTCTGGAAGGGTGTTGTGTTCGCGGCGTTCTGACGGCTCTCCATCACCGAGCAGTTCGATGAAATTGCGATCCAGCTCTTCCATTGCTTTTTTGTTCGAACGGCGCGTGATAGTGATCCTGACTCTAGACGCTGAACTTCCCCGTCTCCAACGACTGAAAACAGCGAAAGCGAACGATCTCTCGTTCGCCCTTCCGCTGCCAGATATCAATCGATTTGTAGAGTTGCCCCAATCGGAATCTTACGCCGCGCACTCTCCGCGTCCCAGCTTCAGCGAGAACTTCTCGTCATCGCCCCAATCCTGGTAAATCTCCGGGAACAACTCCACAGGCTTCGCCAAATCCGCCGTCATCGCACGGAAATGCTCGACCTTGTTGCGAGTCACATACTGGCGGAAGGTCTCACCATCCTGGCGATCGCTCTTGTAATGATCCAGCACCCGCTGCACCGCCGTCGGAACCAGCCGCGCAGGGACACTCTGAATCGCGAACCCATAACGCATCACGCGGTTCTCATCGTAGCCACCGCCGAGCAGCATCTGATAGTAAGGAACTTCCTTGCCGTCGATCTTGCGTGCGTTGCCGTAGAATCCGAAATCGCCCGTCCAGTGCTGGCCACATGAATTCGGACAGCCGCTGATGTGGATCTGCAGTTTGCGCGATAGCGCATCGCTCTCCGCCGCGAAAAAGCCCGCAAGTGCCTCGCCCAGGTTCATTGACTTGGTCAAAGCGAGATTGCACGAATACGCGCCAGGGCAGTTGGTCACGTCGTCGATCTCTCGAGCGCCGGCATCGGCCAACGCGATCCCCTGCAGCGCCGCATGCACCCGCGCGATATTCGCTGCCGGGATGTTCGCGATGATCAGGTTCTGGTTCATCGTTAGCCGCAACAGGCCATCGGCGAACTGATCGGATATATCCGCCAACCCGCGCATCTGCGAAGAAATCAGGTTGCCCTGCGACACCTTCACGGTTGCAATCGCATAGGCCACATCCTTCTGCGCCTCGATGTTCGTACGCAGCCACTCGTCAAAGCCCGGCCCAGGAACCATAGGCTGCTGCAATACCGGCAGATTGCGCGAATGTCCCACGGGATCGAACTCAAAACCACCGAAGCCATCGGGAATCGCGTCCGGCGCACCCACGCCGCCATTCTGCAGAATGTCCGCGTACTCGGTATCGATCTGTTCTTTCACCCAAGCCAAACCACGCTCGCGGAGCACAAACTTCAACCGTGCCTTATTCTTGTTCGCGCGATTGCCATGCTTGCCAAACACCCGGATCACAGCCTCGGTCAGGTTCACGATCCGCTCAACCGGCAGGAACTCGGTATACAGAGCAGGCTCGTTCGGAAGCGGACCTAATCCACCGCCAATCGTCACCCGGAACCCGCGCTGCCCATCCTGGATCACCGCCCGCAGGCCGAGATCGTTGATGTCCGTCGCCACCGAATCGTTGTGTCCACCCGAGAAGGCAATCTTGAACTTGCGCGGCAAATTGTCCGCAATATCCTTGTGAAGAAACGCGAACGCCGTGCGCTGCGCATACGGACGGACATCGAACGGCTCATCGGCGATCAAACCCGCATAAGGGCACGCCGTCACATTGCGAACCGTGTTGTAGCAGGCCTCGCGCGTTGTCATGCGGACATCCGCGAGACGATGCAGCAAATCCGGAACCTGCAGCAGTGGTATAAAGTGATACTGTACGTTCTGGCGGGTGGTGAGATGCGCCTTGCCTGCCGCGAACTCATCGGAAACATCCGCGAGTCGGCGCATCTGCGAGGTGGTCACGATGCCGCCAGGAACCTTGGTGCGAATCATGTGTACGCCCGGTTGACGCTGCGTGTAGATCCCTCGCCGTAATCGATGCGGACGGAACTGATCGTCCGTTAGTTGCCCTTCCGTATAGGTTTGCGCCATGGCGCGAAACTGTTCGATGTCCGTGCGCACGGTGGCGTCATAAGCTGTTTCGACTAAGTGGCGTTCAGTACTCATATCTACCAATCTAGATCGAGATTAGCAGATGGCTACAGCTCGACACAACCTGACTGACCCGCTTCACGTTGGGCAAACCCAACGCCGGACCCGACGCCTTCGAAGCAGGACATATCCCAGGTGCAGTTTTCGTCGATCCGGAGCGCGATCTCAGTGCACCTGTCCGCCCCGATCGCGCTAGCGGCTACACATCTCGCGAACCCCTCGGTGCGATCAATCGCAATTGGGCCGACGGCTTGGGCGATCAATGTTGGAAGCCATCCGAAGATCAGCGCGAACGCTATGCCGGAAGCTGGTGTACTTTGGCGGGCGGGCCGAGTGAACGCACGGTTTACGGCAGCTTTTCGGCGGTATCGAACTTGATCTCGGACTTCGCCTCTGTCCGCTGAAAGTCGGACGAATCCAGAGCCAATGTGATCACCCGCTTGTATCCAAAGAAGAGGTCGAGCCGGAACTCCGTGCCATATGTCGCAGGAAACCACACCTCTGGAGCCACTCGCGTATAGCTCACCGAAAACCCCGTCTGGCGGATATTCGTTCCCAGAAACACCTTCACGCCCCAGGGCATTTTGAAGGTGAGATCGGTAAAGATACGGACCGGCTGAAACTCTTCCGCATCCACAACTACTTCGCCTTTCCAGGGGCGCGACTGACAATCGCCATCGTTGGCGTCGTTGGCGTCGTCATCGTCGCCAAAGTTCAGACAATCGGATCTCTTCACGACCGGCTCGAAGGCAATGCGATGCGCCTTGCGACCCTTTACTTCGGTCTCGCCTACATAGGTGAAACGGAAGCCCGGCAGGTCTTTGGCGCGAAACGGAAACACCGAGTGAGGAATGCCATCCTTCGACTTCTCGCTATTGGCGAGATCGTCGATGAGACCTTTCATCAATCCGCCGTCGAGATCCATGCCGCCCTTTTCAAAGCCCGGCTTGTCATAGCGGATGATCTCTTTCTTGCTCTTGTGATACTCACCGGCAAGTGACACCAGCGTCTTCTCCGTCCGTTCCGGACCCGGAGCCGCCGTGTACTCCCGCTTCTCTGCCCGCGCGATCTGCCCGTTCGTACGCACCAGTTTCGCGGTCACGCGCTGCCGATAAACATACTGCCGACGAGCGTCCACCGACGCTTCCAACTTCGCCGCCATCTTCTCCATGATGGCAAGGGCGTCCTGATCCACGCCCAACAAACAAACGAAAGCCGCTGCGAGAGTGACAGTCATGCCTACACTACGCAGCGGCCTGCAAACCGGTTCCTTGGACTTTTATCTGGCAGGGGCACCTGTACAGGTTGAGGAGGAGCCGGGCCTACCGTATCAAGAAGACGGTGTTTCAGCCGACCCGCCCCAAGCAGGTGGCGATCGGAGATCGCCGCAAGCCGGATCCGCAGGCAAGGCCCGGATGTGAAGGGGCTCTACCACGTCAACGCGGTGGACAAAGTCACGCAGGGGGAAGCGGTGGGGGCTGCGGCCCACATTTCGGACGCCTCGCTGATGCCGGTGTTGGAAGCGATGTCGAATCGTGGCCTGGATTCGGGCGCTCAAACTCGACCGAATGAGCCTTTATTCCGGGGAATGCATTGGGCGCGCTCGCAAGACAGGAACCGGATGGAGGCTGAGCGGCACTATCGCAAGGCGATCGAACTTGCCCCGAACCTTGGGGCACCGGTTAATTAGAGGTGGCGTCTCTTCGCAATCTCTTGCAGCATCATGTGCGGCAACGTGAGTGAGGCCAGACCAACGAAGACAAGCCGCAGGATATTCTCATCGCCTTTACCAGGAAGCATCGCGAACCAGACGATGGCTCCGATTGCGAGAGTTGTGGCTAGCGCCGGAAGTACGGCCGAAGTTAAGGCGCGTGCTGTTCGCAGCCCCGTCGATCTGCAGGTATCCAACAAATGGCGCGGGCTGTGGAGAAGGCAGAAGTAGCTGGTAAAGAAGAGCAGTGGCTCGAGTAACGCCGCCCCGAGTGTGATTGCCACGAACTCGAAAAAATCCGCACTTCGCTCTCGCCACTGCATGGCTGCCGCCAATAGACCAAGCACCGCCGCTACGACGGCGATCCATTGGGAGATCGAAAGGATCGTCCCTGTCTCTTTCACTCCGAGTGCAAAGTAAATCCTCGATACCTCTGGAGAATGCAGCAGCGCGGGAAGAGTGACAATCGCCGAACCGTAGGCAAAACGTGTCCACCACGCACCGCGCGCTTGCCAGTCTCCGCCGAAATGAAAAGCCGAGATCGCCAGAAAGATGGCGAGACACGGCTCCGGCCACATCCACCACAGCGACCCATAGAGGGCTCCGATCGCCAGATATGCCGCGGCGAAGGCAGGCACGCTGAAGTAGCGCCACGACCCCAAGGCCCGGACGGCCACGAGCGGATCCAGCGCGCCATGCGGAAAGCCGAGCAGCACGACGCCAAGAACCAAAACTGGAATCACGAAACCGGAATCCGCACTCCGCAGTGATTCCACCAGCAGAAAAGCAGTGACGAACAGAAACACTTGGCTGTAGTATTGCTCGGCGAATCGTATCAACTGAGCGCACCGTTGCTGGAAAAATCCGCCCTGGACAATGCCGGAAGCGCCCGCAGAAAGCGCCGCTTGGGCAGCGCGTTGACAACGGGCCAAAAATCGCCGACGCGCGGCACGCCAGCCAGGAAGCGGATGAGGGGATCCGGATCGCATTTGTAAAACAGCCGTCCAAAGAGTGCGGCCGCCTCGGCCGGCCTCTCGCGCAAAACACTCAGAAACAGGCGGTCCATGGCCTCAAGCACACGATTGCGAGCCGGTGCGATGGGTGCGTTGCCAGCCTCGATCGACATCGCGCAGGCCTCTGCCCAGCGCTGGATGGAATGAAACGCATAGCCGGTTGCGGCGCGCATGCTGCCGCCTCGCGTGCCACCTGGAATGACCCGCGGCCCGCCTGAGTTCTTGAGCGGAGGCGCCATTGGCAGCGACCCAGCCTCGCGGCCGGCCAAGGTCCAACTCCCTGGGATCCGCGTCTTGATCCATTGCATGAGTTCCGACTCGATCTCAGCCTGCTCATCCGGCACAAGTGAAAAGCGAGTCCATTCGCAGAGGTACGAATTGTCCCGAAGGGGGATGATGTACATGAACTGGATGCAGCCCGCGCCAGCCGTTTGAAAATCCATTAAGGTCGGGACGTCGCCGAACGGTTGTCCCTGCTCGATGCGCACAACGTAGCCAACGAAGTTCTGCCACATCCAGGGCCACCCGAGCGTTCTCGTCTGCGGCCGGGTATCGACAACATAAGGCGCATCCCACGCTTCACCGTTCGAGAGACAAACGGTCACTGCGTCGTCCCGCTCGGCGACGTCCTCCACGTCAACGCCCATTCGGATCGAGTCGGCGTCGTTCTCGCGGATCAGCTCGCAAGCTTTTCGATAGAATTCGCCTGACCCGATTCGCTGATACGGGTAAGCTTCGCTTCTGCGTTCAAAGTCGCCAAGCGGCGTCACCAAACGCCAGCGATTCCATTCGGCGGATGCGCAGTCATCGAACAAGTGAGGGGCGATTCGCCAGCCGCACCAGGTGCGATCTTCAAAGTAGTTCTTGCGCGCTTCGAAGACGACCACGCGCTTCTGTTTCCACCTGAGAGCAAGATGGCTCGCCAGACTAAGCCCCGCACAACCACCGCCGAGAACGATCAGGTCGGCATGATTCATGGGATGCCGGGCATCCCGGCGAGGATCCGGCGCAAATCGCGGATGTCGGCCGCGAACGGCAACCGTTCGAGAGTCGTGGTGCCAAGGCAGGCACCGACAGCGATCCGGATCTTGGAGGGAAACCTCACATAGGCCCGTGTGCGCCACCAATCGAAGTTTCTGTGGCGAATCACCACCCCAATTTCCCGATAGACCGCGGCGGCGATCCGGATCGACCGGCGGCACGGCTTCGGAATCCAGTGAAAACCCAGTGCGGCGCTCCCATAATAACCGTCGGCCAGTTCAAGCAAACGAGCTACTGCTGACGCGACGACATCACGGCATCCGCCCTTGGCGATCTCAGACGCGGTGAGGTTGCCGACCCAGCAAGCCGGAAGATAGCGTCGACCGTGTCGGGCGTCTTCCATCACATCCCGCGCGATGTTGGTCATTTGCATCGCGATGCCGAGTTCGATGGCGTAGCGATACGATCTCTGCGGATCCGCGCCGAGAATTCCCGCCATCGTCAAACCGACAGTGCCCGCAACGC